>JAZLCX010000087.1:0-17288 GCA_045614425.1 Eubacteriales bacterium | reverse complement strand
CTTCGGGGAAGAGTTTTTAGTCCGAATGACAGAGTCTAACTCTGTCAACCGATGTTCGACGGAGATCAAAAAACGAATGGAAAAGGCGGAAAAAAGCCCACCGATTTGGTGGGCTTTGAATCCAAAGTATAAATAGTTTTTTATCTCTTGGAGAACTGAGGTGCGCGACGTGCAGCCTTCAAGCCGTACTTCTTTCTTTCCTTCATTCTGGGGTCTCTTGTGAGGAGGCCAGCCTTCTTGAGAAGGGGCTTGTAGGTTTCGTCAGCGAGAACGAGTGCGCGGGAAACGCCGTGGCGAATAGCACCTGCCTGACCGGAGAAGCCACCGCCGTTTACGTTAGCAACTATATCAAACTTACCGACAGTCTCGGTAACACCAAAGGGCTGGTTAACGATGAGCTTAAGGGTTTCAAGACCGAAGTAATCGTCAATATCTCTGCCGTTGATGGTAATAACACCTGTACCGGGGTACAGACGAACTCTTGCAACAGACTTCTTTCTTCTGCCTGTGCCGTAAAAATAAGGCTTAGCGCTTGTGTACATAATCATTATCCTCCCTATTAGTCAAGTGCGATAGGCTTCTGAGCAGCCTGGTTGTGATTTTCGCCTTTGTAAACGTGAAGGCGAGTGAATGCCTTGTCACCAAGGGAATTGTGGGGAAGCATACCCTTTACAGCAAGCTCAACTGCGAGCTCGGGACGGGTGTTCATAAGAGTCTTGTAGTTAACCTCTTTAAGTCCGCCGATGTAACCGGAATGGTGGCGGTAGAACTTCTGCTCAAGCTTCTTACCGGTGAGAATAGCCTTCTCAGCGTTTACGATGATAACGAACTCACCGCAGTCAGCGTGGGGGGTAAACTCAGGTCTGTGCTTGCCGCGAAGAATGGTAGCAGCCTTAACAGCGGTCTTGCCGAGGGGCTTGCCGGCTGCGTCAATAACGAACCATCTGCGTTCGATGGTCTCTTTGTTTGCCATAAATGTTGACATTTTAATTCCTCCGAATTTTAGTTTGCGCATACTCTGTGCGCGCATTTTTTCAAGCCTAGACATTATAACATATAAATATATCTTTGTCAATGCTTTTTTGAAACTTTTTTTGAAAAAAACAATTTAGAAAACTGAAGCTCGTTTTTTCTCGTTTTTTCTCTCGTTTTCTCTTGTTTTCTCATTTGTGAAAAATGAAAAAATATAGCGGACAGTTGAGCATTTTCCTCAAAAGTCCGCCATATGCTTTGTTAGATTTGCTTATGAACACTCTTATATTCGTCATAAAACCGATAGTACTTGCACTCGCGGGTCATGCCGGATATAAAGCTTGCCATTTCGTCCTCATCGAGCGAGAGGGTGCAGGAGTAGGAGTCGGTATAGTCGTCATACTGATAAAATTCGCAGCTCTCACAGCTTGTGGGATGCTTTTTACCGTATTTTGAAAAATCCATTATTCAAAAACCTCCCCGTCTATTACAAGACTGTTTCCGTCCCGCTTTATGCCGTATGAGGTGTCGACTGCCATCGCGAAAATTTTGTCACCGTTCACTCCGACGCAGTTATCGATTGAATCAAGAAAACGCTTTGCCATCGGATGAAAATCCGAAGTGACCGCAAAAATTCCTCGCGAGCCCTGAGCCGCGCAGACAGCTCCGTAAAAGCCGCGTACGTCGGTTTCGTTTGTCGGGTCGTTGCGGTTTTTGGTCTGTACCATTATGGTTTCCTTAAATCCGAGTGAATCCACGGTTTTTGCAATTCCGTCTATTCCGCCGTCAAGCGAGCCACCGGTAACGTAGCTCTCGATAACCGTTTTTCCGCAGCGGATGAAATATTTTTCAAGAAGATTCATGAAGTAGTGCTCGAAAAACTCGCCGCCCTTTGAGTGAATAAGCGCGAGAAAATCGGCTTTGAGCGAAAGTACTTCCTGACGGTTCTTTATTTCGGCAGCGCGCCTTGGAGCGATTTTATAGAGAGAACCGTCGGTTTCGAGAAGATGCTCAAGAACCAGCCGTTTCAGTATCTGACCGATATATGTAAAGAGCTTGTTGTCGTCCTTTGGAGTCGAGGTTTTGTCGGTTTCAAAGTGCTTGACGAGACGCTCGCGGAGCTCAGCACGCGTGCGGGGCGCTTCTCGCAAGAGGGCTATGAGCTCCTCCTCGCATTCCTCGAGCCTTATAGCGACCGGCTTGTCGGTGTTTTTGTGATAAAGGAAGTTCTTATCGCGCGAAATTATTGAGCGGTTGTGCATTTCATTTATGACTGTGCCCGACATACTGCGAATGAGATTAAGCCTGCCGTTTGTGCTTGTATCGGAAAGCTCGTCCTTCGATAAGGAAAAGGCGGAGATTGCCGCGCTGATAAGCGCTCTTCTGTCAAGAGCTTCCTTGTCGAGAGCGTCAAGGACGGCGTTATATATTTTTCTGTAATCGTCTAGATTTTTCATAGCGTTACTCCGATTTTGGAAGAGGTATCTACACTTAATTTTAACACAAAGCGATTATTTTTTCAACATTTTTAAAAAATAAAAGAGAGTCATAGCGAAACGTTACGCCTTGACTCTCTTTTAACACGGTTTATCTGAATATGAACCAGAGGAAAATATAAGCGAGGATAAGTATGGGAGAGGACATAAGGAAGATAAGAAGACCTGTAGTAAATTTATCCCATACAGCCGCCCACTTTTTCTTCTTTGCAAGCTGTTCATCTGTAAGCAAGGTATCTTCTGCCATTTTTGTTTCATCCTTTCGGTTCGGTGTATTATATTGATAAATACATTCTAGCACAAAATAAAAATTAAGTCAAGGGGTTTCGAGATTTATTAATAATTTTACCGGGCGGCAATATTGACAAAGGCGATAATGCTTGGTAAAATGTAGTTATCCTTGCAAGCGAGGCAGTGCCGAAAGCACCGAAAGAGGAGAATATGGATAAGTCGAGCATAGAAATAGAAAGAAAATACATAATAAGAATACCCGATACAGAGAAAATGCGTGCGGAGGCTGGATACGGTGCATCCGAAATCTTGCAGATTTATCTTTCCTCGCCGCGCGGAGTAACTCACAGAATAAGAAAGCGCGCGTCAGACGGCAAAGCGGTATATACCGAAACCAAAAAAACGCGTATCGACAAAATGAGCTGTTATGAGGACGAGCGAGTGATAGGGGAGAGCGAATTTCTCTCGCTTTCGGAGAATATGCGAGAGGGAACTCAACCGATAAAAAAGACGCGTCACGTCTTCGTTTACGACGGTCACACCTTTGAGGTGGACGTATATCCGGCATGGAAGTCGAGCTGTATTCTTGAAACCGAGCTTGCCGCGGCAAGTGAGACGGTGAAATTCCCCGACTTCATAGAGGTTATCGCGGAGGTGACGGGAAATCCGGCATATTCTAACTCCGCTATGTCGAAAAGCTTTCCGGAGGAAATAATTGAATCTTAACGGTATAAATTTTAGGGATACGTTGGAAAAACTGGGCCTTGTCGCTTTGGGAACGGCAATCCTTGCTCTCGGCACGGCGTTTTTTGCTCTGCCGAACAATCTCGTCGTAGGGGGTGTCAGTGGACTCGGAATTGTAGTGTCCAACCTTTTGCCCTTTGATTTTTTGACACCCGAGCTGCTTATAGCCCTTTTTTCGTGGGCGGTATTTTTCCTCGGATACGTTGTCTTGGGGCGCTCCTTTGCAGCTAAGACACTCCTATCGACAGTACTTTATCCGCCGCTTATATCATTCTTTTTACGTTTTGCATCGCCGAATTTTTTCGGCGGTTTTTTTTCGCTTGATGCTTCCGATAAAACAGCAGTGCTCGTATCGGCGATATTTTACGGAATACTCTGCGGAGTCGGGTGCGCGCTCACCTTTCTCGGCGGAGGCTCTACGGGAGGGACAGACATTCTCGGGTTTATCGCGGCACGGCTTTTCGGTCGGCTTAAGAGCCCCGCGGCAATCGGCATAATCGACGGCGCGATTGTAATTTTTGGACTGTTCATTATCGGAGATTTTCTCGTCAGCCTGTTAGGTATTCTTGCCGTAGTAATCGCAACCTTGACGATTGACAGAATTTTCATAGGAATGACGGGCGCGTTCGTTGCAAATATTATCACCGTGAATCATAAGGAAATCAGCCGTGAGGTAATAACGCGGCTTGACAGGACGACCACAGTAACCGACGTTGTCGGAGGATATTCGGGAAAAGCAAAAAAACTCGTTACAGTCTCCTTTTCAATGCGGGAATACCACGAGCTCATCAATATCATAAACAGAGTTGACAGAGATGCGTTTGTTACCGTACACCGAGTGCACGAGATAAACGGAGAGGGCTGGAACAGATAAAGAGGCACTGTGTTTTTTCACAATGCCTCTAATTTTTTTATTCGGTTATGCCTGGATGCGACAGCCTATTTTTAAGTTATTTATGATATCTTTTTCCCGCGAGTATTGTAAAGGAACGGTAGAGTGCTTCCATAAGAATAACCCGCATAAGCTGGTGGGGGAAGGTGAGCTTCGAGAGGGAAAGGCGCTTGTCGCATTCCGACTTCACCTTGGGAGAAAGACCGTGAGACGAGCCGATTATTAGGGCGATTTTACCCTTGCGGTCCACCGCCTCACCGATAACGGAGGCAAGTGCGGGGGAATCGTATTCGGTTCCCTCTACGCACATAGCGATTTTGTAGGCGTCCTTCGGGACGGCTGCGAGAATTTTTTCGCCCTCGGCAGCGAGCGCACGTTCGATTTCGCTGCGGTCATCCTCGTTTTTGATTACTTCCTCTTTTATGGATATCTCGTCGACCTTTGCATACTGCGAAAGTCTTTTTTTGTATTCCGCGACAGCACCCTTGAGATAATCCTCTTTAAGAGTGCCGACGCTTATAACGGTAAGCTGAACCATATCATCTCTTCCTTGCAAGTCTTTTTACAGCCGAGGCAAGTCCGTCGCAAAGGGCGTCAATATCCGACATTTCGTTTTCGTGGGAAAAGCTTATGCGAATTGCGGAATCTATTTCCTCATCGGACTTCCCGTAAGCAATAAGGGCAGGGGATGAGTGATTGGAGTTAGACGAGCAGGCAGAGCCGCTTGACACGTAAATTCCAAGAGAGGAAAGGTAGTGAAGCGCGGTTTCGCTCTTGATTTTAGGAAGTGAAATGTTGAGTATATGGGGGGCTGATTTTTCCGGCTCTGTTATGGATATTCCAGCGAATAATTCGTCACCCCTAAGGCGCTTTATAAGATAAGAGCGGAGCTCTGAAAGCTTTTTCTCGTTTTCGTGAAGGTCGCGCATACCGACCTTTACGGCTACGCCAAAGGCGGCAACTGCGGGTACGTTTTCCGTGCCTGAGCGAAGTCCGCCCTCCTGTCCGCCGCCGAGTATAAGAGGGGATATTCCGCGCGACTTTAAAATTTTATTATCAATAACGAGTGCGCCTACACCCTTAGGGCCTTCGATTTTGTGCGATGAAACGGTTATCATATCCGCGCCGAGCGAGCGCTTCGTAAATGGAAACTTCAAATATCCCTGAGTTGCGTCAACGTGAATAAGCGCCTCCGGTGAAAGCGCCCTTGTGATTTTCGAAAGCTCCGCTATATCGTAAAGAGCGCCGGTTTCGTTGTTCACAAGCATTGCGCTGACGAGTATTACGTCGGGCGTCAGCTCTTGTTTGAGGGCATCCGTGTCAATTTTTCCGTCACGGGTGGGTATTTCTGCGGTTTTAAAGCCCATCTCGGCGAGCTTTCTTATAGGCTCGGAAACCGAGGCGTGCTCACCCTCTGTGGTTATGATTTTTCCTTTGCCTTTGTATCTTTCCTTCGCAAAGGCGCGGCCGATAATCGCAAGATTGTTAGCCTCGCTTCCCGAAGCTGTGAAAACAACGGTGGAGTCGCGCTCGCCAAGTGAAGAAAGCACGGCATCGCGCGCCGCTGTAAGCTCCTTTTCGGCAATAAGGCCCATAGTGTGCAGAGATGAAGGGTTTCCAAAGGAAAGGGTAGACACCTCGTTGTATTTATCAAGTGCTTCCCGTGAAATTTTAGTTGTCGCGCTGTTGTCAAGATATATATGCTTTACGTCACTCATTTGAAGCTGACCTTTTCCGTTATCTTTGTTACTGCCTCGGTAAAATGTAAATCATAGTTTGCATCTTTGGCGGTATAGGTGAATACGTATCCCTTGTATGAAAGAGCCCAACCGTCAAGAATTATTACCTGATATACTCGGTAGGATTCGCCGTTATATGTGAAAGAATACTCGTATGCATTGGCAGCGGTTGAATTTCCGAAATCCACAGAGGTGTACTTGATTACTTTGTTTTCTCCGTCGGTAAGCTCGTTGCCGCCATCATCGGTCATAACCTCGTATTTGACGTCGCATCCTATGTCGGTAAGCTCATCAAGTCTTCTCAGCATATAGCGGTTTACGTTTTCGTTGGTGCCGGTTGCGGCAGTCATTGTTATATTGGTTCCGTCAGCGTGTGTTGCGCTTACGATAGCACTCGAAAAGTCCTTTTTGAAGCTTTCGGGAACGTAAAGCGAAAATCCCGAAAGGGCACTGTCACTTATGAGGACGTAGCCGTCCTTGTCCTTTCTAAGCTCCTCCTCGGGAAGCTCTTCGGTTTTTGCGACAAATTTGAATTCGCTTATTACCTTGTTTACCATGCTATCCTCTTCGTCTTCAAGAAGGTAGTAGGCGTAATAGCTTACGTCCATTCCTTGCTTGTTGTCCATAGAGGCGGAATATGTGAAAATGTAGTAGGAGTCACCCTTTTTCATAAAAATCTGCATAAAGCCGAGATTAAAGGTTTTTCCCGCGGTTGAATCGTAATACTCGTAGGTGTAAGTATATTTTTTCGCTCTGTCGGCCGCGTAATCGGTCTTTCCGAAAATTATTTCTTCGCCGTCGGGGTTTGCTACCTTAGGCGCTTTTGGAAACTCTTCAAGGGAATCCTTGAAATAATCTCCAAAGAAATAGGAGTCCTTGTCGATGCCGGGAATTGCAAAGGCTTCGGGAGTTACCTCGGCAAAGCTTATTGAGGTGGTATCTATTCTCGACACGTAGGCGGCCTTTATTTCTCCGTCGCCCGAAATCGCCCATTCCTCAGGTGCGTAGAAATAATATCCAAGTGAGTCTCCGCCGGCTACGAGCTGCATACCGCTCGGTGTATCGCTGCTGTCGCAGGAGGTGAGGGCAAGGAGAGCTGCCAGAAGAGTTGCAATAAGTGCCACTGTTGCGCCGATTTTTTTCATTTTCTAATTCCTTTCGCTGTAAAAATCCGTAACTGTTTTTTTGAACGCCATGCCGCGTTCTTCAAAATTCTTAAATGAGTCGTAGCTTGTAGCCGCAGGTGAGAAGAGAACACTGTCACCGCGTGATGCCGTTTTCACCGCGTGCTCTACGGCTTCGTAGAAATCCTTTATTATTACGTATGTTATGCCCGATTCGGAAAGAATTGGGTGCTGATTAAGAACCTCTTCAATTTCCTCAGCACATTCGCCCGTAAGAATTATTGCCTTAGCCTTCTCGAAAACGGTCGGTACAAGCTCAGCGAAATCAAGTCCCTTTGAGCGACCGCCGAGGATGAGTATAACTCTTTCGCCGAATGAACGGAGCGTTGCCGCAGAGCGCTTCGGAGAAGTATCGATAGAGGAGTTGTAGTACTTTATACCGAAGAATTCTCCGATAAGCTCGCATCTGTTCGGAAGACCGCCAAAGCCCTCTGCAAGAGCGAGAATTTTCTCTCTTTTGCACCTTCCGTAGCTCATCGCGATTGCCGCCATAAAATTGAGAACGTTATGCTCGCCGCCTACGCGAATTTTCGAGGTGCTGAGAATAGGCTCGCCTGAGGCTAAGATTGTTCCGTTTTCTTCGGATACGTAAAGGCTCGCCCGTGCAATCCTTTTCATTTCTTCTTCGCTGAGTTTTCGGGAAAATACGGCGAAAAGCTCGTATTCGCCCAAGAAATCACGGGAAATATCGGAGTCAAGATTTAAAATCCGCCCCCGAGAATTGTCGAGAATATTCCTTTTCGCATTTATGTATTCGTCAAAGGATAAGTGCCAATCCAGGTGGTTTTCGGTGATATTTGTGATAACGCAGCGCTCCGAGCGCGGCTTCATATAATTAAGCTGGAAGCTTGAAAGCTCGGTTACGTGCGCCCGACCGTCGTCCCCATCAAGAAGCGGGGTAAGAGCTAAGCCGAAGTTGCCGCAGGGGGTAGCTGAGCCGTAAGAGTCCGAAAGCAGCCTTGCCGTTAGGTACGTCGTGGTGCTTTTTCCGTCCGAGCCCGTCACGGCATAAATATCCGTTTTTGCTTCGGAAAAGAAAAATTCCGCATCGGAGGAGAGAATAACGCCCCTCTTTGCCGCCTCATCAAGCTGAGGCCTATCTCTCCGCGCCGACGGCGACAAAAAGAGTATATCCTCGCTGATATCCGAAAGCATATTCTCCCCGAAAAGCAGCCTGTCGGCAGGAATTTTCGAGGTGTCCGCAATTTTTTCGGTCCTCAGAGTAATTCTCCGGTTTCCGAATTTTTTGCTAAGGTATTCATAGACGCCGAGATTGGATTTTCCGAGTCCGAGAAATCCGACACTGCGAATTGTTTTTCCCTTGTAAGTAAACATATAACTCCTTATATTATAGTTGCATTTTGTTTTTTTTGCAAGTAAAAAGCGCAAAATTTACAAAAATAAAACAATACTTTAAGAATTATACGCGAAAAAAAAGGAAAAAAGAACGGTGCGCTGTGAATAGCGCACCGCGTAAAGCTGAAAATTGACTGAACTTGTAAGCCGGGTTCTGTACGTCAAGGACGCAGCAATCATCTATCTTCACCGCACGTTACCGCACGGTTCGGGCACAAGTGCCCTGCCACCATGAAACCGGCGGGCAGCCGGCCGAAAAATCGGAAATCAAGGTGTTGCTTCGGATAGGGTTTACAGCGAGCCTATGTTGCCATAAGCTCGGGTGAGCTCTTACCTCGCCTTTCCATCCTTACCGCAAAAGCGGCGGTTTATTTCTGTTGCACTTTCCCGGAGGTCACCCTCGGCGGACGTTATCCGTTATCCTGCCCTGTGAAGCCCGGACTTTCCTCACGGTAATACCTTTCGGCAACATACCGCGCGATTGCCCCATTCAGTCGATTTATTATACAGCACAACGGAAAAATTGTCAAGCCATATATTTTTACACAAAAAAACAGTCGGATTGTGTCGCTTTTTTAAGATACTCTACAAATTTGATAAAATTATACAATCCTATTGCATAAAAATAAAAGTTATGCTAGAATATATGATGGCGGTAAATGGATTGCCGCCCCGAATTTGATGATTAAAAAATAATTTATATTTTGGAGGATTTTCAAAATGGCAAATGTAAAGGTTGCTATCAACGGCTTTGGCCGTATCGGACGTCTTGCATTCAGACAGATGTTCGGCGCTGAGGGTTACGAGATCGTAGCAATTAACGACCTCACCAAAGCATCTATGCTCGCTCACCTTCTCAAGTACGATACCGCTCAGGGTCGTTACGACGGTCACACCGTAGTGGCTGATGACGATGCTAACACCATCACTGTTGATGGCAAGGTTCTTAAGATTTATGCCGAGAAGGATGCTGCTAACTGCCCTTGGGGCGAGCTTGGCGTTGACGTCGTTCTCGAGTGCACCGGCTTCTACTGCTCCAAGGATAAGTCTATGGCTCACATCAACGCCGGCGCAAAGAAGGTTGTTATCTCTGCTCCCGCAGGCAACGACCTCAAGACTATCGTTTTCAACGTAAACAACGAAACGCTTACTGCTGATGACAAGATTATATCCGCGGCATCCTGCACCACCAACTGCCTTGCTCCTATGGCAAAGGCTCTTAACGATTATGCGGCAATTCAGAGCGGTATTATGACAACCGTTCACGCATACACCGGCGACCAGATGATTCTTGACGGTCCTCACAGAAAGGGTGACCTTCGCCGTGCTCGTGCAGGTGCGCAGAACATCGTTCCCAACTCTACCGGTGCTGCAAAGGCTATCGGACTCGTTATTCCCGAGCTCAACGGTAAGCTCATCGGCGCAGCGCAGAGAGTTCCTACATGCACAGGCTCGACCACTATCCTTATCGCAGTTGTTAAGGGTAAGGACATCACCAAGGACGGCATCAACGCCGCAATGAAGGCTGCCTCCAACGAGTCCTTCGGTTACAACACCGATGAGATTGTATCCTCCGACGTTATCGGTATGAGATACGGCTCGCTCTTCGATGCTACTCAGACCATGGTTGCGAAGATCGACGACGATACTTATCAGGTTCAGGTTGTTTCTTGGTACGACAACGAGAACTCTTACACATCTCAGATGGTAAGAACCATTAAGTATTTCGCAGAGCTTGCATAACTTAAAATTTCAGACGGGGCACAGCTTACGGCAGTGTCCCGTTTTTTTTGCTGTAAAATTACTTTGAACAAGAGAGCTTGCTTATTGACATACACTTAGAATTTATGTATAATATAATAAAAAACTTTAAGGAATTACCATGGAAGATTTTGAAAGATATTCCGATTATAACGAATATGAAGAAGACCAACCGAAAAGCAGCGGACGGGTCGGCAGAATTTTAAAGTTTCTTATAATCGCAGTTTGCTTGTCGGTGGTGGGACTTCTTGTGTTCCGTCTTTGTATATTTAACAGCTATCCCGACAGCATGGAGGAAATATACTTTAACGATAAGCTTATCGCCTACTATAATGAGACGGATGGAAACATAGGGGCAAAGACACAGAGCCTTCGTGCCGAATATGACGACCCCGATGAGGGAAATTTCTTCTGCGATAATCTTATTGTCATACCCGGAATAAATCAGCTTCAGATTTCGGTGAGATATAACACCTCGCTTATGCGTAGCATCAAGGATAAATACGGAGTTGAGATTGACCCGGACGACGAGGATATATTTACCTTCAAGCTCTCGGTGCTTCCTCTCTCAAAGAACGACGGCACGGCGTATCCTACGGCAACCACTACCGTAAACCCCGTGGTCGACCGCGAAAAAATGATGATGTACCGCTACTACAAGCTGGTATTTGATGACGTTGATTTCACTCTTCCCGACGAGGATGAGATTTGGATAAGACTTGAGATATTTATAAACGGCGTAGAAATGGAAAAGCCGTATATGGTACTCGTATATGAGGACACCGAGACATCGGTTCTCAAGGATTATGAACTTTCACGCGGGGAGCGTCCGTAAAATGATAAACGAGATTTCTGCATCTCCAAAGGCGAAAAACAATTCTGCAAAAGCGGCGTTTCTCACAGCTCTTCTTCTTGCCGCGGCGGCATTTACGGTCTATCTGATTTTGGAAAAATATAAAATTTTCCCCGGAATGATCGCCTTTTTTGCAGTTGTTTTTGCTGTTGTTATTTACACAAAATATCTCTCGTCCGTTTTGCGCTACGACGTAATGATTGATTCGGGCGGAGAGGCACTCTTTATTGTGCGTCAGATAATAGGGAAGCGCCAGACTGTTCTTTGCCGCGTTGCGCTTTCGGACGTAATTTCAGTTGTTCACGAAACAAGAAAAGAGCGCCGCCGACTGAAGACACCTACGGGATACCGTAAGTACGCATATTTCAAAACCTTCCTCGCGCCCGACGGATATCGACTGACGGTCTCTTCGCGTTATGAGCGCGCATATATACTCATCGAAGCAAGCGATAATTTTGCGGCTTTGCTTGATGCTTATGCCAAAGAGGCGCGAGAGATGAGTCTTTACGAGGAATAAAAGAAAAATATTGACGGCAAAATAACCCTATGAGTAATTTTATAAGGTATGTGTCGTTATATATAAAAGAGCCCGGAGTACGCTTTAACGTTGCTATACTTCTCGGACTTATACTGAACGGCTGTTATATCGTATTCAATCTGGTGCTTGGCATTGTTTACGGAAATATATGGTATATAACGGTTGCCGCATATTATATGCTTATCGCAGTCTTGCGCTATCTTCTTATAGACGGCGGAGAGGGCGGATGCAGTGATGAGGGCGCGAAAACAGTTTCCTCGCTTATGCTCGTCGTCGCTTTGCCGATGACAGGTATGATAATTTATACTGTAATTACAAACAACAGAAGTGCATTGCCGAGCGTGACTCTTCCTTTTTTTCTCGTGTACGCAATCGTCAGTATATTGCGCGCCGCAAAAGGACTTTTCGTATCAAAAAGAGAAAACGGCAGGTCGCGTCGTGTCGCGCACGCTATACGTCTTTCTCTCGCACTGCTTTCGCTTTTCAATCTTCAAACATCGCTCTTTTCATATTTTGATATTAGCGGGAATATTTCAACGGCGATTAATTTTATAACAGGAGGAGCCGCATCCATATCGGTTCTTCTGCTCGCCGACCGTAATAAAGGGTAACATACTATGAAAAAAATCGGATTAATTTTATTATGCTCTTTAATCGCCGTAGTTTCGGTGCTTTTTTCGCATTATATGACGCTTGCCACCGAAGAGTACACTAGGGATATGACGGCCGAGGAAGTCTATCTTGTCGCAAAGGACGGAGGATACGAGGGCGGATTCGGAGATTTTATAATAGACTTTGCGGAATTTCTCATAGAGGACGGACGTGATATTTCCTCCGCCAAAATTGACAGCCGCGCCCACCTCATAATTACCTATGACGGCAAGGACGAAAAGGATGCGGGAAGCATTGCCGTATACGGCGCTGACTCATCCGAGCCGGGCTCAGAGATTTCGAGGGAGGCTGTAAGCTCTGCCCTTGACTCTTCAGTAGCCATATTCTGCGAGTCGTCTTCCGGTGCAAAAACTGCGGGTGCGGGAGTTATATATTCCATTGATAAAGAGAGCGGAGATGCGTACGTCGTAACAAATTACCACGTAATATACAATACAGCAGCGCAGAGCCGTTTTTCAGACTCGGATATAATAATGCACCTTTACGGTATGCTTTATCCTTCCTATAAAATTTCCTGTGAGTACGTTGGCGGTTCGGCAACCTACGATATTGCCGTGCTTAAAATAAATGACAGCGAAATTCTTAAAAACAGCAATGCACAGTCTGTGCGATTTGCAAACTCCGAGGACGTAGCACCTCTTGATGCCGTAATGGCGGTGGGAAATCCAATGGGCGACGGTTTTTCTGTAACACGGGGCTCTGTAAGCGTTGAAAGCGAGTACCGATATATAAACACAGGTGTTCTATCCCAATCTGTATTTATGCGACTTATGAGAGTGGATGCGGCTATAAATGACGGAAACTCCGGCGGCGGTCTTTACGATGCTTTCGGCCGCCTTGTCGGAATTGTTACTGCAAAGAACAGTGACAGTGCTGCTGATAATATTGCATATGCAACACCGATAAATCTCGTCTCGGAGATAGTCGGAAATATTCTTTATTGGTGCGACGGCTCTCTTTCGGAAAACGGCCGCGTCGTTCATGCGGGACTTTCGCTTGAGGTAAAGGAAGTAACGCTGGAATACAATAATCAGAACGGAAGGACCGAGAAGATTGAGACGGTTTTTGTAAAATCCGTTGAAACGGGTTCTTTTGCCGACAGTGTGGGTATTTCCGTAGGAGACATAATAAAAAGCGTCTCTGTTGACGGTGTAAAATATAACGTTAAGAAAATATATCATACACCGGAGGCGTTGATTTCGGCGAGAGAGGGAAGTGAAGTATCCTTCACCGTTATTCGCTCGGGTGAGGAAATAACACTTTCAGGCTCGGTTAGTGTGCTTAGGGAAATTCAGTAATTAATAAAATACCAAAAAAGCTCTTTTGGGGGATAGAAAACTTCCTTCAAGAGAGCTTTTTTATGACCGTTTTTCTTCTTTTTCATAAACTGAAATAGGGGAAAATACCCCATATAAAAGAAAAAGGACTTATGAATATGGAAAGAAACGAAAACGGTTTCTCCGGCTCAAGAAGCTCCGGTCAGTCAGCCGGACGCAACGGCAGCTGCCCGGGAACAGGGACCCCGTGGCGCGAAAACATGGGTGGCAATATGATGGGAGGCGGAGCAAACGGCGGATGCGGATCCAATGAAGGCGAGAATGTTTCCTCTCAAATGGGACAGCTTGCTATGGTGTACGCACCTCATCAGAATTGGCGTATGCTCTATTCTCCCGAGGCGGCGCTTGTGCGCGGCACGCTTTTTGAAGAGCTTGACAAACCCTTGGAGGACTGTGTAAATGGCTAATATGGACAAAGAGAATCTTCTCAAGAGGATTCAAGCGCTCTCGTTTGCAAAGGTTGAAACCGAGCTTTATCTTGACACGCATCCCAATGCGAGTCAGGCTCTTGAGTATTATCGAAATATACTTGCTGAGCTCGACGAGGCTATGACCGAATATCAGAATAAGTACGGCCCGCTCTTTGCCGAAGGTGTAGTTGGCGACAGATGGACATGGGTGGACGGAAAATGGCCCTGGCAGCTTGAGGAGGAAAACTAAATGTGGGTTTATGAAAGAAAATTACAGTATCCTGTAAAAATAAAAAATACAAATCCCAAGCTCGCAAGCGTTATACTTTCGCAGCTTGGCGGTCCTGACGGTGAACTTGCAGCGGGAACGCGCTATCTCAACCAGCGCTATTCTATGAAGGACGGCAAGGTTGTCGGTGTACTGACGGATATAGGCAGCGAGGAGATGGGACACGCGGAAATGGTCGCGGCAATAATCCACCAGCTGACGAGAAACCTCACACCCGAGGAAATTAAGGCGGCGGGTATGGATAAATACTTCGTTGACCATACTCTCGGAATATATCCCGCCTCGGCAGACGGAGTACCGTTTACTGCCGCTTATATAGGTGTCAAGGGCGACCCCGTAGCAGACCTTATGGAAGACCTTGCGGCAGAGCAAAAGGCACGCGTAACCTACGACAACATTTTGAGACTGTCGGATGACCCTGACGTCAATGACGCAATCAAATTTCTCCGTCAGCGCGAAATCGTGCACTTCCAACGCTTCGGCGAAGCTTTGAGACGTACTCAGGAAACGCTTAATCAGAAAAATTATTATTCCTTCAATCCCTCGTTTACCTGCAAAAAAAGGTAAATTTCAGCGAAAAGCCGACTTTTTGTCGGCTTTTCCTGCTTTTGTTTTAAAAATGTACTTTACAAAATACATACCTTGTGGTAAAATATAAGTTACGAAATGAATTTTAAGGGGAAAGATATGTTCAGAATAGTGAATAAAAAACAGCTTAACCCCACGGTTACGCTGATGGACATAGAAGCACCGCTCGTTGCGCGCAAGGCAGAGCCGGGGCAATTCATAATACTTAGAGTTGACGAGGACGGAGAGAGAATTCCGCTTACCGTTGCGGGATATGACCGTGACGGCGGAACAGTAAGAATTATCTTCCAGGTCGTCGGAGCGACAACGGAGAAGCTCAACCGCAAACAAGTCGGTGAGTATATACAGGATTTTGCGGGCCCGCTTGGCAAAGCCACCGAAACCGACGGCATAAAGAACGTATGTATAGTCGGCGGCGGCGTAGGCTGCGCAATAGCGCTTCCCGTAGCCGAGAGATTTCACGAGCTTGGGTGCAACGTAACCTCAATTATCGGATTTCGTAATAAGGACCTTCTTATTCTTGAGGATGAATTCCGTGCGTGCTCTGATGAGCTTCACGTTATGACCGATGACGGCTCGTATGCGCGTCAGGGTAACGTTTGCGTTCCGCTTAACGAGATGTTTGCCGCGGGCAAGCGTTTTGATAAGGTTATAACCATCGGTCCGCTTATTATGATGAAGTTTGTCGTTGAGGCTACAAGACCTACCGGCATTCCCTGCGACGTTTCAATGAACCCCATTATGATAGATGGCACGGGAATGTGCGGCGGATGCAGACTTACACTTAATATAGACGGAAAGCGCGTTACTAAATTTGCCTGTGTTGACGGACCTGATTTTGACGGATATCAGGTGGATTTTGACGAGGCGATGTCGCGCGGAACTATGTATAGAGAGTTTGAGACAAAGCGCCGCGAGGAAGTCTGCAATCTCTTCAAGGGGGTGAAATAAATGGCAAGCATTAATATGAACCCCAAAAAGAATCCCATACCCACAAGAGACGCTAAGGAAAGAGCGCGTGATTTTTACGAGGTGGCAACGGGATATGATGAGGCAACCGCAGTCGACGAGGCGCTCAGATGCCTCGGTTGTAAGAATATGCCCTGTTCTACGGGATGTCCCGTAAACATCAAAATACCTGATTTTATCGCAAAGATAAAGGAGTGTGACTTTGAGGGAGCTTACGAGGTCATTTCCGAGACCTCAAGCCTTCCTGCAATATGCGGAAGAGTCTGTCCTCAGGAGACGCAGTGCGAGTCAAAGTGCGTAAGAGGACTTAAGGGCGAGCCCGTCGGAATAGGCCGTCTTGAAAGATTTGTTGCCGATTGGCACAATGCTCACAGCGATAAAATACCTAAAACCGCTGAAAAGTGCGGACACAAGGTTGCAATTGTCGGCTCAGGTCCTTCGGGACTCACTTGCGCCGGCGACCTTGCTAAGCTTGGTTATGACGTAACCGTTTTTGAGGCATTACATACGGCGGGCGGAGTTTTAGTTTACGGAATTCCCGAATTCCGTCTTCCGAAGGCAATAGTAAAAAAAGAGGTTGATAACCTCTCGGCAATGGGCGTCGAATTTATGACTAACGTCATAATAGGAAAAACTCTTACGGTTGACGAGCTTTTTCTGATGGGCTACGAGGCCGTATTTATCGGCTCGGGAGCAGGACTTCCAAACTTTATGGGAATACCCGGCGAGTCCTACAAGGGTGTTTATTCGGCAAACGAATTCCTTACGCGCAGCAATCTTATGAAGGCGTATAGAGAGGATTCCGACACACCCATTATGAAGGGCGGTCGTGTTGCAGTGGTCGGCGGCGGAAACGTTGCTATGGATGCCGCACGTACAGCGCTTCGTCTCGGCGCTGAGAAGGTATACATCGTATACCGTCGTTCCTTGGAGGAGCTTCCCGCAAGACGTGAGGAGGTAGAGCATGCCGAGGAAGAGGGCGTAGAATTTTTACTTCTTAATAATCCCATTGAAATACTCGGATACAATAATCCCGATGACAGACGCGACCCGAAAAACGGTTTCGTTACCGGAATGAAGTGTAAAAAAATGGACCTCGGCGAGCCCGACGAGCGCGGCAGACGCCGTCCCGTAGAGATTACGGGAAGCGAATTTACGCTTGACGTAGATGCGGTTATAATGTCGATAGGTACCTCACCGAATCCTCTCATAAAGTCGACGACCGAGGGGCTGAACGTAAACGGCCGCGGCGGAATT
>JAZLCX010000086.1:0-9309 GCA_045614425.1 Eubacteriales bacterium | reverse complement strand
TTGGCGTTTTCTCTGTTTGCCATTTACACAAACGCGGCAAGCGACGAGGAATTTCTTTCCGACATAGCCCTCATATACGAGGACTCTGTTGAGGACGCGCTCGAAGAGATCAAAGGCACCGATTGGAAGCTTCTCGAATACGACCTCAACCCCAATGCCGATTATATTTTTGATAACGGCGTATACATTATTTACAAGACCTCTACAAACGTAGAAGACGCAATAACCGACCTTCGCGTTATGGATATGTACGGCGGTTACAGCGTTTCGAATTACGAGCGCCAGCTTGAAGCAAGCCGCGCTGAATATTTGAAGATGATAGGCAACCTTCGCATCGCGGCAGACGAGTTCAGACAGGCTTATATCGGCGGTGACAAAATGGCGGCTATCGCTCATCGTCAGCTTGCTGTTTATAAGGACGTTAAGACCGAGGGCGGCACCGAAACCGGTATGACTATGGACGAATTCTTCATGGCTATGCCCTCTGACGATCAGATCGTTCAGGTTCTTTTCGAGGGTAACGCTGTCGTAGTTTCCAACCTTATCGCTCTTCTTGCGATCGGCGTTTCCGGCGCGGGTGACAAAACCCTCGCAGATCGCATCGCGGATAATTACGCTATTAAGGATACTCTTTCCGATGCGCTCTATTATGATGATGCAATAGTACTTTACGAAGCCTTTAACAGCATTCGCGCAAAGCTTCTCCGCTATGACGCGCTTGCTGCGGAATACAATCTTACCGACGATGATATTACCGAAGAAGAGTTCATTTTCTTGTCCGAGTACGCTTCTATTTCGGCTGCTTTGAAGGAGATCACGCTCGATAAGACAGAAGGCTTTACTCTTGCAGACGTTATTCAAACAGGAAATTATACCTACAAGGATTTCTATCCCGTTGCGGCGGCTCTTACCGAAGGTCAGATGGCTCTTGTAAATATGGGCCAGCTTGAAACCATCCTTAAATATGGCGCTCCCACAGCTTCTTACGAAGATATTACCGCATACCTCAACGAATATATGGCAGAAGCAAATAAAAAGTACGACAATATTTTCGTAAATGGCGTTGACGTTTACGTTGGCGTTGACCGCTCTATCTTCGAGGGCACCTTCGCAATGACCAGCGCGGCAGACCGCCAGCAGGCGATCAGCGGTGAAACCTGGGATATGGGCAGCGCGGCTGACGATTCCATAGCGGCTATCGTTGTTTCGGGTATCATTGGCGGCTTGGGAGCAGCAGGAGCTCTCTTCTCGTTGGGAATGGGCGCATCCATCGTCGGCGCTAAAATTGCATACGTAGTGGGTAACTGGTTTGGTTTTTATATGACAGGCGCGTGGAACTGGTTTACATCCGTTCCTACCATGTGCGCACCCGGTATAGTCGCTTTAACCATTGCCGCTGCAGCCGCTATTCTCGTTGCGGCAGGTATTACGGGCATCGCTCTCTGGTATAACTACTACAACCCCGATTACACCGAGATCCCCAACACTATGGTTGACATTCGCGAAACCGACCTTGGCGATAAGTATATTAAGTACACCGCCGCAAAGGTTTACAAGGACGGAGCACTTTTAGAGAAGAACGCAGATTTCAACGCATACGAAGGTAAGGAGTGGATTGCGCTCTACTACACCAAGGATGCAACCGCGGGCAACAGCTTGACTCCCAAATTCGTTCACAAGAACAACGATGCGACGATCGCTCGCCGCCATCAGGGTATCTCTATGTTCGGCGAAACCAAGGCGTTCAACCTTAACGAGCACGTTTACAGCAAAAACGCGCCCGCAGTTTACGTTACCGTAAGATACAGCACCACCAAGAAGGCTGCGGCAGACGTTCCCAGCGTTGTAGGTTCTATGTTCGCTAAGGGCGCGCTTTACGCGGCAACCGCTCTTGCAGGCGCGGGCATCGGAGTTGGCGCAACGGTGCTTATCCAGAAGGCAAAGAATAAAAAAGAAGACGTTGGAACCGAAGCCGTTTCGGAAAACAATGGATAAAAACATGAAATTCAAATCCCACAAAACCTTTACTCGCTCTTTATGCGTAATATTGGCTGTGGTTATGCTTGCCGTCTTTTCGCTTACTACCTTCGCGGCGGACAGCGCAAACGGCAAGCAGTATATAAAGGACGTTAAGCTTATATATGCCGCAAGCTTAGATAAAGCAAAAACGAGCGTTCCGAGCGGATATACGCTTCTTGAAGAAGATTTGAACGACGGAACCGGTGAAAAAAACAAGGTTTACATAGCTTACTCCACGACCTCGAACCCTGCCGAGGCAGCTACCGATATAAAGATGATGAATATGAAGGGCGGCTTCGTGCTTTCGGATTATGAGGAACAGCTGAAAAACGTAAATGAGAACGTAAAATCGCTTGCTAATGACGTTAAGCTCGCGGTGGAAATGTTTGCCGCAAATTACGTCAAGGGCACTTACGGAGCTAAGGCGGCTTACCGCGCGCTTTCCGTATTTACCGTTGACGAGGCGGGCGGACAGAATTTAGCCGATTACTTCATTTACAAAAAACCCGGCGAGGACTTTTACATTAAGTTCGTTCTTAACGCTCATCAGAATATTCTTTCCGCCGTTCTTTCCGCGCTTGCCATGGCAGTGCAGGGAGAGCCCGGCAACACCTGGCTTGACAGGGTTTCGCAATTAGAAGATCCCGACGTTACCGAATTGCCGAACTATTGGGATGACTCAATGATTCTTTGGGAGCATTTCTACGGCTTCTATAAGGTTTATAAGACCATAGATCACAGCCTTTACGATCCCCAAACCGGCAATAACGGCTCTGCGGGCGCATCGATGGACTCAAATGCTCAGCCCGAAATCGAATATAACGGTACCGAGGCGCTCTACGAGGTTGCTTACAGAACCTTGAAGGAGCTCTCCTTCGGCAACGGCGTTAAGCTCAGTGATTGGCTCCTCGCCGACAAAGTATATACCCCCGGACTTGAGATCAACGAGCGCTTCTTCTGCTTGCTTAAGGCTTTGACGCCCGAGGAGCTTGCGATGATGCGACTTTGCGGCCCGCTCTATATGATACTCGCTACCGGAATGGACGAGGAATCGTATATGGATTACATCAGCCAGATCGACGAGGCCACGGAGGACGCGAGCACTTGCTCTATTTGGGCAGGCGTTAACGCCGAGCTCTTCCGCTCTTCGATCGGAATTACCGACGATGCGGCGCGCGCCATTGCAGAGGCGGAGTTTGAAAAAGAGCTCAATAACGACGGTGACAGCATTGCTACCACGGGCCTTATAACCGCAGGTCTTGTAGCGGCGTGCGGCGCGGTTTCACTCGGCGTTGGTCTTGCCGCTTATTACGGCTTCGGCGCGCTTATGCTCACGTGCTTTAGCGGAACCGGACTTACCGCGGCGGCGTCTGCGGTTTCCATCGTCGGAACGATATTCGGCGCGGCGGCTTTGACGGCAGGCGTTGCAGCCGTGGTCATAGCGCTAGTAGTCGCTATCGTATTCCTCGTGATTTGGATCATGGAGTGGTATGCTGAAAACCACCCCGATTACACAGATATTCCCGAGTTTATGTATGACTACGTTCAGGACGGCGCCGGCAACAGCCAGTTCGTTCTTTACGAGGGAGTTAAGTTCCAGGACGGCAGAGTTGCCGACGTCAATACCTGGGAGGGCAAGGAATGGCACGCAATGTACGTTTCGCACGACAAGGCGGCAGGCGCTCCCATTGAGGCTGATATTATAGTCAGATACGGTGACGGTCATATCGACAATGACTACGCGGGACTTTCTAACTTCGGTCACGTTAACGCGCAGAACCTTAACGGATTTGCCTTCAAGGACAAGGTTGAAGGAATCTTCGTTACTTACAAGCAGGAAGATCTTGACGGCGACTATGCGCGCGCCGACTATCTTCTTGATGCTAAACTTTTCAGCGGAGAAGACGCGGATAAGGTTGCGATCGACCTAAAGAACGAGGGCTACGTTCGCTACGAGGTGAACCTAACCCCCGACTCGGATTACGTAACCTATCTCGGATATAAAACTACGAATAAAGCTATCGATGCGCTAACGGATATTCGCTTAGCGTACGGCTACAATGCGAATCAGTATACCACCGGCGGAAGCAGTTCAAGCTACGGCGCGAGCGGAAGCGCAGGCGACGGAAGCCTTACGCTTTACGTAACCTCTATCAGTCTGTTCGGTTCGCCCATACGCTCCGACTTCTTGATACTTGACAGCAGAAGCGCTCCCGAAGGATACGAGCCGGTAAACCTTTTCAGCGGCGGCCCGGCGGTCAACCTTAACCTTGGCGACAAGGCGTACGTTGATACAAATAAAAAGTTCTACTTCTACTTCCTTCCCAGTGTTACTTACACAGAGGGCACGGAGTATCTCGGCGGACTTACCGTCGGCTATGATCTGCACGGAAAAGACACATCGGGATCTCTCGACAGCGATAGCGTAAAGGAACTGCACGGCTATCAGGTGCTTCACACGGGCAAGGGCTCCGAATACTCGGAGGGGGCAATACTTTATACCACTACCTACAACCCATACCGCGCAATCTATAAGGTCACGGCGTTATGCTCAGGCGGCGAGCTGGGTAACGTTTTTCCACAGAACGCTTATTATGACGGCGTCGGGCACTCTATTGCCAATCGATATATCGTAACCTCAAAAGGAAGGGTTCGCTTCGAGGAAACGGAACAGCGCGAGGACGACGCTTTCATTTACGTAGCCGGTATTTACTCCGGCGGAACGCCTATGAAGGCTTCGGATATTTACGCCTCGGCAAGTCGATACGACGCGCCTGACGGTATGACTCCCGTAGCCGCAAGATTCGCGGATAGAGGCAGAGCGGCAAACCTCGGCGGCGGATATAAGTTCAGCTTCTATCTTTTCGTTAGCGGAAAGCCCGTCGCAGAGGGCAACTATATTACCGACCTCATTCTTTCAAGCAAGGAAACGGTCAACGGACTGAGCGAGGGTGACGTGGATTGCGAAGCTCTTGACTCTGCTTACGTAATGGAGCATTTGGCAACGAGCGGCGCGCATCACGCTATCCTCAAAAACCTAAATCTTGCCGACAGCGATAATGCAACCTACCTTGGTTACAGCAAGAGGGTGAAGGATCCCGACAGCCTGACACTTATAAAACCCATAACGAATATTATCCTCTATTACGCCGGCAAAACCGATACCTCTCCCAAAACGAAGATGACCTTTGACGGCGTAAGCTATGAGCTTGCCGGCTCGGCGAACATCTTCTGCAAGGAGAACGGCGAAAACAGCAAATGCAAGCGCGTTTACCTCTATTACACGACTAACCCCGCCGCAGGCAGCCCGATCATCGATATAATGATAGATAATGCGGCAATACTCAACGGTTGGGAAACTGTCAGAACGCAAAATAAAAAGGCGCTTTATGACGATATGGGCGAATACTCCGGCAGTATGTGGTTCATTCATATGAAGCGTATGATCGGAGAACCTAAGTACATAAGCGAGATCGTTATCGGAATTGGCGGCAACGCTGCCGATGCAAAGGCTGAGCTTATTGCTGCGGGATGCGATTATATGCTTGACAAGGATCTTAACAACAACGTAGGCGCTCTTAGCCACTATATCTATCTCGGTTATAAGAGAACGTCGGATCCCAATATGGCTATCCGCGATCTCAGAACCACTCATGATAACGAGGTAGACAGCTTCGTTAAGAACGGCTCTACTTACTACAAGATTGAAGGAAACCTCAATTCTTATACGCACGCCTTCGCTGACGATATATTCCTTTATTACACAATGGATTCAAAGGCGGGAACTCCGATCACCTCGCTCGGTACCAGCCGTTACGAGGCTAACTGGACTCACGGCGAAGGCAACAGATACGTCGTAAGAACGGTGCTTGATCAGCACGACAAGGCGTCGGATCTTAACAAGAACTGCGGTTATCAGAGCGATTATATCTATCTTCTTCAAACCAGAGATGCCGAGGATCAAAAGGCGCTCGCTTCTATGATCGGTAACGGTTCCGTTGCGGTCGTAATTGCATTCGCGCTGGTTTCCGTAGGCGCGATCGTCGCTATCTATGTCGTACAAAAACGGCGTCGCGTTAAAATGAAGAAGGAGGGCGACGAATGATTTTAAAGGAGAACTTTCGTGATTAAGAACAGAACGACACAGTTGATATTCCAAACGATATATTGCACGCTCGGACTTGTGGGCATTATTGCAAGTCTTGGAATTTTCGATAATATCAATACGGTCCGTTGGGATTTCTACGTACACTTTACAAACATCAGTAATTTCCTTTGCATCGGAGTGATGATTTCCGCTCTTATTCAGACGGCAAAAAAGAAAGAAGACAGCTATGTTTCCGCAGCTCCCCTGCTGAAGTTTATCGGGATGCTCGGTATTCTTTTGACTTTTCTTGTATTTAACATTATGCTCGCGGGGGCTGAGGGCCGCGATCCTCAGGCAAACTGGCGTATCGGCAGCTTGTGCTTCCATGTCGTTCTACCTGTTATGTACATAGCCGACTGGTTCCTTTTCTACGAGCGTAAGCAGACAAAGTTTTATTACCCCTTGGCTTCGATCGGGTTTCCGCTAGCTTACGTAATATTCCTGCTTATTCAAGCGCTCATTTTGAAGTTTGATTCTTCTGTTCTTATTCCCACCACCTCCACACCTCTTATATATCCTTACTTCTTCGTGAATATTGATACGCAAGGCGTTCCGGGTGTTCTTATGTGGATTGCCGTTCTTGCTGTGGCGTTTGTTGCGGTCGGATTTCTATTCTTCGGACTTGATAGGATAGGGAAGAAAAAATCAGAATAATTTTAAGCTCTTCAACAATTGAAACGATAATTTTCTGAGAAAGGTTTTACCCTTTAAGAAAACGGCTGTTTATACTTTCGGTTGTTACGATTGCTTTGAGCAGGAAATCTGTTTCCGATACTGTTTTTAAGAGAAAATGACGTCGAGGATTATCGTAAATCAGATAAAACTTTAAAAACAAAAAACAATACAATATTGAATTTTATGAAATTGGAGAAAAGCAAAATGAAAAAAGACTTGATTTTCGCCCCCCTAATGATGGTAATAGGCATTATGTTGTTTTTGCTCAGAGCCACCGGTATGACAGCGCACATTGTTATTTCTGTAATCGGAATTTTAGTTTTGGCCGCATATACCGTTTTCACCAAGAAAGAGTGGAAAATTCCCGTGCTTGAAATTATTATGAGAGCATTTTACGGTATAGCTTTGATTACCGGCATCGTAATTATGAATGTTAGAGGCATAGCTGCGCTTGCGATCATTCATAAAGTCGGAGCCGCTTTGTTCGTTGTGGCTCTTGCGGTTTTGTTCGTGCACAAGCTGATTAAAGCAAAAAAAGGGTAAAACTGCTTTTTAAACTGCATATAACATCGGCGGCTTTAGACGAGTTGATTAACAATGAAGTGAATAACGACTGATATAAGGAAATTGGTCGAATGAGGGATTAGCATGGATAAATTAGTTAGAAAAATAGAAATTCCGCTTGCAAAGAAAGCGATAGAAAAGGCGGGACTTTATATCGCACAGAAAAAGGATCTGGAGCGCTTGGCAGAGGTCGCTACCGACGCATACCGCGATTATCCGCTGCATAATTGGTTTATGGGCGGCAAATACGATGCGGTGGCATCGAAGCTCCTTATGCTGATCACTCTCAGGACTATGACCGAGGACGCCATCATTTACGCTGACAGCGATGAGATCAACGGCTTTGCCGCATGGTTGCCATTCGGCTTTACCGGGAACAAAGCTCTTCCGTTTTTGTTGAAAGGCGGTCTCAGGCTGATACTTCATTCGGGCTTTGGCATAATAGGAAGGCTTAACGCCTATGAGAAGTATGCTATGAACTTAAAAAAAGAATATACCGACAACTACGATTGGTATCTATTCAACCTTTCAGTAAGTAAGGATGCTCAGGGTAAGGGAATTGCCTCTAAGCTTATGCGCCCGATGCTGAAATTTTGTGATGACGAGCGCATGGTGGCATACTTGGAGACCAATAAAGAGGCTAATGTAGGTCTTTATCAGCACTACGGGTTTGATTTAATGAAGGAAGAGCTGATACCGAAAACACCGGTTACTCATTATGCTATGGTGAGAAACCCGATTTATGATAAATAAAATCCGACATTATCGGAAGTTAACGTTTTTTAGCAGAAATTCTTAAATATAAAAACAAAGTTGAACAGTATGGGGGTAAACAAAAAATGAAAAGCGAAAAGAAAGAGTTAATCAAAAATTTCAAGGCAGTTGCCGAAGATTTGCTTGACAACTACGAAAAATACACTGACGAGGAAAAAGCACAGATTAAAGATCTCTTCCAAAAGGCAGCGGACCTTAATACAATTTTAGATAAATACGATGTTGAAACAAAATTCAATTGGGCGGAATATATAGCAGCTTGCGGCCAATATTTTGACATGATTCGCTAAAAAACAACTTGATTTAACTTTAAAAGGAAACTTGGTTTTTATATTTAGGTTATCGCCTTTAAGGTATATTACATACCGCGAGTCCAATAGCCGATTTTATATATAAATCAGTATTACAAAGATTAAATAGGAGAGCGCGATGAATAATAGCTTTGTCATAAAGGGTAATTTCTGCCAAACAAAAAATCCGCACGAGCTTGATCTGTGCGAGGGGGCATTTGCGGTTTGTGTAGATGGATTGTCCCGAGGGATATTTAATACCTTGCCCGAAGAGTATGCTCATCTTCCGCTCTATGATTATGGCGACTCTTTGATATTTCCCGGAATGGTCGACCTTCACGTTCACGCTCCGCAATACGCCTTCCGCGGAATGTGTATGGATCTTGAGCTTATGGACTGGCTGAATCGCTATACCTTTCCCGAGGAAGAAAAATATGAAAGCCTTGAATATGCCGAAAAAGCTTATGGAATGTTTGTGGATGCATTGAAAAAGGGGGCTAGTACAAGAGCTTGCATTTTCGCAACCCGTCATCGCCATTCTACCGAGCTTTTGATGAGGCTTATGGAAGAGAGCGGTCTTGCCAGTTACGTTGGCAAGGTTAATATGGATAGAGAAGCAAGTGAGGCTCTTACCGAGAAAAGCGCGGATATTTCCGCATATACCACGTTTGGTTGGATAAATGCAGTAAAAGATAAATATAAGAACACAAAACCGATCTTGACTCCCAGATTCATTCCTTGCTGTACAGACAAGTTGATGGAAGAGCTCAGGGAAATCCAAATGGCTTACGGTATCCCCGTACAGTCACATCTTTCGGAAAGCAAGGGAGAGATCGATTT
>JAZLCX010000085.1:0-12312 GCA_045614425.1 Eubacteriales bacterium | reverse complement strand
GAAAACATTCCTTTTTCTATTTCCGAGCGGCCGACAATCGTAACATCGCCGATTTTATAATAAGTCCATCCCGTGCCGAATATTTTCAGATTTTCGGGCAGGGAAATTCCGGATGTGACAAGCCTTTCCTTCTCGTGATTTCCGGGGAGATAGAAAAAGTCAAGTCCGCGCGCTTTTTCTATAAAGCCCATAATCAAGTCGAGAGTACGCATTCCAACCTTTTCGCTGTCAAAAAGGTCGCCTGCTATTATGACACCCTTAGCACCCATGCTTTCAGCTTCGTCTATCATCGAGCGGAACGAGGTGATAAGCTCGCGGCGTCTTTCCTTTGCCTCTTTCGGAGAGAGGTGTGTGTTGAGAGGGGAATCCAAATGTATATCGGACGTATGTATCAGTCTCATTTTTGTCCCTCCCTCTTATATTCGCTCGGCGGCATTCCGTACTTCAGAGAAAATACCTTTGAAAAATAGGCTTGGTCGTAAAATCCGGTTGCTACCGCAATCTCGTTTATTGTAAGCGTGCCGAGTCCGAGAAGCCTTTTTGCCTCCTCGAGCTTTGCTTCTGTTATTGCCGCATTGACGGTTTTTCCGAATTCCTTCTTGTATGCCGCAATAAGAGTGGTTTTAGAATATCCTATGGCATTGCAGATATCCTTGATAGTAATTTTACTATGTAGGTTTTCGTGAATGTATTTATTCGTTGCTTCGGCAATACTCGGTTTGTCGCTCGGCATGGCGTTTGAAAGAGTCAGATATCTGGCGCAAACGGTCATTATCCGCATAAGCGAGTTTGCGAGGTCGCTTGAAACAATCGGCATATCCGTAACCAGCTCTTCAGCCTTTTGCCTTGCAATTCCTATTTCGGTAAGAGCCGTCATAAGCTCTTCTTTATCCGTCGTTTCGCTTCCAATCTGACCGAGCATAAGGTATCCCGTAAGAATACCGAAATTGTAAAGCGGAGCGATTGCCTCCGTAAGTCCGAATCTGCATTTATAAATAATTGCCGACTTCTTTTCCTCCACCTCGGCAAACGCGCGGATATCGCCGGCGCGGCACTTTTCATACTCGCCGCACACCGATTGAATGCATTTGCATATAGGCAGCTTTTCGGAGGGATACGCGGCTATTTCATTGAAGCTCGTATCGTGCAGAGAAATTCTGTATCCCGAAATTTTATGAAGGTCGTGAAGAACCGAGAGTATTTCCTGTTGTTTCATATGTCAGCACCGCCGATCGATTTGTATAATAAGTAAGTGAAAAGTTCAATTCTACAAAAACATTATACTATTTTCCATTGTTAATGTCAATAAAAAAATATATAATTTGGGGGTAGAAAGTCAAAAAATAATCACCGTCTTGCAATTTGGACTTTTTTGGTGTAAAATGGTATTGTAAGGAAAAATTCTTATAAAAACCTAATTAACGGGCGGTTTATTATGAATGATTTTGCGGTAGTTGAGAAATTTAATATAGACGGTCGGGTTATAAGCTCGGTGCCGTATGGCTCGGGACATATTAACGACACTCATTTCGTCTGTGTGGAGCTCGACGGAAAAACGGAGAACTATATTCTGCAGACGATAAATACATCGGTTTTCAAAAATCCGGAAGCCCTTATGGAGAATTACGTCAGAGTAACCGACTATATAAGGGAAAAGATAAAGGAACTCGGTGGCGACCCGGAGCGAGAGGTTCTCTCGGTTATAAAAACGCGTGACGGAGAAAACTTTTACCGTTCCGAGGATGGAAAGTGCTGGCGTCTTTTGAATTTCATAACCGACAGCGTGTGCTATGATAAGGTGGAAAATTCCGAACAGTTTTATCAAAGCGCCGTTGCGTTTGGAAAATTTCAGTATATGCTTCGTGATTTTCCGGCGGAAAAGCTGTACGAAATAATACCGGATTTTCATAATACACCCGACAGAGTGCGTCTTTTTGAAGAGGCGCTTGAAAAAGATGTCTGCAAAAGAGCAGACGGAGTAAAAAGGGAGATAGATTTCGTTCTCTCAAGACGCGAATTTTCAAGGACCTTGGAAACTGCAAGAGCGGAGGGAAGACTTCCTCTCAGAGTTACGCACAACGACACCAAGCTTAACAACATTCTGTTCGACAAAAAGACCGGAGAGCCACTTTGTGTTATCGATCTTGATACCATAATGCCGGGATACTCGGTGAACGATTTCGGTGACGCTATAAGATTCGGTGCAACCACCGCAGCCGAGGACGAATGCGATTTGGAGAAGGTAAACTTCGATATATCTCTTTATGAGCTTTACGTTAAAGGATTCCTTCTCGGAACTTCGGGAGAGCTCACGGAGTGTGAAATCGACCTTTTGCCGATAGGGGCGATTATGATGACTTACGAGTGCGGTATGCGCTTTCTCACCGATTATCTTTCGGGTGATACGTATTTTAAAACATCACGTCCCGGGCATAATCTCGACCGTGCGAGAAATCAGTTCAAGCTGGTGGAGGATATGGAAAAAGAACTCGGAAATATGAGGAAAATCATAGAAAAATACCGTTAAATGAGGGAAAATGATTAAAATCTACCATTTTGATACCGCCGAGGAAGCGGGAAAATTCGGTGCAGGGGTTATAGCCGAAGTTATAAGAAAAAAGCCCGATGCGGTCATCGGACTTGCTACAGGCTCTTCGCCCATTGGAATGTATAAGGAGCTTATAAGGAAAAATAAGGCAGGGGAAATCTCTTTTAAAAAGGTGAGAACGGTTAACCTCGACGAGTACGTCGGACTTTCCGCCGACCACGACCAAAGCTACGTTTACTTTATGAGAAAGAATCTCTTTGACCATATAGATATTCCGGTGGAGAATACTAACCTTCCGAACGGACTCTGTGAGGATGCAGAGGCTGAGTGCAAAAGATACGACGGAGTTATTCGTTCTATGGGCGGCATTGATGTTCAGGTTCTCGGAATAGGCAATAACGGACATATAGGCTTTAACGAGCCGTCCGACTCCTTCTCCTACGGAACGAGTCTTATAAATCTTACCGATTCGACTATTGATGCGAATTCCAGGTTTTTCGCTTCAAGGGATTTAGTACCCAAACAGGCGCTTTCTATGGGTGTCGGTCAGATTATGTCGGCTGAAAAAATAGTAATGGTAGCAATGGGCAAGGGCAAGGCAAAAATTCTCGAAGAGGCGCTCTTTGGGGAAATAACACCCAAAAATCAGGCGTCTATTCTCAGATTTTTTAAGGGCGACGTTATCGTTTGTGCTGACAGCGAGGCACTTTCGGTTATAGTTGAGAAGCACCCCGAGGCAGTAATAAAGTAATCTTTTGTTTTAAAAAAGCGAGAGCTTCACGGAGAAAATCCGTTTTGCCCTCGCTTTTTTCTTTATGCCATATAAGCCTTTTTGATTCTGACCGCAATTTTCGGTCTGTCGTTATAATCGGTGGGAATTGACGCGATTTCGTCAACCGCATCCATGCCCGAAACGACCTTTCCGAATGCCGCGTACTGACCGTCAAGATGCGGAGCATCGGCGTGCATAATAAAGAACTGCGATGATGCTGAGTTCGGGTCAAAGGCGCGAGCCATTGATATAACTCCGCGCTCGTGCTTTATGGGGTTGTTGTGTCCGTTTGCGCGGAACTCGCCGGGAATATTCTTCTCGGCGCCGCCCATTCCGTTGCCGAGGGGGTCGCCGCCTTGTATCATAAAGCCCGGAATAATTCTGTGGAAGGTGAGTCCGTCATAAAAACCGCTCTTTACGAGCATCTCAAAGTTTTCTACGGTCTTCGGAGCTGCCTCGGGAGAGAGTTCAAGCTCTATTTTTTTGCCGTTTTCCATTTCGATAATTACCATTTTTTTGTCTCCTATAATAAAGTGTAATTTTTTTGACTATAATTAAGTAAAAAGGGGGCGGAAGAATATGGATAAAGAAAAAATAAGATTTTATTCGCACCTTACAGTCTCTGTGTTAGGCGTTCTCATTGTCGCATATATATCCGTGAAATATCTGCTTACACTGTTTTTGCCGTTTCTGATTGCGTGGGGAGTTGCCTTTTCGATTCGTCCGATTGCAAAAAAAATATCCGAGGGCACAAAAATCCCCGACAGGATCATAAGCGTTATACTCACCGTACTCATCGTTATAGGCGGGATTTCCGTTATAGTAAGCGTTGCCGTTTACGCATTCGGTGAGGCTTGGAATTTTATATCATCACTTGCCGAGGATGACGCGCTCTACGACGTTCTCGACCGCATAATGAATCCGATAAAGGGATTTCTCGGAGACCGAGAGGGCGGAGAAGAGCTTGAAGCGCATATAGGCGAGGCGGTAAGCAGCATGATTTCCTCGCTTCTTTCGGGAGCTGTAAGCACCGTTGGGGCGTTTGTCAGGTCTGTGCCGCGGGTGCTCATATTCATACTTATAACCGTGATAGCATCGATATATTTTTCGCTTGAGCTTGAAAAAATAAACGGCTTCGTAAAGAAAATACTGCCAAAGTCGGTTACGGCGGTCCTCGTGAATTTTAAGAACAAATTTTTATCATCGCTTCTTAAATATCTGCGAGCTTATCTCATAATAATGCTCGTAACCTTCATAATAATGCTTTTCGGCTTCTTGATAATAGGCATAAAGTATGCCGTACTGTTTGCGTTTATAGTAGCGCTTCTCGATGCACTGCCGCTGATAGGCGTCGGAACCGTTCTTGTCCCCTGGAGCATATATCAGCTGATTTTCGGAGATGTAAGAGTCGGAATAGGACTGATAATACTGTTCGCGGCACATACGGTGCTTCGGGAATTTATCGAGCCGAAGATAGTGGGAAAAAACCTCGGAATACACCCGATAGTAAGCCTTTTTTTGCTGTACGCGGGCTATATAGTATTCGGGTTTATGGGACTCATTTTTATCCCCATAGTATCTGTGATAGTGAATATACTAATCGATAAAGATAATTCGTCCAAGGTCGGCTAGCGGCTCGTCTGAAAGTGAGATAGGAACAAATCCGTCCGCTGTTATCGCAGCCTCTATTTTTGCCGCATCCGTGTGGGATTTAAGGTCACCGAGAAAATATATTTTGTTAAGAAAAACTCCGCACGCCCCGCCTATAAAGCCGTATTTATACGGCGGAAGGGATACCGAGCCGTCCGAGACCTCGGTAACTGTAAATCCCGACTCCGCGAGTGCTCTTTTCATACCCTTGTCAGCGGTTAGCGCGCTTTTAGCAAAGGCGAGTGCTGTGCAAGCGGGATATCCCTGGTTAACGTGTACGACCCGAAGTCCGCACTCGGTCAGGTAATTTAACACCTCAGCCGAGACCGTGTTTTCATTAAGGAAAGCGTAATCTCCGACAGTAAGAACGTTGAATAGCGCGTCACGGGGATACTCTTTTGAGAAAACGTCATCGGTGAAGATTATATTCAGGTTTTTCGAGTGAGCCTTTATTTCATCGAATACCGCGGGGTTTTCCCGTCGGTAGTCTTCGCTCGAAATCATATTGCTTCCGTGTACGAAAGCAAGCATATCGGGATGCGATGCGACGGGGGATGAGAGCTTTGTATACGGGGGCATTTTCACAACGTAAAACCCTTCGGCGCGAAGTGCGCTCAGGCACTTATCTGATATTCTTTCATCAACTAAACAAATCATAATTTACTATAACAAAAAACTCCGCTTATTTGCGGAGTTTTTTTACCCTTATGCACGCTCAATCTTTCCGGAACGAAGGCAACGGGAGCAAACGTAAACGGAGCAGTTAGCGCCGTCAACAACTGCCTTAACCTTGCGGATGTTGGGCTTCCAGGTTCTGTTGGTCTTACGGTTTGAGTGGGAAACGTTATGTCCAAAGGCAACGCCCTTACCGCAAATGCTACACTTAGCCATGTTGACACCTCCAAAAATCTCGTCACGGAGGACGGAATTTTATATAAATTATTTGTTAGCACAAATTGACGAATTACATTATAGCATATAATTTTCAAAAATGCAATAGCTTTTCTATATTTTTTTACAGTTATTTTCCGAGAGTAAGAGTCTTTTTATAAGCCGCAAGAACCGCGTTTGCCGCTGTCGCTCTGAACGAGCCTTCCTCAAGCGCATGTACGCCGGCAATAGTGCTTCCGCCGGGGGAGCATACGGCATCCTTGAGCTCTTCGGGATGTCTGCCCGTCGCCTTTACGGTCTCTGCTGCGCCAATAAGCGTTTCACAAGCATAAAGCAGGGCCTTATCGCGAGGAAGACCGCATTCAACACCGCCGTCAGCGAGTGCTTCTATAAACATATAAACGAAAGCGGGACCGCATCCCGAAACCGCGGATGCGGCGTCTATAAGTTTTTCGGGTATAGAATCAAGTGTTCCCGATTTTGAGAGTATACACTCAAAATCCTTGGCGGCCTTATCCGAAACGAATCCGTTCTTACACCAGAGTGTAAGGCCTCGTCCCACGGATGCAGGGGTGTTAGGCATAATTCTTATTATGGGAGCAGAGTCAACGCCGAGCGCCTTATCAAGCGATTCGAGTGAAACTCCGGCAGCCATGCTTACAACGGTATATCCGGAGCGCGACTTAAGAATCTCGGAAATTTCAGCCGAAGCTATCGGAATTATGTTGGGCTTAACCGCAAGGAAGATGAAATCGCACTCGGCGGCAATTTTTTCGGTCACGGAAAACTCTGCACCAATCTCCTTTGCGACGGTCTTTGCCTTGTCCGTGTCCTTGTCGCTGATATATACGTTAACGCCGTCTGCAAGTGCAGCAGCCTTTGCAAGCGCCGAACCCATATTACCGGCGCCGATAAATCCTACTTTAAGCATAGTCGTTTCCTTTCATCTCGTCTGTCCGTTTCCGCGGACAATATATTTATAGGTTGTAAGCTCCTTTATTCCGAGAGGGCCGCGAGCGTGCATTTTCTGGGTCGAAATACCCATTTCACAGCCAAGTCCGAATTCGCCGCCGTCGGTAAAGCGCGTCGAAGCATTTACGTAAACCGCCGCGCTGTCGGTATACCTTGTGAAGTAATCCGCAGCCTCGGTATTTTCTGTAATTATTGCTTCGCTGTGCATCGTTGAGTGGGCGAGAATGTGCGATACTGCGTCCTCAACCGAGTCAACTACGCCGACAGCAAGTATATAATCAAGAAATTCCGTGTCAAAGTCCTCTTCGCCGAGAGGAGACGCATCGATTATTTCAAGAGCACGGCTGTCGCAACGGAGTGTAACGGGATTTTTCTCTCTTTTATCAACAAGCCTTTCCTTGAGAAGAGGAAGAAATTCCTTTGCAATATCCTTGTGAACGAGACAAACCTCGGCAGCATTGCATACTGACGGACGGCTTGTCTTGGCGTTTTCTACTATGGAAAGAGCCTTTTGAATATCGGCATCCTTATCTACGTAGACGTGACAGATTCCCGTTCCTGTTTCGAGGCAGGGGACGGTAGCGTTTTCAACGCACGCCGAAATAAGTCCCTTACCGCCGCGAGGGATAAGCAGGTCAACGTATCCCTTTGCGCGCATAAGCTCGCCTGCGCTCTCGCGTGTGGTGTCGCTTACGAGCTGTACGGCGTCCTCAGGGATATTTGCAAGAGAAAGACCCTCACGGAGCGCGTCCACTATCGCGCGCGCAGAGTTATAAGCTTCCTTGCCGCCGCGCAGAACACATACGTTTCCGCTCTTCAAGGCGAGCGCCGCCGCATCCGACGTGACATTTGGACGGCTTTCGTATATTATCGCAATAACTCCCATAGGCACGGAAACCTTATCGATTCTGAGACCGTTTGGGCGCACCTCGGTATTCAGAATTTCTCCGATAGGAGAGGGAAGGTTCGTTATCTCTCGGATTCCGTCCGCCATCGCGGAAATTCTTGCCGCTGTGAGCGTAAGTCTGTCAATCATTACGGGGGATATCTTTCCCTCGGCGAGAGCCAGGTCTTTGGCGTTTTCGCTTAATATTCTGTCCGAGTGTCTCACCAGCGCATCTGCCATTTTCAAGAGCGCATCGTTGATTTTCGCATCATCGGTGCCGCGCAGCTTGCGGACAGTCTCTTTAGCCTTTACAAGTATTTCTTTGGTTGATGACATATAATTCACTTCTTTTTGTAAAATTTAGTTCCGACGGGCTCTCCGTCGATAATATTGTAGAGCAGCTCGGGGAATGCGCCGTTTGCGATAATCATATCACAGCCCGACTCGGTTGCTATTTTTGCCGCGCGGAGCTTGGTAACCATACCGCCGGTTCCGAGTCCCGAGCCTGCGCCGCCGCCGAGGGCTTCAATTTCCGGAGTGATTTCGTGTACGTCGTGGATAAGACTTGCCGACGGGTCTTTTTTGGGGTCGGCGGTATAAAGACCGTCAATATCAGAGAGCAGAACCAGAAGGTCGGCGCGAACGCCCTCGGAGACGAGAGCCGCAAGAGTATCGTTATCACCGAATTCTATTTCCTCGGTAGCAACGGTGTCGTTTTCGTTGACTATCGGAAGCACGCCGAGCTCAAGAAGGTTCGACATTGTTGCTTCGAATTTCTGATGTCTGTCCGAGCATTTGAGGTCGGGAGCCGTAAGAAGTATCTGGGCAACCGTTTTATTATGATTTCCGAACTCTCTGTCGTAGATGTACATAAGCTCGCACTGACCGACTGCGGCAGCAGCCTGTTTGCCCGCGATGTCGTGCGGACGCTCCTTGAGGTTGAGCTTGCCGACGCCCATTCCGATAGCTCCGGAGGAAACGAGAATAACCTCGTTGCCCGCGTTCATGAGGTCGCTTATTATTTTGCAAAGCGATTCAATTCTTCTTATATTAACGCATCCGTTCTGATAGGTTAGCGTAGAAGTTCCGACTTTAATTACTATTTTCATTTGTCTCTCCAGAATCAGTCTTGATTTTTATGAAGTTAGTGTATGACCTTAATGCCAAAAGGGCGAATAACACGCCGATTCCGGCAACGATTACCCAGGAAATTATAGATGCGCGCCAATTGAAAATCTTGGATATAAGCGCCATTGTGTAGGAGCATATTGCCGCACCCACGTATGTGAAGGTGTTGCAGATTCCGCTGGTCGTAGCCGCCTTGCCGTACTTTGAAAAATGACCGGGCAGGCAGGAAATAAAGAGGAAGTTGCAGCCCTGCATGCAGGCGCAGATGGTACAGGTGAGAACAAGGCATATAACGCGAGATACGATAGCACCCGAGGTTATAAGGAATACAATCGGCAGAGCAAGAAGCATTACCGTCACGAAGAATATAATCGCTCCGAGAGTTTCGTTCTTGAAAAGCTTAGTTTTATGAAGGGCGGTTGTTGAAGAAATCGCAATGATTGCGAAAACGGGAAGTGCAACCGACAGAAGTATGGATTCAGATGCATCGCGTCCGAAGGCTTCGGAGTAAAGAGTCGGGAACCAGGACTCAATGCCGTCCTTCAAAAAGCCCATCATTATAATACAAACGAATATGTAAAGTATTCCCGAGCGGCGAATGAGTGAAAAATAACCTTCGCCCGCGTCCTTTTCCAAGGCCTTTTCTGTATTCGGAGCAGGGGACTTTACCGCATCCTTCGGTAGAATCAAAATAAGCGAGACGACGAAAAGCACAATGGCGAGAACAGCAAGCACCGTAGCCGAGAAAAATACCGTTTCCCAGTCGAAGTAAAGAAGACATACGGGAACGTAAAGGTAGAGAATTACCGTTGCAAAATGTGCTGCAGACGTCACGAGGAAATTCGCCCTTACAAAACGCTCACTGTCAAGGTTATCCGAAAGTATTCTTACTATCGGAGGCCAAAGCATCGCCTGAGCAAATCCGTTGACCGCCCATACGGGTATCATTGCGTAGCCGTTTGGCATAAAGGGTAAAAGGAAATTGCAAAGCGCGGTAGTGCCGAGACCGAAAAATATAAGATAGCTTGGCTTTAATTTGTCACCGAGAAATCCGCTTATAAGCTGACCGAGACCGTACGTAATGAAAAGCGCGGTTTCGATAGTGCCGCAGGTAATCTTATCAACAACACCGGAGCTTATCATGCCTGCCATTACTACGGCGAAGTCCTTGCGTGAAAAATAGCTTATGAAGTAAACAACCGAACAGAGCAGAACAAGATAGCTCTTTTTGCTTTTTAGTCTTGACATTTTGTCCTCGCACAAAAATATATTAAATAATACATTGATTTTAACATAAGGGTGCAATAAATTCAATACTTTTTAAAAAATAAATAAAAAAATCGTAAAACAGGCAGAAATCGCCCTCTAAGAATAATTTCTGTACTTTTTGAAAAATTAGCATAGAGGCAAAATCAGTTAACGCGCGGAGGGTGTCAAATTAATATGAATATATGCAGAAGGTCTGACAGAATAATGAAAGGTCTTTTTGGGGGTGCGAGAGGTGAAAAAATCAAAAAGAGCTTTATTTTGTTTTTGGTAGGCGGAATTGGGTACGGGGCAATAGAAATAGGCTTTAGAGGTTACACGCATCCCACGATGCTGGTCGCCGGGGGCGTATCTTTTCTCATGCTTGCAAGTATAGCCGAGCATTTCAAGGAAAAAAACCTTGTATTCAAAGCCGCGCTGGGTGCACTCGGTGTCACGGCAATCGAGCTTCTCTTTGGTGTTGTGTTCAATATGCTTCTCAAAAAGAATGTCTGGGATTACAGCCGACAGCCCCTGAATTTCTGCGGCCAGATATGCCCGCTTTTTACGCTTTTTTGGTGGGTGCTTTCCCTTATATTCATACCTTTTGCAGAGTTAATCGGCAGAAAAATATAGAATGTAATGATGCAAAAAATACCGTCATTGACTCGTAATTTACAGAATATTTACAAAAATATTGACAATTTTAAAAGAATAATTTATAATATTATTCAATTGGAGCAAGGCGAAACTGTATAGCAGCCTCTGGTTTCAAAATCTTTATAGGAGACTTACAAATGGAAAACAAAAATCTTGAAAAACGTTACGGACTGTTTACCGCAATTTGCATGGTTGTCGGTATAGTAATCGGCTCCGGCGTTTTCTTCAAAGCGCAGAATATTCTTCAGCACACTAACGGCAATATGCTTCTCGGAATACTCGCTTGGATTATCGGCGGTGTCGTTATGGTAATTTGCGCTTACAACTTCGCAAACCTCGCAACCCGTTATGAGAAGGTTAACGGAATAGTTGACTACTCGGAAGCTGTAGTAGGTGACAAGTACGCGTATGCGATGGGATGGTTCGTTTCGTCCATCTATTATCCCGCTATGACCTCGGTTCTTGCTTGGGTTTCCGCGAGATATACACTCGTTCTCTTCAATCCCGCGGCGGACATAACAAGCGGTCTTTGCATGGCTCTCGGTGCATTCTATCTTTGCCTTGCTTACGTGGTTAACATTATTTCCCCGAAAATTGCGGGAAAATTTCAGGTTAGCGCAACCGTAATCAAGCTTATACCTCTCGTTATAATGGTGATTGTGGGAACTATTGCAGGTCTTATCAACGGCAATACCGTTGAGGCTTTCGCAAAGGTGACTTCGTCCGCCGGCGGCGGATTCGGCAGCGTTCTTGCGGGAATTGCGGCTGCGGCGTTCGCATATGAGGGCTGGATAATTGCGGCAACGATTAACGCAGAGCTTAAGGATTCAAAGAAGAATCTCCCTATCGCTCTCGTATTCGGTACTCTTCTTATCGTAGTTGTTTACATCCTTTACTTTATCGGACTTTCCGGCGGCGCTTCGGTTGACGTGCTTCAAAACGAAGGCGCAACCACGGCGTTTACGAACCTCTTCGGCAAGGTCGGCGGAACGATACTTACGGTATTCGTCGTAGTTTCCTGCCTTGGAACTCTTAACGGACTTATGCTTGCATCAACGCGTTCCTTCTACTCGGTAGCGGTAAGAGGCCGCGGACCTAAGCCCGAGATGCTTAGTGAGCTTGACAGCAAGACCAAGATGCCCGCGAACTCCGGCGCGATTGCGCTCGTTGTTTGCGCAGCGTGGTTCTTCTACTTCTACGCGGCAAATCTTACGACACCCGTCTTCGGCGTTTTCAGCTTCGACTCGTCCGAGCTTCCGATAATTACAATCTACGGAATGTATATTCCTATCTTCGTTATGTTTATAAAAAAGGAAGGCAAGAAGGATAAGTTTAAGAACGTCTTTATGCCTCTGCTTGCAATTATAGCTTGCGCGTTTATGGTATTCGTCGCTATTTACGCTCACGGTGTAATGCCTTATAAGGCTGCGAAGGCTGTAGGTGAGTTCTCCTTCCCGACGCTCTTCTACCTCATCGTATTTGCGGTAATTATGGGAATCGGCGCACTCTTCTACAAGAAGAAAAACAAGTAAACAAGCTAAAAGAAAAGAGCCGTTTGCA
>JAZLCX010000084.1:0-9254 GCA_045614425.1 Eubacteriales bacterium | reverse complement strand
AGCTCTTACCTTTGATGCTCAAAAATCGGCATTCTCTGATCAGTATTATTTCAATGTTACCGTACACAAGGCATCAAATTTATACGCAACATATTCTTATGAGCGCGTTGTGATGTATGGTAGCGATATATATAATTGGCAATTGATGACACAAGACCAAATTGAAAATTTAATTCAATACGCCTTAAAAAATTATATTGAACCTAGATTGAATTAGAAAGTACCAATTTGTAGAAGCAATATTGGTGTACTTTTAGTCGTTCTTACCCCACTTTACGCACCGTTTAGTCGCTCTTTCGCAAAAAAAGGGCTATATCTTTTTTGAGCCCATTCACAAAAAAGAGGCTGAGTCAAAAGCTTTTAAATAAGCTAATGGCTCAGCCTCTTTTTATACTCTTCTCTTTTTACTGTAATCGGTGAAATGATATTTTATATGCCAATGTATTGTACTTTTTCACATTAAGTGGTATAATATTATTGTAAGACATGAAGAAACGGAGAATATGTAATGAAAAAAGATACTTCTTCAGATGAAAAGAAACGCAAAAGCAAGAGAACATATTCTATGCAGTTTCGTATTTTGGCGACAATTATTTTTGCAATGCTTGCAATAACAGTTTTTGTTGGCGGAATCAGTATTTACGAGGTGGACAAATACGTACAAGGCGAATCCGAAAATTTTGTTGTAGCCACTTGCAATAGCGAAGGAGCACAGATTGACAACATTTTTGAAGGTATGGAAAAATCGGTAAAGATTATGGAAAATTACATAATGGACTTTTTCACCGAAGAAGTCAGTGTGCAAGACCGTGATTTCCAGAAAAAGCTGGTTGACAGCACAGACCAGATGTTTGCCGACGTTGCCAAACATGCCAGCGATGCGGTTGCTTATTATTTTCGGCTTGACCCTGTAATTTCCGACAGCAAAGCGGGGTTGTTTTACAGCAAAACCGAAGGCAATGATGAATATATTTCTTTTGAGCCAACCGATATCTCGCTTTATGAAAAAGACGATATCGAGCATGTCGGATGGTTTTGGCAACCTTACGAAGCCGGAAAACCCATATGGATGTTACCCTACTACAACCAAAACAATAACATACATATGATTTCATACGTTATACCGTTGTACCATGAGGAACAGTTTATCGGTGTAGTTGGGATGGATTTCGATTTTACCGTTTTAGCAGAGCGAGTGCAAAACATTAAGATTTACGAGAACGGCCTTGCTAACCTGGAAATCGACGGAGTCGTTATTCGCGGCGGCATTGATGCCCCCGAAGAGGAAAGCACATACGACCCGGATAAATATTTGCGTGCATCAAAAGAGCTGGCAAACGGCATGACGCTTGTTCTTTCCGCAAACTATGACGATATTCGGCAAATCAGGTATGAAATCGCCTTTGGTATTTTATTTACCGTGTTGATTCTTTCCGCAATTTTTATAATTATAACTACCTTTATTGTCAGAAAAATTGTTGCTCCGCTCAAAAAAATAGCCGATGCATCGGCGAAACTCTCCAACGGCGATTACAATGTGGAATTTGCACAAAGCGACATTTTTGAAATAGAACTTTTAAATATGGCCTTTGAAAACATGGCAACAAGGTTGCATGAACGCGAAAAGGAACTGCGCTTTTTTGCGAACCGCGATTCTCTCACGGGCCTCAGAAACGCCACATCGTATAAAAATTGGGCGATAGAGTTTGACAAAGCGATTGAAAATCAAACCGCAAAATTCGGCGTGATTGTGTTTGACTTGAACTGGCTAAAGGAAACGAATGATACGTATGGCCACGATGTAGGAGATAAGTTGATTGCAGCTGCCGCAAAAGCAATTTCGGACGTTTTCAAAAGGAGCCACGTATTCAGAATAGGCGGAGATGAGTTTTTGGCCGTTCTTCAATACATAGATCTGGAGAGTTACGAAGAGCTGTTGAAGAGTTTGGGTGATGTATGTGCAAATACAATCATAAAAGAAACGGGATCCCCGATCAGTATAGCAAGCGGCTTTGCGGCATTTGTGCCGGATCAGGACCGATGTCTGAACGATGTCTTTAAGCGTGCAGATAAAGCCATGTATGAAAATAAAAGGAAAATAAAGGAAAAAGCGGTTTAAGTGCTGTAAGAAACAGTGTTGTTTGTCATTTTTCCCGCAGTGCCCGAATGGCCGCTTAACCAAAAAAGAAAAACACACCCTCGCGATGGAGTGAACCCAAGGCAATAGACACGAAATAAAAAAGCATTTCATAGAACAGCTCTGATTTGCTCTTAAAAGCTCGGCATCTATTTTGGATGCACATGAAATCTCCCCGAATACTGAAAAGCCCTTGATTTTATTGACTTTCTCGCAGTGGCATCTAAATTGGCTGTACAACACAACGAAAAGAAGCAGTCCTTCGGGGCTGCTTTTTTCCTTTCGCTACGCGAGGTTGCGAGTGATTTGAGCCTCACGGCCTTTCGCTCTACGAGCGTGCTCCTTTGGGATTCGGGCGAATAACCTGCAACCTATTTCAGATGCACTCGAAATTGATTGAAACCTAAAAAATCTTGGTTCTATTGACTTCTTTGCTTTGAGGTGCTATAATAAAGACGAAAAGACAGGAGCTTCCATTCTTTTCAAAAAAAGCGCAAAACAGGAGGATTATCTATGAAAAGAGCGCTAACATTCTTATTGGCTTTTACTCTCATTTTGTCAAGCATTGCCACGCTTTCGTCATGCGGAGGGCACAAGTGTAATTTTGCGACCGATTGGTCCTACGACAACACGAATCATTGGCACGCTTGTCTTGACGAGGAGTGTGTTGAGATTTCCGAAAATTCCCTTCACGAGTGGGATGCGGGACAGATTACAACTAAAGCAACGCAGGATTCGGACGGTGTAATGACATATACCTGTTCGGTTTGCTCGCATACTAAGACCGAGAGTATTTCCTTTACCGGAATGACTGAGGACGAATGGAATCTGATAATCCACCCCGAAAAGCTGGAAAACTTTACTATGGAAATAGATATGCTCATTGAGTTTCCGAGCATGAGCATACAGGCAAATGCCGTTATGATAATGAAATTCACCGAAGAAGATGCCTATATGTATGCAGAAGCCGCAGGTCAGGTTTTTGAACAAATCGGAAAAGGCGCAGGTGCGGAATCTGTTGCTGATATAGTTGCCGTGCTTGATTTCGACAACTTCACTTATGATACAGAAGCAAAAGCTTACCGCACAAAAGAAAAAATTTCTCTTCCGTGGGTTGGAGCCGCCACTATGGACGTTACTCTCAGATTTGAGAACGACAGGCTTGTCGGAATGGAGTATTCATATCCGGAAACAGACGAGGACAGCGGACTCGAAACGATTTGTAACTGCACCGCATCTTTTGTTGATTACGGCACCACCGTTATCCCCAACGCTTAATTTAATCTCTGCCCGATGTGTACGCAGTTGCATATCGGGCAGTTTTTTAATCGAGCAGTAGCTTTTTCATTTATGCACGACTCAAAGCTCACCTTCACTTTTAAAAACTATATTTCCCGCGAGACTTGAAAAGCGTTAAATTTTATGGTAAAATCAATTTTATAAGGGAAGGCGGTAACGCTACGCTGTGTCTATGCAACTATTGTTTATAATTCCTCTCCAATTGATATAGGTTTGCTTTGAAAAAACCTCTGCTAACCGGCACGGTGATATACTTAGGTTAATTTGACACGCCTCTCTATGTTAATGACTGCTCGCAGGAGAAAATTATGGAATACAGAACTTTAGGAAAAACCGGGCTTAAAATTTCTCGCATCGGTCTTGGCGGCATCCCGATTCAGAAGATTGACGCCGAGGGCACGAGGGAGCTTATTCTGGAGTTAATACGGCAGGGTGTCAATTTTATTGACACGGCTCGGGCATATACGGTAAGCGAGGAGTATCTCGGCTTTGCGCTTTGCGGTGTCCGCGACAAGTTCGTTATTGCGACAAAGAGCATGGCTCGCACGAAGGATGCTGTGGCTGCCGACATCGAAAGGAGCCTTGAGGCCCTCCGTACAGATTACATTGACCTTTACCAGATACACAATCCGAATGCAAAGGACCTTGAAACAGTACTTGCCCCGGGCGGAGCTCTTGAGGCTCTCACAGAGGCGAAGGCTGCCGGCAAAATAGGTCATATCGGTATCACTCTTCATTCAGCGGAGCTGTTCAAGAGAGCTCTTAACTTTCCGTGGGCGGAAAGCATTATGTTCCCCTACAATATTGTGGAAACTCAGGGCGAGGAGCTTATCGCAGAGTGCTCGAAGAGGAATATCGGATTTATCGCAATGAAGCCGCTTGCGGGCGGCGCTATTGAGGATGCAGCTGTCGCTATGCGCTTTATCGCAACTAACCCCGGCGTTTCGGTCATTATTCCCGGAATGGCCGACAGGGCGGAAATTTTACAGAACGTGTCGACCGTTTCCGACACTTCCCCGCTTACTTCCGCGGAAAAAGAGAAAATCGACTCCGTTAGGGAGCTTTTGGGCACTAATTTCTGCCGCCGCTGCAATTACTGCGCCCCCTGCGCTGTCGGAATCAACATTCCGGCAACCTTTCTGTTTGAGGGCTACTTCAGCCGCTACGACCTAAAGGACTGGGCTGTCGTCCGCTACTCGCAGTTAAGTAAAAAAGCCTCTGACTGTATCGGTTGCGGCGTTTGCGAAGCTCGCTGTCCCTATGACCTGCCGATTCGCGAGATGCTGAAGCGTGTCGCCGAGGTAATGGAAAAGAAATAAAGCTTTTACTGTTTTTTAATATCTAAGGGGTGCTGTGTCGAAAGACACAGCACCCCTCTTTTACTCGGTTATGTTACGGCTTTTTCGTTTTTTAATCGTCGACTTCAACGATATTTCCGGTTTTACCGTCTATTTCAATCTCAAATACGTTGTTCACGCCGTTGTAAATGTCAATGACGTATATATAGCGCGCATTTTTGATTCTGCCTTCGACCTCAAGCTCCCTTTCGACCTTGTGGACCTTAATTTTGCCCGCGCCCTCGGGATATTTTTCCTCAAGATATTCGATTGCTATCGCCTTTGCCTCATCAGCCGAATAGTTCACGTTGTCCTTTGCGTAAGAGAGAACCGGAATGCCGATTGCGGCGCCGATGCCGAGCGCAAGAACGAGTATTATCGAGCTGACGATTACGAGTATTTTTACAGTATCTCTTTTCTTATAGCTCTTTATAGCCTTCTTCACCTTTTCTTTTTCTGCGTCACGGGTAGCACCCTCATCCTTAACGCTTGCGAGAAGGTCGTTTATCTCGCTTGCCTTTTTCATTTCACTGCGAACGAACTCCACTTCCTCGGGGCTCGCGCTTCCGTTTATAAAATTCTGATAAGCTTTTTCGAAATCCATATTTTTTCTCCTTTCGTTTTCGGTTATGTTTTTGTCCTTGCATCTATAAGACACTTGAAGTTCAAAAAGGTTACAGTGCTTCGGATAAAATTTTTTTGAGCGCCTCGCGGCCTCTGAAAAGCGACACCTTTACGACGGCCTCGCTCTTCTCGGTGACAAGAGATATGTCCTTAACCGACAAGTCCTCAAAATAAAACAGCGTAATAACCTCTTTATAATTCGGATTTAATAGCGATATTGCGTGATAGAGCGCCTTGTATTCTTCCTTTCGGATAATACCGTCGAGCGCCGACTCGCTCATGTCGGCAAGTCTTTCATCAAGCTCCTCAAGTCTTTTGTCCTTCCTCTTCTTATTAAGGTAAAGATTTCTGCAGACCTTGAGTATCCAAGCCTTGAAATTCGCTACCTCTCCGTCCGCCGTTTTAAGAGCGGTATAGAAGGCATCGGACACGACTTCTTCGGCGAGCGGAAAGTTTTTTGTAAGCGACAGTGTATATAATAACGCATCGTTATAATACTCGCGAAACAGCTCTTCAACTACGTCGTTTTTCATCCTTGCCCTCCTTTTAGTGATTCCGACGGTGCACACGTCGGTTACGTCTATAAGACACACGAAAACAGAAAAGGTTACAAATAACTATGAAAATTTTCCAAACTACCCCTCATAAGGACGGATTCTGAGCACAGCCCCCACCGACTCGGCGATTTTTTGAGAGAGTATTTGCTCCTCTTTCGTTGTTACAACGTCAACAACGGTAAGTATGACCGAGGGCACGTATGCCGTACAGTCCTTTGCGAATTTCAGCATCGCATCAAAGGACTCGATTCCGAAGCGCGGACGCACGACCTTTAAGTAATCCTCTTTATTTGTCGCATTAAGGCTTATGGAAACGGTATCAATAAGCCCCATAAGCTTCGGCGCTGTGGATTCATTCCATATAAGGTCGGAAAGTCCGTTGGTGTTTATGCGGATTTTTATATCGCTCTTTGATTTTATATACTCCGCAACCCTAAGCAAATCGTAAAGGCGCTCGGTCGGCTCACCGTAGCCGCAGAAAACCGCCTCGCCGTATTTTGAAAGCTCGCGCGTGTCGATGCTTTCGCAGACCTCTTTTACGGTTGGCTCTCTTTCAAGCCACAAGGAGTCGCAGTCGAAAACGTGGTCCTTATTTTGCCTGAGACAAAAGGTGCAGGCGCACGGACAGCGGTTTGTCATATTTATGTAAAGGCTTGAGCCGCCCTCATAGGTTATCGTCATCATAATCAGAGTCCTCCGTATATTTTTGACTTTATTGCCGATTTATCTATTGATATTCCGAAAAGCACGAAAAGCACTGAGCTTGCCACCGACTGCGTCAATGAAGCGAGAATACCCGTTACGGGTGTCAAGAAATTGCCGTACAGCAAAGCCTCGTAAAGATAGTATCCGCCGATGCAAACCGCAGCTGACGGCAAAAGCGCAAGCAAATTCCGAGCTGTTATTACCTTCTTTTTCTTATTAGTGAAAAAGAGAGCTGTCACGGCTTTGATGACAACCGAGCCCGGTGCCCATATTGCAAATCCGGTAAGGCAATCGGCGAGCATCGCGCCCCCTGCCCCGACAAGCATCGCATACTGCCACGGCAAAATACAAGCCGAAAGATAAATTATACCGTCACCGACGTGAATATATCCGTTAATTGTCGGAATATGCAAATATGCGGTAACCACAAAAACGAGAGCCGTAAAAATTCCGGCGACGCACACCCTTTTCACGCTTATGTTTTTCATCGTATTCTCCTGAAGACTTTTTTATTTTTTACCAATTATATCACACATTTTTTGCTTTTTCAATATTTTTAGGCGTCTTTATTATTTTTTAGAAAATAGAGTTGAACTTCGTTAAAATTTATGCTATAATGTTCAAAGATTTCTGTAAAAAAGACAATTACGGAGGAAATAATGAATAAACTGAAATCTTTATTTCAAATATTCATATCCATGATGAAAATAGGTGTTTTCACCTTCGGCGGCGGATATGCTATGATAAGTCTTCTCGAAAATGAATTCGTTTCGCGCAAAAAGTGGATAGAAAGCGACGAATTCCTCGACCTCGTCACAATTGCGGAATCAACTCCCGGCCCTATCGCAATCAACTGTGCCACCTACATAGGATACAAACGCGAGGGAATCTTGGGCGCTGTTTTCGGAACGCTTGGAATGTGTATTCCCTCTTTCGCTATTATTTTTGTGATTTCGGTCTTCTTTGACAGATTTATGGAAATTACCTGGGTTGCTTCCGCCTTCCGCGGAATACAGGTGTGCGTAATCTACCTCATTCTTTCCGCAGGATACAGAATGTTTAAGAAAATCAAAAAGAACGCATTCAATCTCACGGTTATTTTTATCACCTTTACGGCGATGGTCGCCTTCTCGCTCTTCGCGGTGAGATTCTCTACCATTTTCTACATTCTCATCTTCGGCGTACTCGGACTCTCAATATACTTAACCAAAGAGTTTAAATCCAAAAAGAGCTGCGAGGAGGATAAAAAATGATTTATCTTGAACTTTTTCTCGTATTTCTCAAAATCGGAGCTGTCGCATTCGGCGGCGGTTACGGAATTATCGCCTTCATAAGAGATGAATGTCTTGTCAACGGATGGCTCGGCGAGGATGAGCTGCTTAATTTCATAGCCGTCTCGGAATCCACACCCGGCCCCATTGCTGTTAATATGGCAACCTTCGTCGGCTCGGCGCAGGGCGGCATACTCGGCGCAGCCGTCGCCACGCTTGGCGTTGTTATTCCCGCATTTATCGTCACGGTGCTTATCGCAACCGTGCTTACGCATTTTCTTAAATACGGCGCAGTCAAAGCAACTCTCGGCGGTATCCGCCCCGCAATAGTCGGTCTTATTCTCGCAACCGCCACCACGATGTTTTTAAGCATCATATTCAGTATCAAGACCGTAAGCTCTGCCCCCGTGTTCGATTATAAGGCGCTTATAATCTTCGGCATCGTACTGCTCGTCCCCTTTATATACAAAAAGCTCGTAAAAAAATCCCTCTCACCAATACTCCTCATCATCTTCTCCGGCATAATCGGAGTTCTCATGTACGGGGTGTGAGAAAACGGAGATAGAACGAAAAAACTAATAAAAAGAGGAAATTCGGAGAATTTCGACCTTAAAAAAGTGTAAGCATAAAATTAGAGCGAAGATATTTTACTATCCTCGCTCTTTTTCGTTCGTTCCGGCCTAAATACCGAAGCCCCGTTATATTCCGTACATAAGCCAGAGGTAAATATACGCCGGGATTATTGCCGCCAGAGTAAACGGAATTCCAATCTTGAAGAAGTCGGAATTTTTAACGGTATAGCCCTCTTTTCTGAGTATACCGATACCCGTGATATTTGCGGATGCACCGATGGGTGTGCAGTTTCCGCCGAGGGTAGCTCCCGAAAGAAGTCCGAAGTAAAGCACCGTCGGGTCAATGCCGAGAGTGGCTGCAAGACCGCCTATAACAGGAATCATAGTTGCAACGTATGGAATGTTGTCGATAAACGCTGAAATTAAAACCGAGCCCCAGACGATAACCGTGTAAAGCAGGAAGACGTTTCCTCCGCCCGCCTTAGCAAGAAGCTTTGCCATGGCATCTATGACACCCATCTCGGTAATTCCGCCAATCATAAGGAAAAGGCCGAAAAGAAGTCCGATTGTCTGGAAATCAATCTCCTTAAGCGGAGAGATAATAGCATCCTTGTTTTTCTTTTTCGCGAAGTTATAAACAAGTCCGATAACGAGGAGCACGCAGCAGATAAGACCGTTTGTGATACTCGGCTTATTCGGAACGAATGATGCTCCGATAAGAAGTACGATAATTCCGAGCAAGAGATACGTGG
>JAZLCX010000083.1:0-14677 GCA_045614425.1 Eubacteriales bacterium | reverse complement strand
TAGGTCGTTACAAGCTCAAAGGCATTTATATCAATACCCGCCCAAGCCGCACGCATTTCGGTTGCTATACGGGGAAAAACGGGGTTTGTAGCGAGCGCGGTGCGAAGACCGAGCGAAAGCACCTTTTGATGACATTCTCTTGCCTTTGGGTTGTATCCGCACACCTCACGAACCATACCGAAGCATTCCTCATAATAGGAATTAAAGTGTGGCTCGTCGAGTCGTGCTTTATCTCCGTATATCTCAGAAAATTTATTCCAGAACACCTCTTCATTGGTTTTGGTTCCGTCATTTTTCAGCATTACCGCCGAGCCGAGCATAATTGATTTTACAAGCTTTTCCGGCTCATATCCGTACTTTGCCATAAAACCCGCCATAGAGCTAAAGTAAACCTTCATAAATGCGTCCTGGTCCATTGGCAAAAGCGTGCCGTCAAGGTCGAAAAAAACAGCTTTAATTCCCATAAAATTACTCCGCAACAAAAATATACGGATAAATTTCCTGACCGCCGTCTATAAAATATATCTCTTCGTCGGGATGGCTCTCGCGTATATTCTTTTCAAGCGCTTCCCTCTCCTCCATTGTAGCATCCATACCGCAGAATACGGTGAGCATAAATTTGTCGGGCATGGCAAGAAGCATGTCTGCGAGCTTACGGGAAGCCTCGCTTCTCTCCTTTTCGGCGAGCACTATCTCTTTATCTATTATTCCGATGGTATCGCCCGTACTGATATGAACGCCGTTCATATCTGCATCGCGGATTGCGGGTGATATACAGCCCGAGCTCACGCCCTTCATTGCTCCCACCATTTTTGACGTAACGGTGTCCACATCGGAATTATCAAAATCAAGTGAAGAAAGCGCCACGTATCCCATACCTACGTTCTTGCTTGGAATTACGTGTACTATTGCATCCTCGTAAATATCAGCCGCTTGCTGTGCAGCCATGAAAATATTACTGTTATTCGGTAAAACGAATATATGCTCTGCGCTAATCTCAGAAAATGCCGCCAAAAAATCATTTGTCGACGGGTTGTGCGTCTGTCCGCCGGTTACAATTACATCTGCGCCAAGCTCCGAGAAAAGCGATTCTATACCCGCACCGTTGCAAACCGCAACTACGCCGTAGCGTTTTTTCTCCTTGGGTGCAATCTGCTCCGATTCAGCCTCTTTGTTCTCTTCGGATTGAAGTTCTGAATGCTGAAGCGACATATTTTCTATCTTTACGCTTATAAACTCACCGAATCTGCGGGCATACTCAAGAACCTTTTCGGGTACAAGAGTATGTACGTGTACCTTAACTATACTATCGGTCTTGAATGCCACGATTGAATCCCCGACACCGGCAAGAAACTTCTTGAGTGCCTCGACATCAAATGCGTTAACATCAGTCTTTGAATTCTGCAGCTGAAGCAAAAACTCCGTACAATAGCCGTAAGTCATTACACTGTCAGGTCCAAAGACAATTTTCTCGGCACATGACGTTTTTTCAGCATCATTCTCGTGTAATGATTCAGTCTTTACCGATTCACTGCCGTTAAGAACGCGGCTAAATCCGTCTATAATATAATAAAGTCCTGCAGCACCGCTGTCGACAACTCCCGCCTCCTTGAGAACCGTGAGGATTTCGGGAGTACGTTCAAGAGAACGGTTCATTTCCTTGGTTAAGTCCGAAAACAGCGTGCGTATTGTGCTCTTCGGAGTGATTCTTGAAACTGCATATTCAACAGCTTCTCTTGCAACGGTAAGTATAGTACCCTCGGTGGGGGTCATAACCGAAGAGTATGCCTGCTTTACGCCAAGCTCCAAGGCTTTTCCGAGTGTGGTAGGATCTGCTTTATCCGCCTTTTCAAGTCCCTTTGCCGTTCCGGCAAAAAACTGAGAAAGAATAACTCCGGAATTACCTCTTGCGCCAAGGAGCATTCCGTGCGAAAGCGACTTCATAACCTCACCGACATCATCGGAGTTTACCGCCTCCATCTCGGAAATTCCGCTCTCTATCGTCATTCGCATATTATCGCCTGTATCTCCGTCAGGTACAGGAAAAACATTAAGCTTATTTACCTCTTCTGCATTCGAGCTAAGCTCCTTTGCTCCTCCGAATGCCATTTTCTTGAGAAGAAATCCTCCGAGGTATTTTATATTGCCGATACCGGACGTGCGCTTTTTCGCAGGTGCCTTCTTTTTTTCGGAAGCATTTTTATTCGTTTTCTTCTTATCAGACTTACGAATCTTTTTAGTTTTTTCCTGTTTTTGCTCTTTCTCTTTATTTACAGCTTTTGTTTCGTTTTTCTTTGACATAAAAACCTCTTATTTAACAGATATTATCTTTCTTTTCCAACAAAGAAAAGAGCGAGAGTTCCGGGACCTGAATGAGCGCCGATAACGGGTCCTACATCGGTTATTATCTGAACCGACGCACCGGATTTTGCTTTAATAAGATCACAGAGCTTCTCTGCATCTGCCATACAGGAGGCGTGAGAAATATAGAAGCTCCCGTTTTCTTTATCAAGAGCAAGCTCTGCATATTTATCGGCCATGCTCTCAAGCGCGGACTTTCTGCCGCGCACCTTCATAACATTTACAAGATGTCCTTCATTATCAACGTGAAGAACGGGTTTTATTCCTATTACGTTACCGAAGAACGCACTTGCGGCACTTATACGACCGCCCCTCTTCAAATAAACAAGGTCATCAACGGTAAACCAATGACATATATTAAGTGCTGTTTTTCTTGCAAAATCAGCCGCTTCTTCTATGCTTGCCCCCTCATTTTTTCTATCTGCAACGAGCTTGACGAGCAGTCCTTGTCCGGCTGAAGCCGCAAGCGTATCAACAACGATAATCTTTGCGTCCGGATAACGTTGCATAAGCTCCTCCGCAGCCAGACGTGCTGAATTATAGGTTGTGCTGAGGCCGGAAGAAAATCCTAGGTATAGAATATCCATACCGCATTTCAAGGCTTTGTCAAATTCAGATACAAAGGTTTCCGAATTTACAGCAGAGGTTTTGGCAACTTTGCCAAGCCTCATTTTTTCATAAAAGGTCTCGGCATCCATTTCATAATTCGTATATTCAGTATTATCATCAGAAAACCTGAATGTAAGAGGCGTGGAGCTAACACCCCATGAGTCAAGAAGCTCAGGGCTGATATCGCACGCTGAATCAGTATATATAATGTAATTTTTCATAACTATTCCCCATAAATTATAGGCGCAAATCAACTACGGTATTCATCGTTGATTTTTTGTAGATTTCTGTCAATCATAGCGAGAGCCATATACATAGTATCCCTTTGCTCGCACGAAAGCCCATCATCGCTCATTTGAAGTATTTCTTCTATACGCAGGTAAATTCCCTTGCCTACAACCGCACCCTTCTCTGTTAGTGTAAGACGTGCATTATAATGCTTTTGAGTGTCCGACTCATATTCCAAAAAACCGTTTTCCAGAAGATATTCTATTGAACGGGAAATATTCGCCTTATCCTCTCCGCAAATATCGCAAAGCTCCTTCGCCGTAAGAGTCCCTTTTTCGTATAAATAATAGAGGCAGGATAAGTGATTGCTTTTAAGATTCCACTTTTGCATTTCCTCGCTCTTTATTCTTCTTATACTTCTTGTAATGCTTGCCATAAGCACCGTAAACGTTTTATATCTTTCCAATATATTTTTCTCCAGTTGTTGTTTTTACAACTTCTACATTATAACACACATTTTTCCTTTTGTCAACCTTTTGTATTTTAGTTCTTAAATTAGTAAAATAGCCTTATAATGATGTAGTCTTATTGACTTTAAAAATGCTGCGTGATATAATACACTCGAAGTATAAACATGGGGGGCAACGAACAATGTTTCTTATACCAAAACCTCAGAAAATGACTCTTTCGGAAGAAAAGATACGCGTGGCGAATTTAAAAATCACGGCAGACGACAGCGCTATTTTGAATTTTGCTACCGATGACGGCGATTTTCCCGTAAGCTTTGTCCACACCGACGGTATGAAGCCGGAGGAGCATACTATAAAGGCAACAAAGGACGGCATAGAGGTCAAATACGCCGATCTTGAAGCCGCATACAGAGCCTACACGTCGATTAAGCAGCTTCTCATGCAGGCTGACGAAAACGGAGAAATATTTGCTTTTGAAATCAATGACTGCCCCGCTCTTAAAAACAGAGGTTATATGCTTGACGTAAGCCGTTCGAGAATCCCCAAGCTCTCATACCTTAAAGAGCTCGTTGATATGATGGCTGCCCTTAAGTATAACCAACTTCAGCTTTACGTCGAAAGCTTTGTTTTTGAATATAAAAATTTCCCCGAATTCTGCAAGGACACCATGCCGTTTACCAAGGCGGAAATCGAAGAGCTCGATGCGTACTGTAAAGAGCGCTTTATAGAGCTTGTTCCCAATCAGAACAGCCTCGGTCATATGGGCTACTGGACAGGCAGATGGTCCTCTCACAAGGACTACTCACACCTTGCCATAACCGATGACGACGGAACCGTATCATCAACGCTTAATCCGCTTCTTCCGGAGTCGGTTGAGCTTATGGACAAAATCTACGACGGATACCTTGATACCTTTACCTCTGATAAGGCTCATATAGGTCTTGACGAACCGTTTCAGATTGGCATAAACGAAACAAAGGAAGCCTGTGAAAAATACGGTGTCGGCAAAGTTTTCACCGATTACCTCAGAAAAATTTGTTCCCTTGTAACCGAAAAATATAATAAAATTCCTATGTTCTGGGCTGATGTAATCTTCAAACACCCCGAAGCGATTGATAATATTCCGAAGAATGCCGTGGTCATGGATTGGAATTACGAAACCGAAAACCGTTTCGAAAGACACGCAATAAAGCTCCGAGAGCTTGGACTTAAATTTTATTTCTGCGCCGGCAGTTCAATGTGGGGCAGCTTTACAGGCAGAACGAATAACGCTATGGTAAATATAAGCACCGCAGCTGAGGTTGCCTCGACATACGGAGCTGAGGGAATTTTAGTTACCGAATGGGGTGATGGCGGACATCCCCAGTCGCCGTCAACTTCATATCTCCCCTTCGTTGTGGGCGCTGCGTACGCTTGGAATCCCTCCGAATACCGTGCAGGTCCGAGAAGCTTTGTGATTGCGGACTGCAAGAAATATCTTGACAAATTCATTTATAAAATTGAAGGTGAGGTCTCGCTTGCGGACATAGTTTACCGAATGGGCAACTATTATCTCCTAGAAAACCGCGTTATCGGCAATTTGACGGAACTTGTTCGCTATATGAACCGCCGAAGCGAGTTGACGCCGCAAAAGGCTAAGGTATATAGTACGATAGTATCGTATATGCAAGGCCTCAGAGAAGAACTTGATGAAGTAAAGGTTGATGAGGTAACCCTTCGTGAAATAAAAATCAACTGCGATATGGTCATACTGATAGCAAAATCATACGCAGGATACAACGAGGATCTGAGAGCTGAGGCGGACAGAATTATTGAGGAATTCAAGTACCTTTGGCGTCTTAAATCCCGTGATATCGGATATGATAAATTTATTGACAGATTAAATAAGTTCCTTACTCCTATTGAATAACCTGTTTTAATAGAAAAAAGCCGGATTTTTCCCCGGCTTTTTTGTTTTATTTCTTTTCTTCTCTGATTTTCCGCGCAGCTCTGTAAAGATAGCGCTTTATATACCCCTGCTTCCTGAATTCCTCTTTGAAAAGAAAATAGTCAAAAACAAGGAGAATGGGAGGAATTACGGAAAAACCTCCGATATAAAAGCACTGGTATATAAATACTCCGAGAAGCGCTATAAGTCCGGCATGATAGATGGGAGCGGTCGTTATTATGCCTTTTAACCTAGTGACTCCGTTTTCCTCGGTAAGCTTTCCGGAAAAGTAGGTTCCAACGAGAAATCCGTTATCCTTAGTCGCCTTCCCCAAAAGCTCGCAGGTAAGGTTTATTTTGCCGTTTTTCCTCTCTTTTATCCTCATATGAGGTACACCGCGCCCCTCCTCAAAGCGAACTCCGTGATTAACGAATTCGTTATCGCGAAGAGTTTTCAGAACCTCGGTGAGAGAAGCTTCATATACGATATTTATAAATTGCATAAAAACACCCCTTCGATGCTGCAAAGAAGCATCATTGCTTAAATTCCACGACCGTAACTCCCGCATCACCCTCGCCGTATGCTCCGTGGCGGTAGCTTTTAATTCTCTTATCGGTCTTAAAATATTTCCAGAGAGCTGCGCGCAATGCACCTGTGCCCTTTCCGTGAATAATGCGCACCGACGGAACAGATGCGAGAACCGCATCGTCAAGATATTTGTCAACAACGAACCAAGCGTCATCGGCTATCATTCCGCGAACGTCGATTTCCGAGCGGAATGTGGAAACTATGCTTCTCTTAACCTTTCCCTCGTTTACCTTCGCCTCTTGCGGCTTCATTTTGAATTTTGTCTTTCCGTCAAGAAGACGAAGCTTATCCTCGGAAACCTTAGTTTTCAGAATTCCTGCGCTGACTGAAACCAAACCGTCTTTATTTTTAAGTGCGGTTACTACGCCCTCCTTGCCGAGTGTAACAAGGTAAACCTTATCACCGACAGCGAGCGGACGAGGCAATACGTAGCCGTCGTCGAGCGACAGTTCCTTTATATCAACCCCCGAGAACAGCTCCTCACTCTCGCGAAGATGACGGCGGATTTCCTCGCGTGCGCTGTTCATCATTTCGAGGCGCTTTTCCTTATCCTCTTGCTTGCGAAGGTCCTCTAACTGACGGAAGATAAACTCACTTGATGCTCGCGCGCTATCCAAAATCTGCCTTGCTTTTTGTGTCTGCTTTGCTATTTCTTCTTCATTTCTCGCTATTTTCTTAGCTAAATCGGCTTCCGCATTTTTCTTGAAGCTTTCATACTCCATTCGCATTTTTTTAGCCGTCTCACGCTCACGCTCCATCTCGATTCTGTTAGTGTCGAGTCGCTCTATAACGTCCTCAAAGCGCTTGCTGTCGCGCGTAATAAGCTCGTTTGCGCGGGCTATGACGTCGGGTGAGATTCCAAGCTTTTCAGATATTGCAAAGGCGTTTGATTTTCCCGGAGTACCGACTATAAGGCGATAGGTGGGACGAAGCGTTTCAATGTCAAATTCGCAGGATGCATTCTGAACACCCGGTGTATCAAGCGCATACGCTTTAAGCTCTGCGTAATGTGTCGTTGATGCGGAGAGTGCACCGGAGCTCTGAGTTTTTTCAAGTATTGATATTGCGAGTGCCGCGCCCTCAATGGGGTCTGTGCCCGAGCCGAGCTCGTCAAAAAGAACGAGAGAATTTTCGCCCACCGAATTGAGTATATCCACTACGTTCACCATATGGGAGGAGAACGTGGAGAGCGACGCCTCAATACTCTGTTCATCGCCTATATCTACAAGCACCTTGTCAAAAACGCCTACAACCGAGCTTTCAAGCGCCGGTATCTGCAGACCCGCTTGGGTCATAAGCGTAAGCAGACCCATCGTTTTAAGAGTTACTGTTTTTCCGCCGGTGTTAGGACCTGTTATAATCAGGGTATCAAACCCGTTTCCGATTGAAACGTCAATCGGCACTACCTTATCACGCGGAATGAGGGGATGCCTTGCTTTTTTCAGGTCAAGCTGTCTTTTTTTCACGACCGTAGGACGCTCTGCGCGCATCTGCATAGCAAGAGTTGCGCAGGCAAAGGTAAAAGCAAGGTCGGTAATATTATGATAATTAAGCGTTATGATACTTGAGGACTCTGCGCATTCAGCGGAAAGAGCGGAGAGTATTCGCTCTATTTCGTGAGCCTCTGCACTCATTAGACTTTTAAGCTCATTGTTCGCATCGACCACAGCCATCGGCTCAACGAAAAGTGTCGCACCGGACGACGAGGTATCGTGAACAAGGCCCTTTATTTCGTTTTTATATTCCGCCTTTACGGGAACGACGTATCTGCCGTTTCGCAAAGTTACGAGATTTTCTTGGAGATATTTAAGTCTCACACCTCCGATATAGCTTTGAAGAGTATCCTTGATCCTGTTATTCTCTATCTTGATTTTACGTCTTATGTCGGCAAGCTCGGGGCTCGCTTCGTCTGCTATCATATCCTCGGAGAGTATGGAGCGTGTAATTTTTTCTTCGAGCGCACGGTTAGGCAGCATGCGTCTGAAAATCTCATCGAGCGAGGTATCAAACGGCTTGTCCGTGTTTATATAGTCAAGAATCATTCTTGACGAGCGAAGAAGTGCGGCTATGTCAAGAAGCTCTCGAGGCGAAAGGACCGCGCCCTTGTAGGCACGCTCCGCAGCCGGAACAACGCTCTCCTCCGCCACAAAAGAGGGATATCCCTTTGCGTTAATGAGGCGCTTTGCATCCTCGGTTTTCTCCTGACGCTGAAGGACGAGCTCATAGTCGTCGGATGGCATAAGCGTGCGCGCTCTCGCACGTGCGCCGTCTGTAGACGCACATTCGACGAGCATATCTGTAATTTTATCGAATTCAAGCGTTGATAACACTTTTTCCGTAAAGAGCATTTATCTTTTTACCTCTTTGTAAAATTCAAGCGATTTGAACGAGCGCTCAAGGTGATTGACGAGATATTCCTCTGCTGCCCGTGAAAACAACTGCATATCCTCATCTGATATACGGAATGAAAAAATCCTCTCAAGAGGTGAGTGTATGCAATAAGCAAGTGCTGTTTTTGCTCCCTCTGTCAATATGCATACCGTCTGGCTTTCGTGGGGATTTTCCGGAAGTGCGTGCATTCGCGCCTCCCTCTCGTGACAGCTGTAACAGGTGAGAGAGCCTCCCATTATATGAAAGTAGAAGTTTCCGAGCTTCTCGCCGCAATTTGAGCAAGCTAAAACGTCGGGCATAAAACCGATAATGGAAGCCGCACGTATTTCAAATGCCGCCTTTACCTTTTCGAGCGAATATTTCCCCTCTGATATCGCGTAAAGCGAATTAAGTGAAAGACGAAGTAAATCCCGCTCCGCTTCGGCAACGGCGACCTCGTTTAAAACCTCGGCAATATAACTTGCGAGCGCCAAGCCGTCAAGAGAGTTTCTGAGACCGTAAAAGCTCTCGATAAGCTCTGCTTCCTTTACGTGAAAATACTCCCCCTGCTTATAGAGCACAAAATTGCCGTAGCAAAACTGCATAGTCGAGGACATTTTTCTGCTCTTGTGAGAGCGGGCACCGCGTGCGACTGCACTTACTACGCCCATTTCCTCGGTAAAAATCGTTATGATTCTGTCAGCCTCTTTAACGTCGGTCGTACGGATTACCAGACCGCGTACCTCTGTTGTCATCATAATTCATCACTGTTATAGCCGAAATCGGATATATTGAAATCGCTGTCGCGCCAATTTTCCTTAACTCGAACGTAAAGGTCAAGGAAAACTTTCGCATCGAGCATCTTCTCGATATCCTCTCTTGCGTAGGTACCGATTTTTTTGATGGTTGCGGCATGCTTACCTATGATGATTCCCTTGTGAGATGCTTTTTCGCAGTAAATTTCCGCTCTTATTGAAACAACGCCGCGTTTTTCGCGCCATTCTTCTATGGTAACCGCAGTTCCGTGAGGTATTTCCTCATCAAGAGAGCGTAAGAGCTTTTCGCGGATTATTTCAGCAGCAATTCTGCGCTCAGGCTGGTCTGTAACTATATCATCGGGGAACATCCACTCGCCTTCGTAAAGGAATTTCCTTGATTCCTCAACGACGGTGTCGACCCCCTTGCCGCTTTTTGCTGAAATAGGTACTACCGCCGTAAAATCAAACGCATCGGCATATGCGGATATGGTTTTCAAAATGTTTGTCGGCTGTACCGAATCAATTTTATTGATGACGAGAATAGCGGGGATTTCGTCGGATTTCAGTCTTTCGAGGACCTTGGCCTCAATGTCACCGACGCTTTCGCGCGCCTCAACGACAAGAATTGCACCGTCAACGCCGCCAAGGGTCTCCGCAGTAGTCTTTACCATAAAATCGCCGAGCTTTGTGCGCGGCTTATGTATTCCGGGGGTGTCAAGAAAAACAAACTGCTCCTCACCCACCGTATGAATTCCGGTTATACGGTTTCTTGTAGTTTGCGGTTTTTTTGATACTATCGCCACCTTCTCGCCGAGTATAGCGTTTAAAAGCGTCGATTTTCCCACGTTAGGTCTTCCTACAATTGCAATAAATCCTGTCTTTCTCATAAGCCACCCTTGAATTCGGTCATAATTTCTTTTTGAATTCTGCACTGCAGCTCATCGTCATCCTTGCTGCGCTCGTGGTCGTAGCCAAGAAGATGAAGAGTTGAGTGAATGGTCAAAAACGCAACCTCCTCAAAGAAGGTGTTGCCTATTTCCTTGGCCTGCTCTCTCGCGCGCTCAAGCGAGATAACTATATCGCCGAGCATTGCGCCGCCAACGCACTCGCACTCGTCGAATTCACCGTTTTCGTAAATCGGGAATGAAAGAACGTCGGTATGCCTGTCCACGCCTCTGTACTGCTTATTAAGCCCGTGGATGTATTCGTTATCGCAGAGTGTAACCGAAATTTCGGCATCGTATGGGAAATTTTCTCTGAGAAGTGTAAGCTTTGCCGCATTTCTTATAACGGTTTTAAGCTGATAGTCAGCCTCTTCAAATTTACTCGTTGCCGAAAAATTTATAATTAACTTTCTTTTACTCATCTTTTTACGTCCTCGTCTTTCTTTTTCTCTATCGAATATTTTGCCGTTCCCTTTTCGCGCTCGTATCTATCGTACGCGGATATTATTTTGCGTACCAGCGTATGTCTTACCACGTCGCGCTCGGAAAATTCAAATATACCGATCCCTTCTATTCCCCTCAAAATTTTCGAGGCTATCGAAAGTCCGCTTTTTTTACCGAACGGAAGGTCGGTTTGCGATAGGTCGCCGGTGACCACGGCTTTGGAATTATAACCAAGTCTTGTAAGAAACATTTTCATCTGCTCGGGGGTGGTATTCTGCGCCTCGTCGAGAATTATAAAGGAGTCATCGAGTGTTCTTCCGCGCATATACGCAAGCGGTGCGATTTCAATAGTTCCGCGCTCCATGTGGCGCTGATAATTTTCAGGGCCGAGCATTTCAAAGAGCGCATCGTACAGCGGTCTGAGATATGGGTCTATTTTGCTCTGAAGGTCGCCCGGTAAAAATCCGAGCCGCTCACCCGCCTCGACTGCCGGTCTTGTAAGTATTATGCGTGATACCGATTTATTTCGCAGTGCCTCGGTAGCCATTGCAACGGCAAGAAAGGTTTTGCCCGTTCCGGCAGGGCCGAGTCCCAAGACTACGGTATTATCCTTTATGCATTTTACGTACTTCTTCTGACCTACGGTTTTAGCCTTAACAGGCTTTCCTCTGTTGGTTATACAGATGACGTCGCCGAGACTCTCGTTTGCCTCATCAAGATTATCGCGTACAAGTCCAATAACGTATTCAACACTTTGCTCGCTGAGAGTTTCACCTTCTCCTACCATATGCTTGAGGTATTCAAGAACCCGTGCCGCCTTATCCGCAGAATCCGCATCGCCGGTTATAATAACGGCATCGCCGTCGGTACCGCCGCCGCTTCTGTTGGATATGCGTACGTCGAACGCACTCTCAAGCATCCTGATATTAAGGTCAAACGAGCCGAACAATGCAGCTGTCGACTCGCTGGAGTTTGTCATCACTATTCTTTCAGCCATTTTATCTTCCTTCAGTTAATTTTCCTTTACGCTGAACGGAGAATCCCGTCCAATCTGCTCGGTACATACAAAGGTGGCAGTCATGCTGTAAGAATCATTCGAAAATGCACCCTCTGTCCTTATTCTTACAAGCGTTGCTCCGAGAAGGCGCTCCGCAAGCGCCGAAGTCAATCTCTCCGATGCGAGAGCTGTCATTTCTTCCGCCGTCAAGAAAACCTTTTCCGTATCATACGAAGAAACGTATTCTCCGAAAAACGACATCGGAAGCTCCTTACCGAAGAGTCGAAAATTCTTCTTACCCTCTATTATATCATAATCAGACGGCAAATTTCTATATGATTTAAAAATATTTACAGAAAAACCGAAAATTTTAACTTTAGCGCGTGAAAGGGTAACTTTTTTTACTTTTTTCTCGTCGCGGCTATGCTCTGCCACTGCGGTAACGCTGTCCGAAACCCGTGCTATTATAGTGCCCTCGGCATAGCAATATCCACCGCCGAGCTCCGTAGGAATTATCCCCGAAATGAGCAGGTCGCCCGCTTTGACGGTATCCCCCACCTTTACTGCGGCAATACCGCGCATAACCGTTATTTCCTCTATAACGCCGTCCCGCGCTGCGACAATATTTGAGTATCCGACGTGCTCTTGTTCCTCTTTTACCGATTCCTTCTCGGAAACTGTTACGTAAGCAACAGTCCCCCTTCTGTTAATGTTGACCCATCCTACAACCGATGACGCCGCTAGAAGCTCTGTTTCAACCTCTGCGGTATCTGTGCGCGACCACCTTGCTCCAACGCCGAATCCGCACGCGCTAAGCTCTCTTTCTATTTTTTCAGCAGTCACAGCACCGCACCCTTCAATGCGTACGTCCCAAACCATATCCGTAGTTGCGAAAAAGAGCGACACGGTGCAAAGAACAGCAAGAAAGAGTCCGTATCTCTTGCGATTTCTAATCAAAAATCCCCAAAAACCAAGCATTTCACTGCGCGAAAATTTGACACGGGTTGCCATCGCGCTCTCCACCTCGTGCACTTTTCGGCGGCCGACTATGATTTTGTTGTCAGAAAATTTAGCGCTTATTCCTTTCTTTAAAAAAATCTCTGCGGCGCGCCCTACGTCATCCTCAGATACCGTAAATACGACGTATCCGAACAAGTAATAATCCGGTCGTATCATATAAATTCAAAAACCTCAACCTTTCCGAAAATTTCGACCGTGCGGTTTTCGTATACAGCAATGGAAAGTCCCTTGCCCCGAACTTTGAGCCTTCCCTTTTTCAGCTTCACTACGGCAAGCTCGGTATTAAAATCAAGTATCGAAAAGACACCGCACACGCTTACTGAAATTCCATCGTTTATTCTATCTGCCTCTATATGAAATCCGTATGCAAGAGTGTTTTCTTTTTTCTTTTCTTTTTTTCCGTTTTCCTGCATTATATATCTCTTCCCTTCATAAATCTGTAGTACGGTATAAATGTATGCAAAGCGGGAGGATTAAAATGACAGCTTTCACCGAAGTGGCTACTGCTAAAAAATTCAAAAGTGCGTTTTACTCATTTTCGCTGATTTTGATTGTTATATGCTTTTCGGCATTGCTTTCCCCTAATATTTCAAAATACACAAAAGACGGCCTCAGCTTGTGCTTTAACGTTGTTATCGGCTCGGTATTTCCTTTTATGATACTCACCGACTTTATTTCTTCCCACTCATGCTTCGAGGGTATAAAAATTGTAAGAATACTCTTTGAAAAGCTCTTCAAAATCAACGGGTACGCAGTGTCAGCATTTGTAGTCGGAATGCTATGCGGATTTCCGCTCGGTGTCAAGGTTGCAGCAGACCTATACCGCGAAGGTGTAATATCCAAGGATGAGTGTGAAAGATTAATTGGATTTTCCAACAATACAGGTCCTGCATTTTTGATTTCAGGCATCGGTATCGGACTTCGCGGTTCTTTTTCGGACGGCGTGATTCTGTACCTTGCAATGCTGATTTCGGCTATAATTACAGGTGTACTGTTCTCACTCGGGCATTTACCGACAAAAGAGGTGACAAATCGCAGGATGCAAAAATTCAGCCTCTCATCATCGGTATGCACCTCGGCAAAAAACACGCTTACCGTCTCCGGATTCGTCGTTCTTTTTTCGGTTATATCGGGAATTATTTCGATTTTTGTAAAGAATCCTTTTTTATATTCAGCATTATTATCCTTGCTGGAGGTTTCCGGCGCCTCGAGGTTTTTTGCCGATATTTCACTTTTTTCAAGAGATTTTTCTCTTATTTTAACCTCGTTTGCGGTTTCATTCGCCGGTTTTTCCGTACATATGCAGGCAAAGAGTTTTTTTATAGGCACTGATATTTCTATGAGAAATTATTATATGGAAAAGCTTTTGCAAGGCCTCATATCAGCATTTATTACCTGGCTCGTCGTATTTATTTTGTAAGTTAAGAAAAGGAAAAAGAAAAAGGTTCTCGCCCAAAGCGAAAACCTTTTTTTGTTAAATCGACGAATCAAAGAAGCGAAGCGCTGTCCTTATCAAGATAGAGCGTTGCGTTATCCTGTGTGCGAAGTATGCTTGCGGGACAATGCTCGTCAATAGAGCCCGTAAGAGTTTCCTTAACCGCCCACGCCTTAGTAGGAGCAGGAACGATGCAGAAAAGGTAAGGAGCTTTTACAAGAGCTGGAACGGTAAGAGTGAGAGCGTGAGTAGGAACGTCGTCAATCTTAGCAAAGCAACCGTCGTTTACCTGCTGATTGCGGCATATCTCATCAAGCTTTACCGGCTTTACAAGAGCCTTGTCATTAAAATCGGCAACGGGCGGGTCGTTGAATGCAATATGTCCGTTTTCGCCTATACCCATAATTACGACATCTGTGGGATTCTCTTCGAGAATTTTGGAGTAGCGTGCAGCCTCTGCTTCGGGATCGGTTGCCGTGCAATCAATGTAATTAACGCTCTTGAACGGAGCAAGACCGAAAATGTG
>JAZLCX010000082.1:0-9599 GCA_045614425.1 Eubacteriales bacterium | reverse complement strand
ATTACTTCATACTTAATCTCGGGCATCTTATTTCTCCTTATTTAATATATATAAAATATTTACTATACCCATTCTAGCACAACGCTTTACGCTTGTCAAGAAATATGTAAAATTTCGTTGAATTTTTGTAAAATTTTGTGTTTTTGGAATTAAATGCGGAGAAATGGACCGTCCTCATCCTCTTTTTAGGCGGTTTTTTCTGGTGGAGCAAGCTTTATGAAAGTCGAACTTTTTAACTTCAATGCTTTTTAACATCAAAAAACATCTTTTATGCTATCCCACTTTTCTTTAAAGGTTTCTGCTTTGCTTGTAGAAGAAACCATTAAATGCAAATTTAAACCTGTTGCGCTTTTAAAATATATTTTCTCATAAGCGTATACTGGAATTTGTTTGTTGTTATTAAATCTTCTATCCGGCGTTCCATTATTGTTTACGTACTGCCACGTGTTATAAAGGAACGTAGCATCTTTGGGGGCAATTTCAGTTTCAACAAATTGTGTATATTCTAATGATATAGATATATCGTGATATCTCAAAGCTCCAACCTGTAAAAATCCAACTACAAGAATTTTATCAGGCAAAAATATGTATCGCGTTGCTCCAATTGAAAGTTGATAAACTTTTAAGTCATTTATTATTTTCAAATAGCGCGGTGCTTTTGCGTAAGAAAAATAGACTCTCCCGCGTTTTAAGTTCGTTCCTGCGCCTGCGTTTACTCTAGAATATTCTACTTGTTCATACTGTTCAATGTTCCATAATTTACTACAATTACATAAATAGGATAACGCGTTATTTCGCCTGTTTATTATGGGGGCAATATCATCGTCAATATTGTATTCAACAAGGACAAATCTACGAGAATTTATAAAAATTACAAAACCTATAGTCAAACACAAAAGCGAAAACAATATTGGAGGCCAAATATTTTCAGGAACAATATTAACAAAACAAGACCAAATAAACACTAAAGATAATCCAAAAAGCCAAGTGAAGAAATTTTTCAAACGTATAGATTTTATTTTCTCAATAAAAAGTTTATTTTCGGGTGTAGACAAAGCATCTATTTTTCCGTTTACCACCGAATAAGTTTGTGAATGCTCTAAATTGTATCTTTCCATAGAATTTGCTCTTGGTAATTGTCCTTTTCGTGCTCGTGGAGAACGTGTTTCTTCAACATAAGAAATTCCAGTTCCGGGTAAGGAATATGTTGTCCTTGTTCCTCCGTCGGCTTTCCATGTTTTTCGATAACCGGGACCACCCCAACTATAGCCTATCCCACTTTTGCTAATATTTATTCTAAATCCTAAACCAACATTAATGCTTTTTCTGTAACGCCAGCCCATAAAACTCTCCTTGAAAAATAAAAAGGTGCGCAGTCGAAACCACGCACCGAAAAACGCAGTTTCGTTTCAGCCTGTCACAGTTTACGTCCGAAGATATGACAAGCAAAGCCTACGTTTTTACCAAGCATAGACTTCGGACGAAAAAATATTCAACTGTGCCGCACGAATATTATAAAATATTTGAAAAAGTTTTTCAAGATGATTCATAAATAAACTTATAATTTCAAAACACATTGAGTGAAAAATGAGATTAACATAAATATTAATCTCGTTGCGATAAATGCCGACAAAAATCGACCAATCAGAAATAAATTTCACTTTTATCTTGATTTCTTTTTAAAAACGTGATATAATATCAATACATCTTTTTACAAGGAGATTGATCAATGAAAATTAAATCAGTAACCGTAGGCGGATTTAAAAATTTAAAAAGATCCACGGTGCAACTCGAAAACATCACTGCAATAATTTCTCCAAACAATTATGGAAAGTCAAATTTTCTCGAAGCTATCGATTTTGGTGTTGATTTCATTTCTTCAAATCCTAAAGGTAGAAAAACAATGATGAAATGGATACGAGGAATTCCAATCAACAAATCAATACAGAATGACGAATTCTATTTTGAAATTGAAATGGAAGATGCGTCTCTTAACGAATATCGATTCATTAGATATGGCTTCACGTTCATATGGTATAGAGATGACGGAAATGGGCAGAAAATCACTAATGAATGGATCGATACTCGACCAAACGAAAGTGTTCGCTACACATCTTTTTTGAAGCGCGACGAAGGAAAATATAGAAAATCAAAAGAAACAAACTCATTTAGAAACATCAATTTAGAAACCGATCAACTAGCAATTGATGTTCTTTCATCTTTGGATGATATAGACATACATCCTGTAATTAAAGCAATTAAACAAATCAATTATCATGTTTGTTCTTCTTTAGACCTTGGAGATCGTTTCCAAGCGCCCCCCATTGAATATGTTGATGAAGACGATGACGGATGCATTGCTTTTGACGATAAAGATGTTCCGAGGGCTTTGTTCCAACTTAAAGAACAGTATCCCGAAAAGTATGATTTGTTTTTAGAAGCAGTGTATAGCTTATTCCCAGAATTTACAGATGTATCTATTCAATCTGCTGTTTGGAACGCAAATGTAAAACCCCAAAATCTAAATCTTATTATATCTTCCGATGATGAGAATGTAATTCACACAACATTAGAAGAAGCTCAAGCTGAAATTCCGTTCAAAATAAGAGAAGAAATATATAGTGTTATAATTACAAACAAAAACCTTAACCAGTCAATAAACATTTCTATGATGTCGACTGGTACAAAACGCCTGTTTTGGTTGTTAGCAAATGTATTTATTGCTAGTGCCAAGAGTATGAGCTTCATAGGCGTAGAAGAATTGGAAACAAGTATACATCCGAGATTGCTTAAAAAAATGCTAGAAATTTTGGATGAGATCCTTGAAGACACTTCGTTAATCATTTCTAGCCACTCGCCTTTTCTCGTGCAATATATAAAAACGGAAAAAATTTATGTAGGCATGCCGAACAATAATGGCACTGCTGACTTTAGAAAAACAAAGCCTTCCAAAGCTAAAGCACTTATAAAAACAGCAAGAGACAACGGAATGGCGGTTGGCGAATATCTCTTTGAGTTAATGTCGGGTGATAAAGATTCGATAGAGATGTTATCCTTCTATTTGGAGGATTAATCTATGAACAACAAGTTCGACAAAGGAATAGCCTTTATTTTGGAGGGGGCTACAGAAAAGGTGTTTTATCTTTCTTTGCTAAATCATCTTTGCAAAAAGTATGATGAAGCATCTATCGAAAAATGTGTCGATGAGGATAGTGGAGAAATCTTTTATGTGTTACAACGCAAGGAACATAAAGTTTTAATTATGTTTAATGTTGTAGGCACGATTTCTCAAATGACAAATACCGGTAATTGGTTTGAAAAACGTTGCTATGGGCAGCATAAAAGTTTGGACTGGACAATCTTTTTATGTTACGATACAGATAATTACATTCCTAACATAAGTAAATTTTATGAGGATGACTGGAAAGAACTGAGAAAGGTTATTTCAAAACACAAAAGTTGCTCCATTGTAGATCTTGCGGCACAAGCAGATATAGAAGATATTATGCTCATTGATGCGGATGGTATTTATGATTTTTTGGGTATAGAATCTATCCCGATCCCAACAGGCTCAAAAGGCAAAGCAAAAATGAAGAAAATTTTTAGAACCAAAGGACGCGGTTTCGCGTATCACGAAGGAGAACGAGCCGAACCTTTAATCAACGCTTTGAATTTTGATAAAATAATATCGCTATCCCCGGTTCCATTAGAAAAAATCGAAACAGAATGTTTTGATGATATCAAATAAAAACGAGATGCACTTCCGGACCCCGAAAAGTGCATCTCATTTTTACCCGAGCTCAAAAATTGCAATCTTTACAAAACAAGATCGATTTTTATACTAAATACGGTTATTTTTTAGCTTCGTTTTGTAAAACATAATGTGCACAACAACATTTTAAATAAATAAAAAATTGGCACCGTGGCGTGCGCTTGTCTTGATACAAGTCGCCTCAAAAAGCTCTCACCACTGTGAGAGCAAAACACACAAAGCATCTGGGATTTTGACGCAAGGCGTCAATATTCCTCGCCTTGCCGCTTACGAGCGAGCTCGACGCGCTCTGCGGCGGGAATGCGAACCTAGGACCGACCGGTTATACTCCTTTGCGAGTCCGCATTTTGCAAAATGCAACACTTCGTGTTCGTTGCGCTTTGCGCAACACTCGCGGAGCAATCTGCACGCGGCTCGCTTGTGCAAGCACAGACTCGCTCGCGCTTGATTATGTAGCCGTACCGGCTCTTTTACGGTCGGTCCGTAGCCAAACCCTAATGGTACGACAACAAAAAGAGGCAACCGCACGGGCTGCCTCTTTTTGTTGGTGGACCATCTAGGACTCGAACCTAGGACCGACCGGTTATGAGCCGGTAGCTCTAACCAACTGAGCTAATGGTCCAAATATTAAGTTTTGTTTGCGGACCGACCAGTTATACTCCTTTCCGTCCCAAAGAACTTCGTCTTTGGTGCTTCGCACTTCGCTTGACTCTGTCAAGCTGACGGGGAGCAATCTGCGCGTAGCTCGCTGATGCAAGCACCGACTCGCTTACGCTTGATTATGCAGCCGGTAGCTCTAACCAACTGAGCTAATGGTCCAAATATTAAGTTTTGTTTGCGGACCGACCGGTTATACTCCCGCCAAGCCGCCTTTGTCTCTTTCGTGACCGCTATATTATAGCAAATATTTATGAACAAATAGTGTACAATTTGTGTATAAAGTTAAAATACTTTATTTTATTATGAGTCCGCCACGTTGCAACTCCGTGGCGGACTTCTTTTTTGTTATGCTATCGTGATTTTCTTGTAGGAATAGCCCGAAAGCTCCTTTTCAAGCCCCTCAAGAATGAATCTTCTTTCGCGGTCATTCGCATTTTTAACGTTAATGATAAAGTATCCGGGAGAAGGCTCGGAAATGCCGATGAGCTCTGCATGATATTTATTGACACAGCTCCAAGCATACTTGTCGAGGTCGCTTAGTCTTAGGGGAGAGCTGCCGCCCGATGCTGCCTTAGGCTTTGAGCCGGAGCTTGTAAAGAACTTGCCGGTAAAGAGTGCGTAGAAGAATCCTATAACGAAATCTACCGCAGATTTTACTAGCTTAAAGAACATTATTACAAGCGCAGTTGCAAGAACTACCGTTCCGAATACGATAAGTCCTGCCTTCCAATGATAGAAAACAAGGAACTGAAGACCGAAGCAAATTACGGGTACTACTGCATATGCTCCGAATGCAAGTCCGTCGCTTACGAGATTCGAAAGCTTATCGATGATAACGACCACCGAACAGGCAATCATAGAGAGGAACGGGAAAAGACAGCATGCCGAATAGAACATATGTAATCCGTCGGTATAAAGCTTGTCTACGTCAATCTGTACGCCGAGGAATAATACGGCTATGTTGAGAAGGAATGTAACACCGAGAACGATGAACGCTGCCATAACCGAGCTGTTTTTCACAAGCATACCGAATCCGATTGCAAGGAAAAGGTTTATAACTATAAGGCAAGCAATGAGGGGTGTCGCAAAAATGCTGAAAATTCCGAAGACAACGAACATTGCGGGTATGGTAACCATAAATCCGTAATACTCGAAAAATTCCTTCGGCCAATTTCTTGCCGAGGTGTAAAACTCGTCTTCCCAATAGATGAGAAGGAAATTAAGCGGAATAGCAAATATAAGTCCTACAACCATCGCCTGAGTGAATTTGCTGTCACCTGAAAACAGGGTAATAAGGGGCAAAATCATAAGAGCTGCACCGATACCGCCCATAATCATAAGGAGCAGGTTGGTGAATTTATTGCCTATATCTTCCTTTACACAGACGTTTCTGATTTGAAATCCATAGAGGAAGGTAAGACCGAGGAAAAAGATAACGGGAATGCTTAAATTGCTCACGTAGTTATTCAGAACAAGAAAAACCAACGTGTTTAGTAGGAGTGCGCCGCAAAAAATCCAGTTAATCACAAGCGGCATATTTGCACTGCGTCGTCTGGCCATAAAATTTCTCCTTAAAATGAATTATATTTGTAAAGTTTTGCGCACGAATGAAAATTGATATTTGCGGTGTGCGCCTTATCTTCTCTTGTTTTAAAGCCGATAAAGCCGCACCCCACGCACCTTGCACTGCGCAAGGGATTATTTTGCTACCTCTTCCATTATGAAGGCCTCGAGTATATCGCCCTCTTTAATGTCATTAAATTTGTCAAGACCTACACCGCACTCATAGCCCTCGTTAACCTCACGGACGTCGTCCTTGAAGCGGCGTAGAGAGGAAATTTTATCCTCGAATATAACTATACCGTCACGGACTATACGGATTTCGGACTGACGGGTAATTTTACCGTCGCGTATATAAGAGCCGGCAATCGTACCGACGTTGGGAACACGGATGGTCTGTCTTACCTCAGCGTGACCGAGGATAACCTCCTTGAATGTAGGAGCAAGCATACCCTTCATAGCCGCCTCAATCTCATCGATTATCTCGTAGATTATGCGGTGAGTACGGATGTCAACACCGTTTCGCTCAGCGGAATCAAGAGCGTTTTTATCGGGACGCACGCTGAATCCTACTATAATGGCATTCGATGCCGCAGCAAGCATAACGTCGCTTTCGGTGATACCGCCGACAGCGCTGTGAATAACGCTTACCTTAACCTCTTCGTTTGAGAGCTTGACGAGCGAAGCCTTTACCGCCTCGGCAGAGCCTGCGACGTCGGCCTTTACTATAATGTTGAGCGTCTTTACACCCTCTGCAATCTGAGTGAAGAGGTCGTCGAGATTTACTCTTGCGTTTGCGGCAAGAATTTCCTGACGCTGTTTTTCACGGCGCTGCTCGGCAAGGCTTCTCGCCATTCTCTCGTCCTCAACGCCGTTAAGCTCGTCACCTGCCTGAGGAACGTCGTCAAGACCTACTATTTCAACGGGGATAGAAGGACCTGCCGTCTTTATGGATTTGCCCTTGTCGTCTATCATAGCGCGGACTCTACCAACAGCGTTACCTACGATAACGTAGTCACCCTGATGGAGAGTTCCGTTCTGTACGAGAACGGTAGCAACCGGTCCTCTTCCCTTATCGAGCTTAGACTCAATAACAAGACCTCTTGCACGGCGGTTGGGGTTAGCTTTAAGCTCCTTAACCTCGGCAACGAGAAGAACGCTTTCGAGAAGCTCGTCGATACCCATACCCGTGTGAGCTGAAACAGGAACGCAGATGACGTCACCGCCCCATGCCTCGGGAACGAGCTCGTACTGTGTGAGCTGGTTAAGAACGTTGTCGGGATTAGCCTGCGGCTTATCCATTTTGTTTATTGCAACTATAATATCAATTCCTGCGGCCTTGGCGTGATTTATAGCCTCAACGGTCTGAGGCATTACGCCGTCATCGGCAGCAACGACGAGAATTGCGATATCGGTGGACTTAGCACCGCGCATACGCATCGCAGTAAAGGCTTCGTGGCCGGGGGTGTCAAGGAAAGTGATGTCCTTGCCGTTTGCTTTGACACGGTACGCACCTATTGCCTGAGTAATACCTCCTGCCTCGCCCTTGGTAACGTTTGTATGTCTGATAGCGTCGAGAATTGAGGTTTTACCGTGGTCAACGTGTCCCATTACGCAGACGACGGGAGCGCGCTCCTCAAGGTCGGCCTCATTCTCCTCAGCCTCGGTAAAGAGCTTCTCCTCTATGGTGACAACGACCTCCTTGGTAACCTTTGCACCGAAATCGTCAGCAATAAGCTCCGCGGTTGCATAATCTACTACGTCGTTTACACCCTTCATCTCGCCCATCATCATGAGCTTCTTTATAACCTCGCCCGAGGTCTTCTTAAGTCTTGTTGCAAGCTCGCCAACGGTAATCTCATCGGGAACGGTGATTTCGAGCTGCTTATTTCTTGCTCTTTCAGCCTCAAGCTTTTTAATCTTTTCCTGAGCCGCTCTTTCCTTATCCTTTGCGCTCTTCGAGTTCTGTCCGCGGTTATCCTGCTTCTTGAGCTTCTGCTTCTGAGCCTTGGTATCTCCGCCGTTTGCTATGGCGTAGAACTGGTCGTTATAGCGCTCGTCATACTTGGAAAGGTTTACGTCAGAGGTTCTCATATCGACAACACGGGTCTTGGGATTATCCGCACTGTAATCGGTATGAATGTTTACCCCGCCCTTTACGTTCGACATATCGATCGTGGGCTTTATGGTCTTGAACTGCTGCTTCTGAGCCTTCTTTTCTTCCTTCTTCGGCTGAACCTGCTGCTTCTGCACCTCCGCCTGCTTTGCGAGCTTCTGCTGCTTTTCAAGCTGAGCCTGCTGTGCCGGTCTCAGTGCCGATCCTGCTTGCGGCTGTACAGGCTGCTGTACGGGCGGCTTCGGCTTAATATCCTGACGCTGCTGTACGGGACGGCTGTCGGGATTCGGGCGTCTTCCGTCGGCATTGCGGTTCATATTCTCCCTGCGCTTTGCAAAGGGATCTACACTCGGACGGTCGGTGTATTTCTGATACTGCGGCTTCGGAGCATAGTAAGTCTGACTGTTGCTTCTCTGCTGTGAGCCTTGGTCGTTGCGGCGCTGCATATCAGGTCTTCTCTCGCCCTCGGGTCTTCTTGTATCAAAGCCGGGTTTTCTGTCCGACATCGGTCTCTGAGTCTGTGCCACAGGCGGCTTTTTAGCCTCCTCGGGCCTCTTCTCTGAAACGGGCTTCTGCTCCGCTGCGGGAGCCTCCGCCTTTTTCGGCTCGGGCTTCTTTTCGGGAGCGGGTGCTTCCGCCTTCTTCGGCTCGGGAGCATTTTCCTTTACCGACTTAATGGTTGCGTCGCCCTTTGTGTAAGCCTCAAGATTTTTTATCTGATGGGAGCGCGTCATGTGGACGAGGAAAAGCTCGTATTCCTCAGCCTCGACTGCCGCTCCGCTGTTTTTCTTCTCGAATCCTATATCCTTGAATGCATCGGACACATCCTTTGATTTAAGGTTGAAGTCCTTTGCTATTTGCGAAACTTTGATTTGAGCCATGTAAATCACCGGTTTCCGCTTACGCGAAAACTTCCTTTCGTCAATTTAATACGGGGCTTATTATTGTGCGTCCTTTTCTGCTCTTTTCGTTATCTCGGTGGCAAACGCCGAATCCGTCACCGCTACTGCGGCCGGTGCGTAAGTTTTTCCAAGCAGCTCTCCGAGACGCTCCGTATCTACCTCCGACACAAGCGTCGGAATGCCGTAAAACTCGGATTTCGTAATAAGCTTTTTTTTCGTGCCGTCGGATGCTGAGTCGGAAATTATTACAAGCTTAATTTCACCTCGCGGCATTGCTCTTGTGACGTTTTCGGTTCCTATTATAACCTTACCCGCCCGCATTGCAAATCCGAGCATTCCGAAAAAGCGCTGTTCGTTATTACTTTTCAATCGTAAGCTCCTCTTCCAATCTGTCGTATACCTCGCTCGGTATCACGCATTCAAGTGAGCTTGCAATACGTCCCGCCTTTCTTGCTTTTTTAAGACATGCGAGACTCTTGCATATATACGCGCCTCTGCCCGACTTTTTGCCGGTGGTGTCGAGGGTTATCTCTCCCTCGGGTGTGCGGAGGATGCGGATAAGATCTATCTTCGGCTTATGCTCGTTGCA
>JAZLCX010000081.1:0-2166 GCA_045614425.1 Eubacteriales bacterium | reverse complement strand
CATGTTGACTCCATTTTATTTATAGCAAAGAATTAAATTTAATAATAAGAAGGGGCGCTTTCCTCTGCCGTTTCTGCATCTGCCGATCTATATTCACGTCTGAGTCTTCTGACGGTAGGAATATAGAATACGAGAATTGTGAAAATCGACAAAACCCAACCGACCGGCCATACGAGGAATAAGAAGGTAAAGTTCGGGCAAAGCGGGAAGAATACGTAAACCCATACGAAGCGGAAAAGGCACATATATATGAGCGTTGTAACGGTGGAAACTATCGGCCTTCTCATAGCGCGCATCGCCGCGCACATAATCTCGTTTATTCCGCAGATGAAATAGGTGGTTGATATAATAATCATCTTCTGATGCGAATACTCGATAGCGGCGGCGCTGTTTGTCATAATCGAGGACAGCTGACGCGAGAAAATTGCCGAAAGAGAGCCGAAGGTAACGCCGAACGCCACGGTAATCATTATTCCCGCGAGAATGGATTTTTCGGCGCGTCTGACGTTCTTATGCCCGATATTCTGGCTTGCGTACGCCATAACGGCAAGCGAAGGCGCGAAGGTGATGTTGTAAAGAATTCCATCAAAGTTATTCGCAATCGAAATTCCCGTGCTGGCATCGGGACCGTACTTGTTTACGGTAGCGGTAATAATTACGTTCGCTATAGAGTAAAATGCCGACTGGAGCCCCGAAGGAACGCCTATAAACACAATTTCCTTCAATTCGGACGTATATATACGCAGATACTCCTTCTTTATTTTTATGACACCCTCCCCTATTAAGAGCTTGCGAATGGCAAGAATGCTCGAGAAGGAAAAGGAAATCAGAGTAGCGAGCGCAAGACCGACAACGCCCATATTGAAGAAGGCGACGAAAACTATGTTCATAAGAACCTTTACGACACCGCCGAGGCTGAGATATATCATCGGGCTCTTCGAATTTCCGTTTGAACGGATGATGGCGGCAGCGAAGTTATAAATCATTATAACCGGAACGCTGACGAAATAAAGTCGGAAATAGAGCGTTGCATCGTGCATAAGCTCTGACGGACAGTTGGTCCAGCTGAGGAAAACCTCGGCAAAGAGAACGCCTATAATGAGAAGCAAAAATCCGCCGACGACGGATACCACGAGCGCTGTACCGACGGCACGGTCAACCCGCTCCTTATCCCCGCTTCCGATATGTCTTGCGATAACAACGTTCGAGCCGGATGCAAGACCTGTAAGAAGGACGGTAATTAAGACAATAAGCATACTGCAGGAGCCAACAGCGCCAACTGTGTATCCGCCGCTCGAATCCGCCATTTTCAATACGCTCATATCGATTATATTGAAAATCGACTGCAAAACCTGCATTACTATAATAGGAACTGTGATTCTAAGCAATCCCGGAGCAATAGGCCCTTGTAGCATGTTTACGTTTTTTGTATACATGTTTTTCGTCCCTTCAAGTAAATACTCACTGTATTGTAGCACACATTTTTTCAATCGGCAAGTCATTTTAAGAAAAAAATGCAGAATACTTGACAAAAAATATTTTTTTGTAAAATCTATTGACAACGGTTGCGCGCGTGATATATAATAACGAATTGGTGCTAAACATTAAATCTAGGAGAAGATATATGCGCTATATTAATCTTGCTCTCACCTTCATCTATGATAACATTCTGAGTATCTCAACAATGGTGCTTCTCATTGCGGTCGGAATTTTTCTTACCGTAAAGCTCGGATTTTTCCAGTTCAGAAAATTCGGTTACGTTTCAAAGCATACGATAGGAAGCCTTTTCGATAAGAGGCTGCACACAAAGGAAAAGGGCGCTGTAAGCCCCTTCCAAGCAGTTACAACGGCTCTTGCCGGCACTATCGGTACCGGAAGCATTGCAGGTGTTGCAACCGCGCTCTTCTCAGGCGGACCCGGTGCTATATTCTGGATGTGGGTCAGCGCGCTTTTCGGTATGGCTACAAAATACTCGGAAATAGTTCTATCACTCAAGTACCGCGAGACAAACGAGGACGGCTCATTCAGAGGCGGTCCTATGTACTATATAAAGAACGGTCTCGGAATGAAGTGGCTTGCGGCTCTGTTCGCGCTCTTTGCGATGATTGCCTGCATCGGAACGGGTAACACCACCCAGTCAAACTCCATAACCTCTGTTATTGATTC
>JAZLCX010000080.1:0-5776 GCA_045614425.1 Eubacteriales bacterium | reverse complement strand
AGTATAAGTGATTCTGCGCCTGTATTTTTTGCGAAGTTCAGCGCAAAGAGATTCCTCGATTTTTTAAATACAGGAGTATCCATTGTGTTTTTATATTTAGGCTTTGAATCATCCATTACTCTGCCGCCAAATGCTATAATATTTCCCGAAACATCTATTATCGGGAACATTACGCGATTTCTGAAGGCGTCATAATACTTGCCTTTTTCGCTCTTTCCGGCAAGATAACCAACGACAAGCTCGTCGCGTGTGTACCCCTTCTTGAGCATGTAATTAAGCAGAGCGTCGTAGCTGTCGGGCGCAAATCCAAGACCGAAATGCCTTATTGTTGCAATCGAGAGGCCTCGTTTTTCCGTGAAATACGCAAGTGCCTGACGAGCCTTTTCGTTATTCTCAAAAAGCTCCTTATGGAAAAATTTTGCGGCATCAACGTTCATTTGTAAAAGCTTTGCTTTATCAATGCCCTTTTTCTCGTATTTTTCCTCTCCGTCGCGTATCAAAGTTATGCCCGCTCGCTTTGCGAGAAATTCCACCGCATCCGGATAATCAAGGTGCTCTATTTGACGGATAAAGGTAACTGCATTTCCTCCGACTCCGCATCCGAAACAATAGAAGCTGTTGTCTTGAGGATAAACGGTAAAGGACGGAGTTTTTTCGCTATGAAACGGACACAGGCCCTTTAAGTTTGAGCCGGCACGCTTAAGGGATACGTAACTGCCGATAAGTCCCTCTATGTCATTGCGTAAAAGCACTTCGTCAACAACCTCACGTCTTATCATAGACTAACTCCTTTCCTTTTTTCTACAAGCATAATATACGGAATTTTCAGCTAAAACACTTTTATTTTTTTAATCTTTTTGAATAAAATCGAATTTTTCGCCTAAATGTTGAATTTCACACCTTGCTGACGTAATTTCGATAAGATTACGGGTTAATTCTTCCAGCTGTGTTTGAATTATTTTACCGAGAAGCGTTACCGAGTCGGAAAAATCGGTATCGTCAATATAAAAGCCGATTTCTTCAAGATACGGTAAAACCCGCTGATAATCAGAGTATGAACAGGTGATTTTAATCTCTGAATATAAATCGTAGGTTATGATATTTCCTTTTTTAAGTGCACCGAGAGCCGCCGTGCTGTAAGCGCGCACAAGTCCCCCCGTTCCCAAAAGAGTTCCGCCAAAATATCTCGTTACGACAATTACAATGTCGGTGCATCCGTTTTTTCTAATAGCATCAAGAACGGGCATTCCCGCAGTTCCCTGCGGCTCTCTGTCATCCGAAAATCGCATTATTGAGTTTTCGCGGAGAATATATGCATAAACGTGATGTTTGGCATCGGGATACTTCTTTTTTATTTGAGAAATAAAATCAAGTGCATCCTGTTCCGTGCTTATCGGCATTGACTCTCCGATAAATACGGATTTTCTATCCTCATATTCAAATATTGCAGGATATTGAATGGTAGTATAGCTCACAAATATCTCCTAACTGACGATAAAATCCTTGTAGTATCCAAGTCCGCGTCCGTCTAATACCGCCTCAATTAATATTCCGTCGTCGGTATATTCACATTCATTTACCGTATATGCATTGTAAATACCGCTGACAAGCGATTGTTTTGTGTACGGTATAAGCATTTTTACTGCTCTTCTGGCGCGATGTATTATTTCCTCTATCTTTAAAAGAAGCTTTTCTATTCCGGCGCCTGTTTTAGCAGAAACAACAGCAAAATCCGCGTGTTGTGCAGAAGACAGCTCGCCGTCAGCCTCGTCAGCTTTATTAAAAACGTAAACTTTTGGCTTATCGCCCGCACCGAGCTCTTCAATTACACTCTCGGTCACCGCAATGTGTTCATCAACCTCGGGATCAGAAATGTCCAAAACCAGTAAAAGTATATCGGCATACCTGACCTCGTCAAGTGTCGATTTAAACGCCTTTACGAGATGGTGCGGCAGCTTGCGTATGAAGCCTACCGTATCGGTCAGAAGCGCAGATTCGCCGGATGGCAAATCGAATTTCCGCGTTGTAGGGTCAAGTGTTGCAAACAGCTTATTTTCCGAAAGCACGTCAGAGCCCGTCATACAGTTAAGAAGCGTGGACTTTCCCGCGTTTGTATATCCGACGAGCGCAATCTTCGTTAATCCGCTTCTGTCGCGCTGTGCTCTCATAACAGCACGGTTGCTCTCAAGTTCCTTAAGCCGCGCTTCGAGCGCAACGGTTTTCTCGTGTAAATGCCGTCTGTCAGTTTCGAGCTTTGATTCACCCGGTCCGCGCGAGCCTATTCCACCGCCCTGACGCGAAAGCGCAAGTCCCTTGCCTACAAGCCTTGGCGCTGTATATTTAAGTTGCGCAAGCTCTACTTGCAATTTTCCTTCTCCGCTGGTTGCGTGAAGCGCGAATATATCGAGTATGAGCATGCTGCGGTCTATTACAGTGACGTCGCCTATGTCATTTTCAAGATTCCGTATTTGTGCAGGAGAAAGCTCCTCATCGAAAATCACAAGCTCCGCTCCGGAATTCTTTACGAGCTCGGCAATTTCCTTGACCTTGCCGCTTCCTATAAGAGTTCTGGGGTCATAGGAGTCCTTGACCTGTATAACCTTTGCATAAGCTTCCGCACCGGCTGTATCCGCAAGCCGTGAAAGCTCCTCGAGCGATAAATTACACTCATCAAGCTCTGAGGTCTTATTTGCTATTCCAACGAGTATCGCAAGTGTTTTTTCAAGCTGCGACATATAATCACCCCTTTCGACTCATATAGTAAAAAAAGAGCGCGGATATCCGACATAGACTATCCGACACTCTTTTTTCTTAGTGAAAATTACTTCACCTTTGCAAGACGCTTCTTGAACTTGTCAACACGTCCGCCAGCATCTACAAACTTCTGCTTACCTGTATAGAAAGGATGGCACTTGGAGCATATTTCAACGTTCATATCACCCTTTACAGAGTGGGTAAGAACAGTCTCGCCACAAGCGCATCTGATGGTAGCTTCCTTGTATTCGGGATGTATTCCAGCCTTCATTTTAACACCTCTTAACATAGTAATTCATTTTAATTGCATTTCATTATATCATATTAATTTTTATTTTGCAATACCTTTTATTAAATTTTATATTTTTTCTTCAATCTTTTTGCGAAGCTCCACCATTATCTTCTTTTCGAGGCGCGAAATATAGCTCTGTGATATTCCGAGTGCATCTGCCACTTCTTTTTGTGTTAATTCCCTTTCCCCGTTAAGGCCGTAACGCATTTCTATAATCACCCGTTCTCTCGGATTAAGTTTTTTAACAGCATCGCGAATAAGACTTCTTTCTTCATCCTCCTCCATACTACGTGATACGCTGTCACCCTCGCTTCCGAGAATATCCGAGAGCAAGAGCTCGTTTCCGTCCCAGTCTACACTGAGTGGCTCATCAATTGATACCTCTCGCTTATGAACCGAGGATTTCCTTATAAACATCAGTATTTCATTTTCAATGCATCTTGATGCATAAGTGGCGAGCTTAATGTTTTTTTCTTTATTAAAAGTGGATATTGCTTTCATAAGTCCGACCGTTCCGATGGAAACAAGCTCTTCTATCCCTGCGCCTGTATTTTCGAATCTCTTTGCTATGTATACTACAAGACGGAGGTTGTGCTCAATTAAAATATCTCTTGCCTTCCGCTCGGATATGCGCTCAATCATTGCTTCTTCTATTTCCGTATCAAGCGGCGGCGGAAGCGTATCGTTACCGTTTATATAATATATCTCATTTTTCTTAAAAAATGATTTTATCTTATTTAAGACTTTTTTAAATAATCTAAATATTCCCATGAAATACATCCTCCAAAGCGGACAACGGTATCAAAGCCGTATATCCCCCATAATCCCGACCTTCTGTATCTATTGCTATTACAAGCGAAATCTTTATCTGCTTTTTCCCTGTGTGTACATATGCCTCATCAGGTTTGACTCCGTAAAGAACTTTATTGCACGATCCAAAATTGACAGGTATTATGCGAAGTCTCTTTTTCAGTCCGTAGTCGGCATGTTCAGGCGTGGTTATAAGTTCGGCATCTTCTCCGAGAAGCTTGTCGGCACTCCTCGAACTTATCAGCATTACCGGAGTTTTATCAATGGGATCACAGGCTAAATTCCCTGAATCGACCAGTGCGTCAAGTTCGCTTTCCCGACCTCTGTATTTTAGCGTAATCTTTACGTTTCGTTCGCTTCTTGTATTGCCGAATAAAGACATCATGAGCTTTAATACCCCTATTGAGAAGAGTACCAATACAGCCAAAATCAGCAGGTTGCGGTTTTCCTCCCCGAAACCGTTTATTTTTTCTGCTATCGGAAGCTTATCGAGAGCGCAGTATCCGTAATATACAAGACCGCCTAACAGTATCTGAAAAAGAAGAAAAGCTATACAATATTTTATTTTTCTGTAAATACCCGCCCCTTTGGCAGTAACTGAAACCATCAGTACGATAAACAGAATCGATAACGGATACATAAGAAACGAGTTCTCGACAAGCAAAATTCCTATTACCGAATATGCGCCGCCTATCGCTCCGCCTAACAAAAGGCGCGGTACTGTTGTGAAAATTTTAGCGAACGCGGAAGAAAAATAGAGCGCGAGAATATCAACTGTAAAATTTATAAAGAAGTAAACGTCTATGTATAGTGTCTGCACGATAATCACCCACCTTGTATTGACCATATTTTAACACAAGAGGTGAGAATTAAATGTCGTAAAATGAAGCCCGAAAAAAAATATGCGCCATCACTGTGGATGGCGCATATTGAAAACAAAAAACGAGATATCAAATCTTTTCAAGCTTGTCCGCACAACGCTCGAGGTAATCGCCTTCAAAGAGCTCTATAACACCCTTATCGCAGAGCGAAGCAAGCTCCGAATCGATAGGTAATGTAGCAAGAACGTCTGTGCCGTGTTGAGCTGCAAGCGCATCTATTTTGCTCTCTCCGTAAGGCTTTATCACCTTACCGCAGTCGGGACAAAGAATATAGCTGTAGTTTTCAACAAGACCGAGAATTTTCACGTCCATAAGACGTGCCATATTAACTGCCTTTTCTACAATCATAGAAACTAAGTCCTGAGGGCTTGTGACGATGATAATACCGTCAAGCGGCAGACTTTGGAAAACCGTGAGAGGTACGTCACCCGTTCCGGGAGGCATATCAACGAACATAAAGTCTACGTCATTCCAGACAACGCCGCTCCAGAACTGCTTAACCGTTCCGGCAATTACAGGTCCGCGCCAAACCACCGGCTTGGTTTCCTCTTCCATAAGAAGATTCACGCTCATAACCTCAATTCCGGTTTTCGTGATACACGGAAACATTCCGAGCTCACTACCCGTAACCGTGCCGTTCTTAAGTCCGAATGCCTTCGGAATAGAAGGTCCGGTGATGTCGGCATCGAGTATTGCGGTCTTATAACCGCGCCTTCTCATAGTAACGGCAAGAAGCGAGGTAACAAGCGATTTTCCTACGCCACCCTTTCCGCTTACTATACCGATTACCTTTTTGACCGAGCTCGCGCTGTTCTGAGGCTCAAGAAGGCTTTCTTTTGAACATTTTTGCGAACAAGTGGCGCAATCATGTGTACATTCTGCCATATTATATGTCTCCTTTAATTAACTTTACATCAAATTGCATCGACGGTGATCGCATCGTTTGAAATTGAAAGACTTATTCCGACCAACGTCTTTTCATAATTGTCGATTACAACGTTAGCAATCTTATCCTCTACGTTACGCTCAATAAATCTTC
>JAZLCX010000079.1:0-1810 GCA_045614425.1 Eubacteriales bacterium | reverse complement strand
GTAAAAATCACAGTTTTTCCGCATAAAGTCTTCTATTTCGGGAACGTTGTATGCCCATCCTGCCGCCGCAAAATCGACACCCGCCCCGCGAGCCATATCGTAGCCGGGCTTTAAGTCGTCAACGACTATGATATCCTCGGGCGAGAGGTTATACCGCCACATAAGGTCAAAGAGAGTGTGGGGGCTCGGCTTTCTCTCTTCTTCGGGAATATCCCAGGAATATATAACGTCGGGAGTCGGCAAGCCGTTATATTCAAAATCCCTTACGATATATTTAAGGAGCGAATGCGAGTTGACGGCAATTATTCCGCCGCGTGAGCGAAACTTTTGCATTATATCCCCGATGCCCGAGTAGGCGGCGGGAATATGGTTTTTCACGTAATCCGCCCAGAAATCTATCTCTCTTTTCATTTCCGCCTCGTCCATTCCGAGCTCATCGCGCAAAATTGAGGTAATACCGGGGTGAAAGTTCTTTACAAGGTAACTTTCAAGCGTCCAATCGGACACAAGGCTAGGGCGTGTTAATTTTAAATACTCAACGAAGCAGGGGAAATGTATTTCGGCGGTGCTGCTGACGACCGTGTCGTCGTGGTCGATAACGAGGCACTTATATTTCATCGCTTCTCCTCCGCAATATTCATAAAGGATATATGCGGTGTGCCCAGCGTGCCGTCGCTTTTTAAGAGGGTAAGTACACGCCCGTGTGAAATCATCTCCCACTCGGCAAGCGAGCCGCCATAGGAAACCTCATTGAGAGAGTCACATTCTCCGAAAACGTCCATGTCCTCAATTTCAGAAATTCCGCGGGGCAAATCTATCCTCGCGAGTGACGAGCAGCCGTAAAAGGCGTCGAAGCCTATATATTTTACCTCGCTCGGCAAAATTAAAGACTTAAGAGATGAGCACCCCTTGAATACCCGTCTTCCGATTCGGGTAAGACCGGCGGGCAAATCCACCGAGGTAAGCGAGCGGCAGCCCTCAAAGAGCGACTCGTCAAGCAGCGCCATATTCGCCGAAAGACGCACCTCCTCAAGCGAAAAGCAGGATGAGAAGGCATTGAACTCGACGAGAATACAGCTGTCGGGAATATAAACCGACCGAAGATTGAAGCAATAGGCAAACGCTCCGGCGCCTATCATAAGGAGCGACTCCGAGAGCTTTACGTGGGAGAGCGAGGCGCAGCCCTCAAAAGCTCCCTCGCCAAGTCTTTTAACACTGTCGGGCAGCTCTATTTTCGTAAGCGACGGGCAGGCGGAAAAAGCCTCGTCCTGTATCTCAACAACGCCGAAAGGCATATTGACGAGCTTAAGATTTTTACAGCCCGAAAAGGCACACGGCCCGATTATTTTCATCGACTGCGGCAGATATATTTCTTCAAGATATGAGAAATCGCGAAAGCAGTTTTCGGCTATCTCCTCGATTCCCTCGGGTATCACTATTTTTCGGTTTTCGGGCGTGTCCTCGTAGCTACCCGAAAATACTACCTTTAGTTCTTCCTTTTTTTCTTCCATTTTTATTTAAGTTTAGCCAAAGCTACGGTAAGCGATTCGCGAGTTTCAAGGTACTTGCTGAGCTTTGCCCTCTCACCCTCGATAACGGCAGGGGGTGCTTTCTTAACGAAGCCCTCGTTCGAAAGCTTCTTCTCTATTCTCTCGATTTCCGCGTCGTTTTTCTTCATCTCGGCAGTGAGTCTTTCCCTCTCCTTAGCAAAGTCGATAACCTCGGAAAGAGGAATGTAAAGGCTGCCGGCATCGGATGCAATCATTACCGCATCGTCCGACTCATATTTGTCGGTGAGAATAACCTCGGA
>JAZLCX010000078.1:0-1852 GCA_045614425.1 Eubacteriales bacterium | reverse complement strand
ACACCTCTCGGAAGCATCTGCCGACGAGCTTTTCGTCGCCTATTTTCAGAATTTTTCAAACACCTATGCCGACGTCGACACCCTTCGCGAAAGATATGATTCGGCGCTGATTGACGAAAGAATAAAGGTCCTCGCAATAGGCACGCGTCCCGACTGTCTTGACGAGGAAAAGGTGCGGCTTATAGCAGAATATCAAGAGCGGGTTGACGTGTGGGTTGAGCTTGGACTCCAGACAAAAAGCGACACCACCGCCGCCTTAATCAACCGCGGATACAAAAAAGAGGTTTTTGAATCCGCCGTGGCACTCCTCAAAAAATACGGTATTCCCACCGTTGCTCATATGATAATCGGTCTTCCCGGCGAAAGCTCACTCGATGCGGTAGACACCGCAAAATACATATCCTCGCTCGGAATATGGGGCATCAAGATACATTCTATATACGTGATGAGGGGCACACGTCTTGCCGAGATGTACGAGAAAAAGCTCTACACGCCCCCGACACTTTCCGAATTTTCAGAGTGCGCCGCCCTCTCTGTCGGGCATATCCGCACCGATATGATTATTCACAGACTTACGGGCGACTGCCCGCGCGACTTGCTCGTCGCTCCGGAATGGAACAGGAATAAAAACGAAATTCTCGACTCCATCATTCAGATAATGAAAGAAAAAGGTATAAAGCAGGGCTCTCTTGTTTCAAAATAAGGAAGAGTGAAAATAAAAAAAGAACGAGGCGCGTTTTTTGATGCTACCTCGTCTTTTTTGCTTTGTATTATATAGCGATTTTCAATTAATGCTCTTCGGTGCTTTTTTCCGACAGGCTGCTTATATCGGATTCATCACCCTCCGACAGCTCGCGCACCAAATCCTTTTTAGATATAAGGAACTTTCTTATTGCGAAAAGTCCTCCTATACAAAGCACGCAGATAATATTGCTGACCGAGCTGCTATGGTCAACTATGACCTGTCTTGCAATAGCAACTATCAAAACCTCAAGGGTGTTTGCAGGGGTGAGATTTATGAGCATTCGCACAAACTCAAGACCGACAACTATTGTAAGAATGTTATTAAGATAGTTGCCTGCCGACTGAAAATATCCGTCGGTTGTAAACATTTTGTATATCTCATATCCCATAAGACCTACGAGCACGAGAAGTGTGAGTGCCGCAATAATATATTCGAGTATATGTACCGCAACATTAAAGAGCTTGGCTGTTCTTTTATACATATTTCCCTCTTCTTTTTTCTTTTTTCTACATTTTACCACATTTTGTCGCCAAATGCAATATTTTTTACAAAGAACATGCACCCGATGGGTGAAACGCCCCTCGGGTGCATATCGTTTATATTTTATTTGAAGTATTTTACCATCGACTTAAACATCTTGATGTCGTAGTCGCCGGCAACGTTCCGGTAAAGACCCTGACCGATTCTCTCGGAGTGGCCCATCTTACCGAACACGCGGCCGTCGGGCGAGGTTATACCCTCGATTGCGAGAGCCGAGCCGTTGGGGTTGTAGTCGATATCGTAGGTAGCGTTGCCGTCAAGGTCAACGTACTGAGTTGCTATCTGACCGCCCTCAATAAGCTTTGCAATTACCTCGTCGGTTGCGAGGAATTTACCTTCGCCGTGCGAGATCGGAACGTTGTAAACGTCGCCTACGTTACACTCGGCAAGCCAGGGTGACATATTCGATGCGATTCTCGTTCTTACGATCTTGGACTGGTGGCGTGCAATATTATTGAAGGTAAGGGTAGGACAGTTCTCATCGGTGTCGATTATCTTACCGAACGGAAGAAGTCCGAGCTTTATAAGAGCCTGGAATCCGTTACAGATACCGCACATAAGTCCGTC
>JAZLCX010000077.1:0-5092 GCA_045614425.1 Eubacteriales bacterium | reverse complement strand
TGCGCCATGATACCAATGTTTCTGGTATTCTCAAGCGAAAATTCTCTTGGCATTGAAAAATCTCCTTTTTATATCGATTAGAATCTGTAGTGAGCAAAAGCCTTGTTTGCTTCTGCCATCTTGTGGGTGTCTTCCTTCTTCTTGAAAGCTCCGCCCATTCCTGCCTTGGCATCCATGATCTCACCTGCGAGTCTTTCAGCCATGGTCTTTTCGCCGCGGGCTCTGGAATAGTTGATTATCCAACGAAGACCCAATGTCTGTCTGCGCTCTGCGCGAACCTCCATAGGTACCTGATAGTTGGAGCCGCCTACACGGCGAGCCTTAACCTCGAGCACGGGCATTACGTTTTCAAGAGCTGCAACGAATACGTCAAGTGCGTTCTCGCCGCTCTTTGCTTCGATCATTGCGAATGCATCGTAAACGATCTTCTGAGCTACGCCCTTCTTTCCGTCATACATTATGTTGTTAACAAGCTTTGTTACGAGCTTGGAGTTGTAAAGCGGATCCGGCAATACGTCTCTCTTGGAAATTTGACCTCTTCTAGGCACTGTACTTCCCTCCTTCATTAAAATTATGATATCATAGGTACTCGAATGTTTAATTCGTTAGTGCTCGTTTTGCGATTTATATAAAGAAAATCTATACCATCACAGCACGTGAGCACAATTTTGTCCGAAATGTACCTTATTTCTTCGGACGCTTTGCTCCGTACTTGGAGCGGCCCTGTTTACGGTTTGCAACGCCCTGAGTATCAAGGGTACCGCGAATTACGTGGTAACGTACACCGGGCAAGTCACGAACACGTCCGCCACGGATAAGAACGACCGAGTGCTCCTGAAGGTTGTGGCCGATACCGGGAATGTAAGATGTTGCTTCCATTCCGTTTGTAAGTCTTACTCTTGCTATCTTACGAAGAGCCGAGTTAGGCTTCTTAGGTGTTACGGTTGTAACCTTGGTGCAAACGCCTCTCTTCTGCGGCGCGCTAAGGTCGGTCTGCTGATTCTTAAGAGTGTTAAGACCCTTTTGAAGCACGGGGGACTTTGACTTATAAGCCTTGTCCGTACGACCCTGTTTAACGAGCTGGTTAAAGGTTGGCATAGTTTTCCTCCTTCTCTGAATTCTAACAAATCGTCAAAAGGGCATAATTACCCCTTTTTAAGACTTGCTCCACTATTGTATCACTTAGTTTCGTTTTTGTCAATACTTTTCGGAAACTTTTTATTTATTACTTTTTATGAATCCGCCGTCTTTACTTCAGGCGCCGTACTTGACAAAAAATCCGCTTTGTTGTATAATAGGCTGAGTTGTTATAGCTATTTATTAATTATTTACTATCGGAGGGAGCAATATGCCGCGTGTTTCTATTATTTCCGGCGCTTACAATATAAGCAAGTGCTATTCCTTCGACAAATCCATCCTGAGTATACTCGGTCAAACCTTTTCGGATTTTGAATTTATAATCTGCGAGGACGGCTCGTCCGACAACACCTGGGAGCTTCTCACAGCTTATGCCGAGCGCGACAGCCGAATAAAGCTCATCCGAAACGAAAAAAATCTCGGGCTTGCAGCATCGCTTAACAAGTGTATAGAGGTTGCTGCGGGCGAATACATTGCGCGTCACGACTGCGACGACTATGCCGCGCCCGACCGAATCGAAAAGCAGGTTTCATACCTTGACGAGCACCGTGACGTCGGTCTTGTCGGCAGCTTTGCCTACCTCTTTGACGAGGGTGGCGTGTGGGGCGAAATGCAGTTCCCCGTCGAGATAACGAAAAAGGACTTTCTTTTCTGCTCTCCGCACCAGCACGGCTCAGTTGTATTTCGAAAGGAAGTTTTATTAAAAGCCGATTGCTACCGCGTCGCAAAGGAAACCCGCAGAACAGAGGATTACGATTTGTTTATGCGGATTCACAGCTTTGCCAAAAGCGCAAATCTGCCCGAATTCCTTTATTATTTCTGCGAGGATAAAAACACCCTCGGTCGCAGAAAATACAGATACCGCATAGACGAGGCTAAGGTTCGCTACCGCGGCTTTAAGTCGCTCGGTCTTTTGCCTCGGGGTATTTTTTACGTAATAAAGCCGCTTATTGTCGGGCTTATTCCGGCAAGACTGCTGGCATGGCTCAAAAACAAATTTTTAAAAAGAAGAAAAACTACACGGTAGGTGATTTTAATGCTGAAAAAACTTAAGGAACACGGCTTTTTGTTTTCGGAGCTTGTAAAGCGCGATTTCAAAAAGAAATACAAGCGTACCTATCTCGGAATGCTCTGGAGCTTAATTTCACCGCTCCTTACACTTCTCATAATGACGCTCGTATTCAAGCACTTTTTCGGTGCGGACACCCCGCATTACACGATATACGTTTTCTGCGGAAATATAATTTTTGCGTTCTTTAACGACGCCACCACGGGCGGAATGACGGCGCTTATATCAAATGCCGACATTTTCTCGAAAATAAATATTCCCAAATATCTGTTTTTGTTTTCAAAATCGGTGTCGGCTCTTATAAATTTCGGCCTGACATTCATAATTTTTATCGTTTTCTGCATTATTGACGGGGTGAGCTTCTACTGGGGCTTTTTCGCACTTATCATTCCGACGGTCTGCCTGATAATATTCAACATCGGTCTTGGACTCATACTCTCGGCGCTTTACGTATTTTTCAGAGATATGCAGTACCTTTGGGGCGTTTTCACAATGCTTCTCATGTATATGTCGGCTATATTCTATACTCTCGACAAATTCCCCGAAACGATGCAGAGGCTCTTCCTTTTGAATCCCCTTTACGTCTACATTAAATATTTCAGACTCATAGTAATAGACAACAGCATGCCGTCTATACAGTTCACCCTTCTCTCAATAGGTTATGCCCTTGTCGCCTTCGGACTCGGTGCGCTCATATACAAAAAATTCAACCATAAGTTCTTATACTACGTATAAAAATCGGAGATTTATATGAACACACAAAACGACATCTCGCCTATTCTTAAATGTGAAAACGTTTCCATTCGGTATATTATGGGCGATTTCAAGGAAATAGGCATTAAGGAATACATTCTTCGTAAGATAACAAGAAACTATAAGGTCAGAGAATTCTGGGCGGACAGACACGTCACCTTCTCCATAAACCGAGGCGACATGCTCGGTATTATCGGCACAAACGGTGCGGGAAAGTCCACCCTGCTTAAAGCAATCTCCGGCATTATGGTCCCCACCGAGGGTCACGTTGAGCGAGAGGGAAAAATTGCCGCACTCCTTGAGCTCGGCTCGGGATTTGACGGCGACCTTACGGTCAGAGAAAACACCTACCTGCGCGGAGCTATGCTCGGCTACACGAAATCCTTTATGGACGAAACCTACGACTTGATTATAGATTTCGCGGAGCTTCGTGAATTTGAAAATCTTCCCTTCAAGCAGCTTTCTTCGGGAATGAAATCCCGCCTTGCCTTTGCCATAGCATCGCTCGTAAACCCCGACATTCTCATTCTCGACGAGGTTTTATCGGTCGGAGACGGAGCTTTCAGAAAAAAGAGCGAGGAAAAGATGAAGGAAATTATAGGCGGCGGTGCAACCACCATTCTCGTTTCACACTCAATGGAGCAGGTACGCTCGATGTGCAACAAGATACTCTGGCTCGACCGCGGCAACCAAATCGTATTCGGCGATGACGTAAGCGGCATTTGCGATGCTTATGAAACCTATCTTGTTACAAGGCAGCTGCCGACTGATTTAATTTCGGGATGAACATGACGTATACAAAAAAAGAAATGGAAAAAAAGATTAACCGCTACGCCTACGATACTGTCGGCCCCGTTATGTACAGATACGCCGAGTGGGTAATTGACGAAGCGGCAAAGCGCGGCTATAAAAGGCTCTATTTTCTCGCAAGAGACGGATATTTGCTCTATGAAATATCGAAGAGAATATGCGAAAAGCGCAATCTTCCGATAGAATGCAGATATCTCTACTGCTCAAGGCAGTCGCTGAGAATGCCCTCCTACCACCTTATAGGCGACGAGGCGTTTAGGCTTCTTTTGCTCGGCGGATATTACATTACACCGAAAAGCATTTTGAAGCGTGCCGCCCTTTCCGATGAAGAAATACTGAGAGTATGCAGCGAGCTTGGCATCTCGGATATTGACACCCCCTTCACCGAAAAGTCTCTCGACGCCTTCAGGTCGGCGATAAAGCAAAATGATTTTTACCTCGAAGCCGTTATGAAAAAATCCAAGGCGGCATACGAGGTGACTATACCATATTTCAGACAAGAGGGACTCTTTGATAACGATTACGTTGCCATAGTTGACAGCGGATGGACGGGCTCTATGCAGCGCTCCATGCGTCAGCTTCTCGAATCGGCAGGATATACGGGCAAAATTACCGGATTTTACTTCGGCATGTTCGTTGAGCCGATGGATGAGGCGGACGGCGAGTACCTCAATTTTTACTTCGACGCACATTCGGGCGTGAAGCGAAAGGTTGCTTTCTGCAACAATCTCTTTGAAATCATGCTTTCGGCAAATCACGCGATGACTGTCGGCTACAAATTCGACGGAGAAAAGGTGACACCCGTCTTTACTTCACCGATATCCGACGCTCAAAAGCTCCTCGTTGAGAGCCAGATTGCAGGCGCGCTCGAATACACGAAGGAAGCGCTTTCGGACACGGAAATTCCCTTCGATTATAAAAGAGCTCGGCACCGGTGTTACAAAATACTGAAGCGCGCGATGGTTTATCCCTCGAAGGATTTCGCTTCGGTTTACGGAGCGTTCACCTTCTGCGACGACGTTACCGAGGGTTATCATATGCCCCTCGCCACCGCGGAGAGCCGACGACAGCTCGGAAATTATATGCTCTTTACAAGAATTTTCAGAAAGCTGTTCAAAATCAAAAAGGCTAATGCAAGCGAGCTTTTCTGGCCCTACGGCACGATAGCCTTCTGCCCCGCCCTACTGCGCCCCTGGTACAGACTTAACGTCAAGGGCTGGGAATTACTGAAAGCGATTTTATTAAAGTGACGCAGTAAAACAAATACATTAGTGAGGATATTATGGGATTACTCAAGGACAAGATGTACTATTGGCTAGTTAT
>JAZLCX010000076.1:0-9771 GCA_045614425.1 Eubacteriales bacterium | reverse complement strand
GCTATGATTCTCTTCGCATTTACTACTCTTCTCGGCAATCTTTTTTACGTTGACAAGGCTATTAATTACTTGTTGGCAAAAGAGCCCTCAAAGACGGTACGTAACGTTTATTACGTTGTAGCTGCGCTTGCGATTTTCATCGGCGCGGGACTGAGCGCAGATATTCTCTGGAATATTGCAGACGTTCTTATGGGCGGTATGACGATCATAAATATACCTATAATAATATATTTCGGAAAGTATGCAATTCGCGCACTTTCGGATTACGAAAAAAAGCTGAAGCTAGGTAGGGATATAACCTTTAAAAAAGAGGATATCGGACTTTCCGACGAGACAGACTATTGGAACTGAAGACAGAAATCCGGGGCAAACTTTTCTTTTAAATAGCATAAATTTTGGGCGAAGCAGAAATAAATCTGCTTCGCCCAATTTGTTTTCGGTGCGCCGAAATCCGACGTCCCCCGTTTTTATTTAAACAATAACCTCTCTGAGCCACTCGAGAGTGCAGTTAACCATGTGCTTACCTGTCTCCACGCTCGCTTCCTTCGCACTTTCGGCGAACCATTCGGTATTGCGCTCGCAGCGGCCGAGGTCTACGAGCTCGGGATAGGTTCCCATCATAAGACTGGTCTCCCATTTTCCAGCATGGTCAAATCCGCCGCACTTAATCTGAGCGTCCTTGCCGATGAGGGGAATAACCTTTATGTAAGAGAAGGGGTCGTCCTCGCTTCCCATATCCTCGTAATAGGAGGCGTAAGCATCGCTGCCCCACCAGCCCTTGCCGAGCTTTTCTTCCATATATTCCATAGTCACCTTTTTCGCTGCCTTGTGGCATGCGATGGTCATGGGCATAAGGCCTGCGCCCTCTGTCTGATGGTGAGCTATGAGGTAAATATTCTTGTGTCCTGCGCTTATCATTGACTTGAGTATGCAGTAAAGATAATTTGCGTAAGCGTCCTCGTCTACGTGGAAGTGGCTGGGCTTGGGCTCGCATACCGCATAGGATGCGACACCGTACCAAAGGGGAGGACAAACTACTATCTCCTTTTCCTTTTCAAGCTCTCTGAGGCAACCGGTGATTACGAGAGTGTCGGTTCCGCAGGAAGCGTGGCGTGCGTGATATTCAAGAGTTCCGATAGGAATTATGAAGGGCACCTTTCTGTCAACGGCGTCCTGTATTTCGTCATATAGCATTTCGAGCATTTGCATGGATTTTTCCCCCAAATTCTTTTTTATTTACAGAAATATTATATACTCAATACCTTAAAAAGTCAATAGGAAAGGATAATTATTGACGCCGAGCAGGACGGATTTCAAACGCCGCTTATACGATTTCCCAATTGTTAAATCAAAGAGAAATTGTACCGAAAAGTATAAATTAAGGGTTGTTAAGTATATTGATTTTTGGGTATAACTGCTGTATAATAGTGGTAGATGGACATTAAATTTAAATATTTACGGAGGACATTATGCGACCAACGCTACAAATGCCGGTTATGACCGCGGTTGAAGAGCTGTTTTCACGCGCGGAAGCGGTAACGCCAATGAGACAGTATCACGCCCTTTTCACATTGTTTGCGCTTGCAAAGGGTGCTGTTGTTTCAGGCGACAAGACCCTTCTTGAAAGATGTAAGGCACACCTTGATAAATATCCCGATGAAATCAATCACCCGGGATACAGCTTCGAATTGTACAGAATAGGCGGAGTTGCAAAGGCGTATCTCTTTTACAAGGGCGAGTATGACGGAATTTCGGATATGATACGCGAATATGCGGAAGAAACCTACAACGCACTTCGCTCCACGGACGGAGTTATTTGTTATAAGAAGCCGGGACCGTGGAAATGGATATGGGTTGACGCAATCACAGCGGTAGCACCCTTCATGCTTTTTGCCGGACTTGCACTTTCGGAAGAGCGTTACGTTGATTTTGCGGCGGAGCAGACTATACTGATGTACGACGCGCTTGTCGATAAGGACTGCGGTCTTGTACACCAGGTGCGCGGAAGATACGATGACGATGAATTCCGCTGCAGCGAGGATCACTGGTCAAGAGGAAACGGCTGGATGATGGTGGCATTCGCGGAGCTTATAGAGCATCTGCCGAAGGAGTCGCGTTACTATTCGGAAGTTGTTTCCAGATATAAGGCGTTTTGCGATAGCATAGTGAAATATCAGTCGATGCGCGGACTCTGGCGTCAGGAAATGACCGTCGAGGGTTCGTGGGAGGAGAGCAGCGGCACGGGTCTTCTCGCATACGGAATCGGTGTCGGTGTGCGTATGGGAATACTTGAGGATGAAAAGTATAAAGTGTCCTTTAAAAATGCGCTTTCCGGTCTTGCAAACCACTGCATATCCGAAAATTATAACACCTATAATTCATGCGAGTCCAATTCCTTCCCCGGTGACGGAGAGGATCAGGGCACGATACACGCTTACATTTGCCTTCCGAAGTCGTTCAGAAACGAGCCGCACAGCTTCGGCACCATTATGATCGCTCTTGTTGAGGCATACAGTAACGGAATGACCGAGATAGAAAAATATAAGCAGCTTTACCACACGCTTGATGAATAATATTAAAATTTGAAATAATTAATTATGAAAGGATATTCGTTATGTCAAAATTAATACCTGATACATCACTTTACAATCTTCCCGCTAAATTCACCGAGTTCCACGGCATGCCTTACAGACAGCTTGGAAAGACAGGTCTGCGCGTATCCGCAGTAGGACTTGGTACTTGGAAGTACGGCTATCCCGAAACCGGCGACGGCTCGAGAGTTAACAGAGAAGCGTCACAGGAGATCTTCGATCGCGCATGGGAGCTTGGCGTTACATTCTGGGATACCGCAAACCGCTACAATCTCGGTTCGGGCAACTCCAAGCGCGTAATGGGACAGTGGCTTGCAGCAAACCCCGATAAGCGCAGAGATATCATCGTTGCCTCTAAGGTTTGGGGCGGCATGGACGGAAGAACTCCGAACCACTGGGGACTTTCCAGAGCCAACATTCTTGATTCGGTTCACGCTTGCCTTGAGCGTCTTCAGACAGATTACATGGACCTCTTGTATTTCCACCGTCCCGATCCCTTGATCCCCCTTGACGAGAGCTTGCTTGCCGTTGAGGATCTTATCCGCGAGGGATGCGTACGTTATTTTGCAATTTCCAATGCAGACGTAAAAACTCTCAGTGATTACGACAAATTCATTACGGAAAATTCTCCGATGCGCACTCGCGTTGCTGCAGTTCAGAATAGATACGATATCATAAGAGGCGAGGCTGCGGATGCTCCCGGCGTTCTTGATTATGCAAAGGAGACAAACCTCTCGTTTATCGCATGGAGCCCTCTCGGTCAGGGTCTTCTTACGGGACGCTACAACAATAAAGACAGCATCGGAAAGGGCGACAGACTCTTTGACGAAAACAGCCTTGGTATTCTTGATAGCGAGGCAGTTATGCAGAAGCTCAACTTCCTTGGCAAATATGCGGAGTCTCTCGGCGTCAGTGTAGCAACTCTTACTCTTGCAGTAATGCTTCACATACCCGGTATGGGTCCCGTTATTCCTGCCGCTTCCAATGTTGCTCAGCTTGAGGCAAACGCAGCTGCCGCAACTCTTCCTCTTACAGAAGAGCAGGTCAAAGAGATACTTGACGCAATAAAGTAAAGCCATGGAATCGCTCATAAAGGACGGTTTCGTTGATTTCGACATAAACATTACGAAATTTATGTACGCCAGGCGTAAGGAGCATGACAGCGCCTGGGTTTACGAAACAAAAAACAGAAGCTTTTCCGGAATCGTCCTTTTCTACAAGGGCACTCTGGAATATAAAGATGAGTATTCTTCGCTTGAGATTCTGCCCAATACTGTCCTCTGGCTGCCGAAGGGCCATTCCTATACCTTTAGGGCAAAAGGGAATGGGGACGTCGGATTTATAGCCCTCACGTTTCTTACCGACGGCGGCGGGCTTCCTTTCCGCTCAATCAGGCTTCCGCAAAACAATAAGGATGTTGCGGTGATGTTTGATGAGGCTTTGAAGATTTGGCTTGCGAGAGACGTGGGATACAACCTCGCTCTCAAAAATAAGACCTATCTGATACTTTCAACCGTTATTCGACTCTATGCCGACGACCAAACGAGACAGGCATCCAATTACGAGGGCTTAAGCAAAACCGTTGCGTATATTCACGAAAATACGGATAAAAAAATATCGCTCGCTGAGCTGTCAAAGCTCAGCGGGTACAGCGAATCCTATTACCGCAGACTTTTTCACAGAGAATACGGAATGTCTCCGATTTCCTACATCAATCTTAAAAGAGTGGAAAAGGCGCAGAAGCTTTTGCTTGGCGGAAGCCACACGAAAAGAGAGATAGCGGAGCTTTGCGGTTTCGAAAATCAGCAGTTTTTCGCGAGGGTATTTAAAAAGTACACGAAGAAAACGCCGGGCGAGTTTGCAAAAACCTTTGAGCCGGAGAGCGAATGCGAAATCTGACCTGAGATTGCTATTCAAAACAAATAAAAAAGGTATTGAGGGCTTTAGTGCTTTCAATACCTTTTTATTTTATCGGGCTACATAAAAAACGAAATTATCAAACAGGCTTACACTTTACAACCATCTCGGTGACGTTTTTAAGCACTAAATCGCCCTTTTGATTAAAGACCTCGAAGCTGATTTCAACAAGTCCGTTATGCGCGTTTCTTTTCAGAAGATTTGACACGGTACAGGTGCTTTTTAAAACATCGCCCGCATATACCGGCTTAATCCACTCGATTTTAGTTGATTTACCTGCGATAATCTCTTTGCCCGCAAGGTTGATTTCAAGATATTTTGCCCACACTGACATAAATGACATGACACCGGGTGCTATAAGACCGCCGAAAACGGTTGATTTTGCATACTCCTCGTCGGTGTGAAGGGGAATGTTATCATACTTTTCGGCAAAGTCAATCATATCGCCCTTTTCTATAACGGCGGGCGCGATTTCGTATTTTGCGCCGAGAACGAATTCTTCAAAATACATTTTATACCTCTTTTATTTTCAAAATTGTTTACTGTGTCATTATCGGTTTTGATTTTAAAGACGCAGAGTTATTTTTCTGTACTCTATTGGAGTTTTTCCCGTTATACGCTTAAATACTCTGTAAAAATACGACGGCGATTCAAAGCCGAGCATATCGCTGATTTCTTCGACTGAGAGCAGCTTCTTTTCGTTGAGAAGGTGTATAGCGTGTTTAATTATTACCTGATTTTTATATTCAATGGGGGAGAGTGAGGTCTGCTTTTTAAAGGAAGCGTAGAAGTTTGATACACTCATATTGCACATTGCAGCAAGGTCAGCAACCTTGATTACGTGCTTTGCGTTCATATTTATGTATTCTATTGCCTTTTCTATTCTTTTATCCGTCGGCTGCTTTGAACTCTTTTCCAGCTTGGGAATGATGGTGCTTAAAAGCTCGTAGAAGACCGCCGTGGCGCGAAGTCGGAGCGAAAAATCCTCGCTGTCGTGGTTTTTCAGAATATATAAGAACTTTTTCTTAATCTCTTCAAAGTTGTCGGGCAGGACCGCTTGCAAATGGTAGTTATCAGCCTCGGAAATGCCGCAAAACTGTTCAAAGGCAAACTGCATGCCGACAGAGTGTATATCCGGCTCTCCCTGCCACTTTGAAAGATACTTTGACATAATGGGGACGAAAACAATCTCTCCCTCGTTGAGCGTCACCGCCTCACCGTCCTCAAGGTTGAACGTAGCTGAGCCCTTCAGAAGAATCGAGATATAAAAGTGAAGGCGCGGACGCTGCCAAAAATCGCATATATGCTCGTTTTTATAGTTGTTTTCCGCTATTGAGAAGAATGAAAGCTTTGATATCTCCGAAAACTGCATACCGCATCCCCTTTAATAGAATAGTTCAATACTTTAATAGTATAATCCATTTATTTTCGGTTGTCAATATGCTAAACTTGTATTGATAAATATGAAATACGGCACTTTGGATTTGTAAAATACTTAATCGCATATTGTAGAATAGTTCAAAAACGCGAGTGCTGTAAATCTTTTATAAAGAAAGGAAAACAAGCAATGTGGACAGAAGAAAAACTGAACGAAATGCTCATCGAGCCAAGTGACAGACTTGTAGAGGACATCAAGAAAATCAAGGGCGATATTATCGTTCTCGGGGCAGGCGGAAAAATGGGCCCCAGCCTCTGCGTGCTTGCAAAGCGCGCTATAGACAAGGCGGGACTTCAAAAGAGAGTTATCGCGGTTTCGAGAGGAAGCGATAAAATCGGTATTGATTATATGAAGGAAAACGGCGTTGAGTTTATCGCGATGGACCTTCTTGATTTCGATGCCTTGAAGACTCTTCCCGACGTAGAAAACGTAATATATATGGCAGGCAAGAAATTCGGCACGGACGGCGCTGAAACGGCTACCTGGGCTATGAACGCAACTCTTCCCGCGATGGTTGCCGACAAATATAAGAACTCAAACATCGTAGTATTTTCGACCGGCTGCGTATATCCCATCGTAACGACCTCCGATCTTCTTGATGAGAACACAAAGCCCGCGCCCATCGGTGATTACAGCATGAGCTGCCTTGCCCGTGAGAGAGCTTTCCAGCACGCCGCCGACAGATACGGCACCAAGGTGTTCATCTACCGCTTAAGCTATGCTATAGATTTGAGATACGGCGTTCTTTACGACCTTGCAAACAAGATTTTAAGCGACACGCCTATCAGCCTCGCAATACCTTACTTCAAGTACGTATGGCAGGGATATGCAAACGAGGTGGCGATAAGAGCATTGCTTCATGCAACTGCACCCGCAAATATAATGAACGTAAGCAGCCCCGAGCAGATTTCAATTAAAAAGGCGGCAATCGAGCTTGGACGACTTCTCGGTAAGGAGCCTATATTTGAGTGTGAGGGCGGCAATATCGGCGGTATGATTGATACCTCAAAGGCTATCGAGACCTTCGGTTACCCGAGCGTTCCCGAAAAGACGCTTATAAGATGGCAGGCGGAATACCTTCTTGACGGCGGAAGAACTCTCAATAAGCCCACCCACTTTGAAGAATACAAGGGTGTATATTGATAGTAATATTAAGGAGAGATATAAGATGACAAGACATGAAATTGCATTGAAGAAATTATCCGAGGGAATAGTTATTCCCGCGACACCCCTCGTGCTTGACGAGAACAGAAAGCTCGACGAGAAGGGTATGGCGCTTCTTATGAATTATTATATGGATGCAGGCGCGGGCGGTATCGCAACCGCGGTACATACCACTCAGTTTGAAATCAGAGAGGCAAAGTACGGACTTTTCGAGCCCGTTATCAAGTGCGTTTCCGAAATCATTGATAAATACGAGAAGAAAACCGGTAAGGTAATCGTAAAAATTTGCGCGGCATGCGGAAAGGTTGACCAGGCAGTAAGCGAGGCGAAGCTTGCTAAAAAGTATGGCTATGACGCCGTAATGCTCAGCCCCGGCAACGTACACGACCTCACCGAAGACGAGATGATTGACAGAACCAAGGCGGTAGCAGAGGTTCTTCCCGTTATCGGATTCTATCTTCAGCCTCTTGCCGGCGGCCGTATATTCACCTATAATTACTGGGAGAGACTTTGCGCAATCGATAACGTCGTAGCAATCAAGTGCGCGGCATTCAACCGTTACCACACTCTTGACGTTGTAAGAGCGGCTGCTCTTTCGCCGAGAAGCGACAAAATCACACTTTACACCGGAAACGACGATAACATAGTTCTTGACCTCGTTTCCAAATATAAGTTCAAGAAGGACGGCAAGGTTTACGAGAAGTCCTTCGAGGGCGGTCTGCTCGGCCACTGGGTCGTATGGACAAAGAAGGTTTGCGAGATGTTCGAGAAAATCAAGGCTGAAAAGAAAAACGACAGCATTTCCTACGATATTCTCTCGCTTGCAAACGACGTTACCGCAATCAACGCTATATTCTTTGATGCGGCGCACGGCCTCGAAAACGGAACGATAGCACTCCACGAGGTTCTCAGAAGACAGGGACTTATGAAGCATATTCATCTGCTTGACGAGTCGGTATTTTTGAGAGACGACCAGGTGCTTGAAATCGACAGAGCGTGGGAGATGTACCCTGAGCTTTGCGACGACGAGTTCGTTAAGGCAAATCTTGCGGCTTGGAAAAAGGAAGCCGGTATAGAAGACTAATTCATAATACAAATCGGTAATATGCACTCGGCGGGGAAGAGCTCGGTCGGGTGCATATTTTGTTTCTCAAAAAAATTCAAAGAGTATTGACAAACCGAATACTTCGTGATATGATGTATTACACGAGGGGAGGTATTCAATGGACAATCAGATGAAACACGGTCTTCTTGACGTCTCTGTGCTTGCGGCAATCAAGAACGAGGAAAGCTACGGCTATAAGATAATAAAGGACATGAAGCCGTATATTGAGATGTCGGAGTCGACTCTTTATACGATTTTGAAGCGCCTTGAGCTTGCTGGAGCGCTGACGGCACGAAGCGCGGAGCACGGCGGAAGACTGCGTAAGTATTACCGAATTACAAATGAGGGACTCTCGCGAATTGAAACCTTTAAGCGAGAGTGGTGTCAAATTATGTCGATATACGAATACGTCACAAAGGGGGATGAAGAGGTTGAATAAACAGGATTTTACGGCGAATCTCCGTGATTTTCTTTCGGGATTGCCCGATGGTGATATAGAAGAAAGAATAGATTTTTACAGCGAAATGATTGATGACCGTATAGAAGACGGTCTCAGCGAAGAAGAGGCTGTAAAAGAGGCAGGCGACCCTGAAGAAATAGCAGAAGAGATAATACGCGAGTTTCCTTTCTTTAAGCTCGTCAAGGCGAAAATTATGCCGAAGCATAAGCTCTCATCGGCGGAAATTATAGCGCTTTCGGTCGGAGCGCCGCTTTGGATACCGCTCGTTATTGCCGCGCTTATAGTGGTTTTCTCGGTTTACGTATCAATGTGGGCGGTCACAGCTTCTTGTTGGGCTGTGGACCTCTCTTTAGCTCTGGCGTTTTTCCCGAGCTCTATAGCTTCGTTTGTAATCTTTTGTATACAAGGACACACGCTTACAGGTATTATGATGCTCGGATACGGATTGGTTTCGGGCGGACTTTCAATCTTTGTGTTTTTCGGTTGCAGGGCGGCAACGCGCGGTCTTTGGCTTCTTGCGAAGAAAACGCTGCTTGGCATAAAATACCTTTGCATAGGAGGAAGAAGGAGAAATGGGTAAGATGACGAAGATATTACTTATAATAGCGGTTTTTGCTATAATTCTCGGCAGTATTGTTTTTATATGCTCTCTTGCAGCTGTCGGCTGGGATTTTAATAAGCTTCAAACAGGAAATTACGTAACAAACGAGCATGTGTTAGAAGAGAATTTTGACAAAATTTCAATAGATGCTAAAACGGCAAAAGTTAAAATTCTTCCTTCAGAGGATGGAAAAAACCGGGTTGTTTCTTACGAAAGACTAAAGGAGACGCACAGGGTTTCTATAGAGGACGGAGAGCTTAAAATAAAGCTTGTCGACACACGTAAATGGTACGAGCGTCTCACCTTTAATTTCACCTCTCCGAAGATCACTGTATATCTTGCCGAAGCTGAGTATAACTCGCTTTCCATAAATATATCTACCGGTGACGTTAATATAGCGTCCGGCTTCACGTTTGGCAATGTAAAGGTAGACGGGTCTACCTCTGACGTAAATTGCTGCGCTTCGGTCATAAATACTCTTGAAATTGAGGTTAG
>JAZLCX010000075.1:0-3632 GCA_045614425.1 Eubacteriales bacterium | reverse complement strand
GAAAGCGCGCCGGACGCATCGGTGATTCTAAAGGAGCCCGGAACCTTTCTTATAGCGAGGTATCCCTCACCGCCGTCGAGCTGTACGTGATTAAGTCCGGCGGGATAAGCCTTGAGCGCAGTACCGGCCTTAATTTGAAATTTTTGCCCAGCGCTTCCGCCATGAGTCATAGAATCTATGTAATCATGACTTCCGACGCCATCCTTCGTTACTGTAATTGTACTAGGATTAGCCGGCAAAGATTTGTCAAACGCTACATAATAGCGGTTTACGGGTGTCGGCATAGTTCCGTCAGAAGCGGCGTTTGCTTTTATAAACAAAACGTCCTCCTTTGTGGAAGCCACCTTCGCCGAAGTACCGAAGGCTGCGACTACTCCGAAGAGAAGGCAAACCGTCATAAGAACGGCTAAAATTTTAGTAAATTTCTTCATTGTAAAATTTCTCCTTGTATTTTTTGGAATTTTATCCGTATCTACATTATAGAACAAGCGCTTATGTTTGTCAAGAGAAAAAAATATTTTTTTGGGGCTGTTTTTTTGATTTCGTCAATGTGAGCAACATTTCCCCAACTCTTTGTGCATATTTGCCCGTTTAATATACTATTAATGTAGGAAACTACCGCTGTCAACCGATAATATTGCCGTCGAGAGCGGCGCGTCTGCCTGCGTAGGTGTCGTTATAAATTGCAGTTTCGCAGTTTTCCACTATATTGTGATGTACCGATACGGGAATGGTATTCGGACCGTACATATAGAATTTGTCGCCGGTTTGCATTTTTCTCGGCTCCTTCAGGGTGAAGGTGAGCTTGTAGGGGTCGAAGTCGAGTATTTCGCTTTCCGCGCCGTCATTTTGCCATATGAGCTTCCAGCCGCGGAATCTGTGTGAGTTCGGGCGAAGAAGCATAGGCTTTAAGCGTGCGTATACGGTTTCGTCACGGTAGAATACCGTGTCGCTGTCCACTATGCCGACAGTTCCCTCAACCTTTTCAAATTCTATGCCGGTTTTACAGCCTGCCACGGTATTATCGTGGACGGACACTCTTACGACGTCGTCGCTTATTACTATTCCCCTTACGTTTTTGTCCGTATCACCTCTTACGAAGATATGGTTATCCGAGGCTGTGACGTAATTGGTTGTAATTTTAATTCCGTACCTTTCCCTGCTCGGCGTGTCTATTGCCGTGAGGTCGATTGAGTTGCCGGTGATTATGACATTTTCTGATGGGGTATTCGTTCCGGTTACGCCGCCCTCGGCAAAGATTGCGGGGGCATTGAAGTTAACGAACACGTTGTTTGCCACTGTTACCTGCGAGGAGAAGGAGCCGATACGTATTGCGGGTTCGTTTTTGAAGCCGCCCGCTTCAAAGTAGTTATCGGTTATTATGTGCTGAGCCATACCGAGCTTATTGAACATATCCCAGCGCTCATTTACCGTTCCGTCCGGCTTAAGACGGACACGGGATGTGTTTCCGACCTCGATTTCGGTGCCGGTATTGGATATGTAGCAGCCGTGGATTTTTACGAAGCGCGAAGCGCCCTCCCACGCCGCGTTTCCGACGTCCTTTATGCGACAGTAGAGAATTGACGTTCCCTCCGCCTTATCATTATTGTTGAAGGCATTTCTTGCACAGTCCTCGACCGAGCAGCGCATATAGGTGATTTCGCGGGTTAAATTGTCCGCGGGCTCTGCAAACTCACGCGCGCCGCCGCCCGAGTAGAAGCACTCGCCCGACATTTTACGGGCGTGGCAATTCTCTATGAGAATTCGTTTCGTATCTTTTGCGAGCATTGCTGCCGATTTATTGAAATAGAAGCCGTAGACGGAGGAGCCGCCCTTACCGTAGAAAGCACCCTTTTGTCTATCCTTAAAGCCAAGACCGCCGATAAGGGTGAAATTCTTTATCGTGACGTCGTTGCCGCCGAGAAGCTTGAAGCAGGCGCCGTGTCCGTCCTCAGCACCGTTTGCGCCGAGGCTGTAATCGATAATAGTGTTTACTCCGCTTTCGCCCTCAATCGTTATGCAGTCGGCGTTCTCAATTACGAGGTCGTCGGTGAGTATGTATCTTCCGTTAGGGATGAAGAGATTTTTCTTCTCTGCGATTGCCGTGTTTATAGCTTTTCTGAGTCCCATAGTATCGGAGTGCATAAGCTCGCCCTCAGCGGTTATATTTGCCGTTTCGGAGAGGGTGATTACGTTACCGTCGATTTTCTCAATAGTGCCGATGAGTCTTGAAGAGTATACTACGACAGCCGTGCAGCCCCACTCACGCTCTTCGAACTCATTGACTTTGACACGGATGCCGTCACCGACATCGCACCAGCCGTCAGTTATGGGGAAGGTTTGCCAAGTGAGTCCGTAGTCCTTTGAAAAGCTGAAATAACCGGGATTTTCGGGGTATATATCTATTGAATACACCATCCACGCGCCCTGCGTTCCGTCGTAGCCCTCAATCTCGACCTTGCTTCCGAGGGGGGTGCGATACCTCCAGGGGCGAGGATTTTTCGCGCTTCTGTCACGGCGCTCGAAGAGGTAGCTTCCCTCGACGTTGACCTTACAGCCGAGGGCGAGTACCTCGTCACCGACCTTGAAGTCGCCGATATTTTCAACGGTGATTTCTTTTTTGTCCTTAATTGATTTTACCGCAGACTTGTACTCAGAGCCGGACACTCCGAAGTCGCGCGCATTCAAGAATCCTGATTTCATATTTTTTCTCCTTATTCGTTTCAGCCTATTACGTTTCCGTCGAGGCGGAAGCGTTCTTTTGCAATAGCTTCGTTACGGATAGCCTCGCCGCAGTTTTCTACTATATTATGATGTACCGATACGGGAATTGCGCTCGGACTGTAGATATAGAATTTGTCGCCGGTTTGCATTTTTCTCGGCTTCTTCAGGGTGAAGGCGAGCTTATAGGGGTCGAAGTCGAGAATTTCGCTTTCCGCGCCGTCCTTTTGCCATACGAGACGCCAGGAGCGGTATCTGTGCGAATTCGGGCGCAGAAGCATGGGCTTTAAACGTGCGTATACGGTTTCGTCACGGTAAAAGACGGTATCGCTTTCCACGATTCCCACCGTTCCCTCAACCTTTTCAATTCCGATACCCACTTTACAGCCTGCCACGGTATTGTCGTGGACGGAGACCTTCGTAACGTCGTCGCTTATCACTATTCCCTTTGCGTTTTCGTCGATATCACCTCTTACGAATACGTGGTTATCGGCGGCGGTGACGCAGTTTGTCGTGATTCTTATTCCGAAGCGCTCGCGGCTCGGCGCGTCAACGGCGGTAAGGTCGATTGAATTATTCTTGATTATTACGTTTTCGCTCGGTGTATGGAGTCCTATTCCCTCACCCTCGGCAAAGATTGCGGGGGCGTTGAAGTTAACGAAGACGTTGTTTGCGACAGTTACCTGCGAGGAGAATGAGCCTATTCGTATTGCAGGCTCGTTTTTGAAGCCGCCTGCTTCAAAGTAGTTGTCGGTTATTATATGCTGAGCCATTCCGAGCTTATTAAACATATCCCAGCGCGGATTTACCGTGCCGTCCGGCTTAAGACGGATACGGGAGGTGTTTCCAAGCTCGATTTCGGTGTCGGTATTGGATATATAGCAGCCGTGGATTTTAACAAATCTCGATGA
>JAZLCX010000074.1:0-8496 GCA_045614425.1 Eubacteriales bacterium | reverse complement strand
TGCGATAAGAATACAGAAGCAGGCTCGATTGAAGACGTAATACGCAAGGCTGGCGGTAAGCTTGTTGAAGCGGTTACACTCTTTGACGTTTACGTTGGAGAAAGACTCGGCGCAGATAAGAAGAGCCTTGCATTCCGCGTAACGCTCCGTGCCGCAGACCATACTCTTACAGAGGACGAGTCCGAAAAGACTTCTGCGAAGATTATAGCATCTGTCGAAAAACAGCTCGGCATTACACTCAGAGGGTAAGGAGAACGCCAAGGGACGCTGCCCCTTGGAACCCCGATTAAGAAACTTTTTGAAAAAAGTTTCTTAATAATCTTCAAAAACTTTACTAAAAAAGCTATGAGATAAAAGCGTGATGTTCTTATCGGAGAAATTATAAATTGGTTTGTTTATATTTGCTCCGCCGTAAACAAATAATTAACCCCGACAGATTTTTAGGTCTGTCGGGGATTGTTGTACTGTTTGATAAATTGGAATTTATCTATCGATTTAATTCACATTTATAACGGAGAACCGTTTCATCACCATAGGTTTCATAGAACTCTGTAACGCTAAAATTATTCTTTAGATAAAAACCAACAGCATCATTATCTGTTTCTGCATATACGGATATTAAACCATAATACTTTACTATTTGATTTATCATATAAGAACCAATGCCCTTGCCACGAGCAGATAATTCTACAGCAATGCCTATTATTTCAATTTTGCGCTGCTCTGAAAATGAAATGACAATTACGCCAACAATTTCGCCTTGATTAAAACAAGCAAAGATTTTCACAGAGTTATCAATAAGAAATGTATCTATTTTATTATTGAATTTTTCTTCGGTTGGCAGAAACATACAGTGTTTGTATATCTCGTATGTTTTGCAAACATCATTTTTATGTGTTAATTCTATCAGTTTTAGTTCCATTGCACACCTGCAAATTCTAGATTTTCGGTGAGATTATTATATCATACCTCACGCACTTTTGCAACAGACAAAAGGAGCTCTTCGCGAGCTCCTTTTGTCATTTATACATCTCTTTCACAAACCACGTTATCGCTTTCTCATGCCACTCTGATTTCGGCTGCATAGGAAGTCCTTTGTTTAATACGGTATAAATTGATATACTAACAGTGTTTACGGTTATATTCGTCGGAAAGGCAGGCGGCTGCCCGTTATTTTTAAAAAACGATTGAGAGGGAGGGGGTGTTAGGTTTTTGCATATTTTGTGCGTGTTGCCGCAAACTAAAGGCAAAATATTTTTGTGGGGGCGGTATGGACGCTGTAAAGGTTATTCTGACGTCGCTGTTATCGGTGGCGGCGCTATTTGTTATAACGAAAATAATGGGGCACAAGCAGGTGGCGCAGCTCGACTTTTTCGATTACGTTTCCGGGATTACCATAGGTTCAATCGGCGCTGAGCTGGCTACGGAGCTCGAAAAACCGTATAAGCCGCTGATTGCGCTTGTGATTTACGGGTTGGTTTCGTTGCTTCTGAATTTGCTTTCCCACAAGATGCCGAAAACACGCAAGTATATAAACGGCACGCCGACGATTCTGATGAATGCGGGGAAGCTTTACCGAAAGAATTTGAAGAAATCCAATCTTGATTTGTCCGAATTTTTGCTGCTTTGCCGTGAGCAGGGATATTTTGAGCTTGACGAGATACAGACGGCGGTTTTTGAGCACAACGGAAAGCTTTCGATTTTGCCCAAGGCGGCAAACCGCCCTGCGACGCCCGAGGATTTGAAAATTGAGGCGAAGACGGTCGAGGTCGGCGTTGAGGTTATTATGGACGGGCGTGTGATGGGTGAAAACCTTTCACGTATCGGGCGCGACGCGAATTGGCTGACAAAGCAGCTTGAGTCGCAGGGCCACAAGGACGCAAAGGAGCTTTTTCTCGGGGTTTACCGTCCGGAAGAGGACAAGCTTACACTCTATCCAAACGAGTAAAAAAGCATATACTGATACAAAAATGAGGTTTGTATTTTTATGAAATCCTTGCAAATCACCGCCGGTGTAACGGCGCTTGCCAACGCGATTGCCTGCAAGATTACAAATGAGGAGATTGCCTTGGTTGCCGGCATTTTTGTGCAGCTTGGGGACACACTTTCTACCATTCTGGCAGAGAGAAGCTTGTGCGAAGAAAAGGAAAAAGAAAGCTAATGATGATTTTTTCACGGCTTTATGATTTGGCATAGATACGGCGAACAAACGGAATCCGAAACAAAACAAGGCTGACCCATCGGTCAGCCTTGAATTTTATATTGTGAGACTAAAAAGACAACTAAAGTTGACATAAAAAGCTGTTTACGTCGCTTCGGTTATTGAATATAAGAATATTTTTGTAAGAATATTTGTTGACAAGCTCTATTACCTGCGGTCTCATTTGCAGGTTATAATTTTTAACGAACTCAATAAATTCTCTGTCGGATTCTTCCGACTCCGTCCAGGGCATATCGCTTCGCGGCTTGCCACGCCTTTCGGCGATGCCTTTAAGACAAGTATCAAGAGGGAAATCCAAGAATATAACCGTGTCGCATTTTTCCATTCTCATTTCCATTGTGGAAGCATAGTTGCCGTCGATGATCCATTCGTCCTTTTCGAGAACAGCGGACAGGCGTTTCAGGAAAACGGGCTTTTCGACGGTGGTTTTATCTTCGTTCCAATACATCATATCGAGGTGATAGAGCGGGAGAGCTGTTTTATTATGTAATTCTCTTGAAAGCGTGCTTTTGCCGCTTCCCGGGCAGCCTATGACTATGATTCTTTTCATTCCGCACCTTCGGGTTCTCATTTATTTCTTTCATTATAGCGCAATGGGGCTGTTTTTTCAAGAGAAGCGCTGAGTTTTTTAACCGCGAACCTTGAACGTTGATAAAAAGCAAAGCAGAGGCACCGGTATCAGTACCTCTGCTTTTTGTTTGGGGGATGCTTAAATGAAGCAGCCCCGTGCGTCAATTGATAGTGATTTGCTTGATCTTACCGTCAGGCACGACTATCAGTCCTTCAAGGTGTTCTGACACCTTTTCGGGATGCTTGACGCCTTTGATCTGTATGATTCCGAATCCGTACAGGTTTGCGTTTATTTCGCCGTAACCGAGAATTCTGCCCCAAAAGGACTGATTCACAGAGACGGAACGGATTCCGGTATAGACCTCTTTTTTCTCCTTTTTGACGATGAATCCTTTGTGGAACATAAATGAGGTTTTATATACCACGGCGTAGTCATACTTCAAAAGGAAGATCTGTACGCCCACCACGGCGGCAACGCCAACCGGGATGAGTAATCCGAGAAGCAGCCATGCGCTCTCGAATAGTATCGCGAGGACTACCGAAAGAACGAGCGGGACGGTGAAAATAAGAACTTTGATTCCGTTTATCGCCAGCCACGCGCTTTTAGATATGCGGAAGCCCTCGTCGGTTTCTTTATTAGCCATTTGTTGCGAGGTCGGATACAGTTACGCTGCTAACCTTGCTATCCATAACGGTAGCGCCGAGAACGTCGATGATTTCTCTGATAACTGCGTGGTTGATCTTCATCTTCTTAACGGTTTCCTTCTTGCCGCCGAGGTGGATACCAACGAGGCCGAGAACGAGGTTGGGGATGAAGAGGATAAGAGACTTGATGAAGCTGGAGCCCGCTTCTGCTACGCCCTTGCTTGCGCCGATTGCAAATGCAACGTTCTGCACGCCGGATGTGGTGATTGCGAGAGTGAATTCGCCATCGCCGAGACGGGGAATGTTGTTCTTAAGAATGAAGATACCGAGAATTACGGGAACGAGAATGATACCGAAGATGATCTTAACCCAGATCCAGAAGTTGGGCTTCTTGTTGTGGAAGCTGTCGATAGCGCAAACTTCCTTGAGCTGAACTTCCTCGCGGCTGATTGCGTGCTTGCTTACTACGTCGTGAACGATTCTCTTGTTGGTAAGGATAAGCGATGCCATTTCCTTATCGCGAGAAAAGCCTTTCTTAGACTTGGTCTGTGCGTAGTCCCACTGACCTACGATGTGTTCGCCCTGTGCGAGTTTCATGTTGTTTCCCTCCAAAATAAAAATGATTTTGTTTGCTTCGGCAGTCCGCATATGTATGCAGAGGGGAAGTATCACAGGACAATAATAACATTTTTTGGAAAACATGTCAATAGTTTTTTAATAAAAAATGTATTTTTTGTGAATGATGACGAATTGCCACAATTAACGTCGAAATAATCTCGTGATGACTGCAAGTAGAAGCACAGCGAAAAACAATGAGCCGCCGAGCAGAATAATGAGCATTTTTTTATCGCCTTTTACTCGGTTGATAAGATCCTTTAAGAAATCTTCGCTTTCCTCGATCTTTAAATCAAAGCCGCATTCGTCGCAGAAGCCGTCGCCGTCGGTATCGCTGTGAGGAGCGACATTCTTTTTGTCACCGCAGGAGCATTCGTTCCAGTGGTTTCGGTCATCGGAACTGAATACGGTTTTGTGTTTGTGCGGGGGGATTCTCTCTCCGTTGCAGGTGTTGCAGAGTGAATCGCACGCATCGGTGTAGAGGTGCGCGCCGAACGAGTAAGAACCGCCGCATACCGAGCAGACGAGCCAGTGATATTCGCCGTCCGCGCCGAAACCGTCGGCGGCGGTGTGCCCGGTTGCCAAAATCACGACGTCCTCTTCTTTCAAAACGGAACCCGTGTCGGAAAAAATCTCTCCGCATACGCAGACATAGTGTAGGATATTGCCGTCATTTTCGCAACTTGCGGGTGTGGGGTCAACCTTGGTTTTTTCGGTATGGGGGCAGGTGGAAATTTCAATTATCACTTCGCATCCGAGCACCGAATAAGAGTAATTTCCGCTGACCGCCGCAAGCGATGCGATATCCTGAAAATTAGCATCAAACCAGAGGATGAAATTCTTTGAGCTGTGAACGTGGCCATTTATACGCATTTTAAGGAGCGGAGCGTTATTTCGGATGAGCTCTGCCACAGTAGGTATGTCAAAACTTGTCAAAGTTATGCCGCGGAGCGAATAATAATTTGACACGGTGGAGGTGCATGACGGGAGAGGGTATACCGTAGGGTCTATTTCGTGGTCGTAGAGGATTTCGGTGTCGGTCAGGTTGAAATATGCATGGTAGAGCTTTTTTCCCTGGTCATCCCAAGTGACGTCAACGTGGTAATACTCGCCGTCTATGCGAACGATATTCCAAGCGTGGCCTACGTCCTCGCTCGTATTCGGGTCCTTACTCGAGCCGATTGCTATAAAGGATTGAATTCCGACGCGGCGAAGCAGGTATTGCAGAGCCTCGGAGTAGCCGTCACAAACCGCTTTGCCATTGACCAGCGCACCGTAGGCGTTGTGGGCGTTTTCCGTGTCTACATACATAACGCGCTTGGCAAGTGTGTCGTGCAGATAAAGCTCTTTTTCAAATTCGCTCATACCGGCATTTATGCCTGAAAGGATTTCTTCTGCAGCAGTATTAAAAGCGTTTTTTGCATCGGCAAGCTCTGCGCCGGACATAATGTAGTCCGGAGCGTACTGAATAGCCTTGCCCGTAGAGGAGTTGTAGGAAATATTGCCTCCGTTTGCCCAGAAATGCTCGGTGCGGTCGCGCCGGTAGGCATCGGAGACCACGCTGAATTCCTCGAGCGTCAAACCGCCCTTTCCGTTATCAACGGTAATGAGGGGAGAGGAGTTTTCTATGCCTTCGGAAAGTGCGTCGTAGGCGAAAAGAAGCGCTTCGGCGTTGGGAAGGGTTGATAGCGCGTATCTGCCGTAATATTCAGGCTCGGCGTCATTATCTTTTGCGCTTACTCCGACGGGTAAAAAAAGCACTATGTAAGATAAAAGAAAAACGAAAAAAACGCAAGTTCGTATTTTTTTATTCATTTTCTGAATCAGCACCTTTCTCGGTATTGGGTCAGCCCATATAAAGCCCGTTTTGCTTTTAAGATTGTTTTTCAGTAATTATATCCCAAAATGACGGAAAAGTCAATATGTGGCAGGAGTGAGACGGATTACATCAGGCAGAAGGGAAAGCGGCAATTGCAACAAAAAACGGCGGCTTGTGTCTAGGGTGCAAACGGCGGAAAAGGCGATTTTTGCTCTGCCATTGACATGTTTATAAGAAGGGTATATAATTATACGTGTAAGAAAGACTGAAGCTGAGGTGAGTGACAGTGAAAAAGAAAAAAATTCTTGTTATTCTGACGGGCGGAACTATCTGCTCCTTTCCTGATGAGATGAGATACAATAAAAACCAGACGAACGCTCACGCGGCAAAGAGGGTAATAATAGACGGATTTCTCAAATCCGATTCTCCGTACGCAGAGGCGGTGGACTTTGAGGAAAGATATTTGATTCCCGACACCTTAAGCGAAAATATGACGCCTGACAGGTGGAATCAGCTCCTCGACATATTTAGAAAAGAGAGGCTGAATAAAAAATGTGCTTTTTCGGGCGTTATCGTTTTGCACGGAACGGATACGCTTGCGTACACCGCGTCGCTTTTATCCATAGCTCTTTCGGGCGCGACAGTTCCCGTAATTATGGTTTCCTCACAGCTCAATCTTTATAATCCAAAAACTAACGGACATGCAAATTTCAGAGCGGCGGTTGAGCTCGTTATGAACGGAATTTTGCCGAACGTGTACGCGGTTTACCGAAATGAAAAAGACGAGTCGAATGAGCCGGGCGAGATGCTCCTTCACTATGGCGCAAGTCTTATGCAGTGCCCAGGTTACAGCAATAATTTTCACAGCAGAGATGAGGTCGTGCTGCCCCAAGGCGAAAGCGCGGGCTGCAAAGGAAAAGCCTTTGAAACGGGCGAGTTTTACCTCGATAAATTTGACACCCTCACCTCATCGGTGCTTTTGATAAACCCATACGTAGGCTTGAAATATTCAAGAATCTGCCTCGACGGAATAGACGCCGTAATTCACACGACATATCACTCCGAAACTGTATGCACCGAGAGAAGTGCGCCTTTCGACGAAAACGGGAGGGAAATAGAATTTTCGGATTATTCCGTGCTTTTTCTTATCCGTTCCTGCAAGGAGCGGGAAATACCTCTTTTTCTCACCCCATGCGACAGCGTCGGACATTCTTACGTCACGACTTCTGATGCCATCGCCGATGGCGCATCGAATATTTTCGGGACAACGGTTGAGTCAGCCTATGCCAAGGCGGTTATCGGCACGGCTCTCGGCAAAAGGGGACGTGAGCTTGAAAAATTTCTAAAGACCAGCGTAAACCACGAGTTTGTATATAAAAGTTGACTTTTTTGGATTTTTTGGCTATATAACGGGCGAGCGAATAAGAGAAAAAATGCCATGGCATAATAATTATAAAAGAAAAGAAAAATTTAGCTATTGACTTTGAAAAAAAACTGTGATATAATGATTTGGCAAAAGCTATGATGAAGAGAGTAACAAAGAGCTAAGTTTCAAGAGAGCCGCGTTTGGTGTGAAGCGGTAACGGAGCCTTTGAGAAAAACACTTCGGAGCTTGCGGAAGAAACCCGAAATCTCGGGGATTAGAACCGCACGTACGGTCACGTAACGGCCTTATGAGGTGGAACGCCGTTGGCGTTCAATTTGGGTGGTATCGCGGAAGGAGTGCCTTTCGTCCCATACGGGACGGGAGGCTTTTTGTTTTTTCGTCTCACGGCTTTATTTTGATAAAAAAATATTCAGATAACTTTTGGAGGATTTTTATTATGTTAAGAACGCATACTTGTAACGAGCTTCGCGAGAGTCATATAGGCGAGACCGTTACTCTTACCGGCTGGATTGGCACGGTGCGCGACCACGGAGGAGTTCTTTTTGTTGACCTTCGCGACCACTACGGAATTACGCAGATTGTTCTTTCTGACGACTCTATGGTGGCCGGAATGCCCAAAGAGACTGTCGTTCTCGTAGAGGGTGTGGTAACGAAGAGAGATGCCGAGACCGTCAACAGCAAGCTTGACACCGGTCTTGTTGAGGTACGCGCGAATAAAATCGAGGTGCTTGGACCGGCAAAGCTCGGACTTCCTTTTGAAATTGATATGTCCACGCAGACAAGAGAAGAGGTAAGACTTAAGTACCGCTACCTCGACCTCAGAAACCGAAAATTACACGATAATATAGTGCTTCGTTCGAAGATTCTCAGCTATCTTCGTTCACAGATGGAGGCTCTCGGATTCCTTGAAATACAGACTCCCATTCTTACCGCATCATCTCCCGAGGGCGCACGCGACTATCTTGTTCCCAGCCGTAAGCATAAGGGAAAGTTTTACGCTCTTCCTCAAGCGCCCCAGCAGTTCAAGCAGCTGCTTATGACCTCGGGATTTGACCGTTATTTCCAGATTGCGCCCTGCTTCCGCGATGAAGACGCACGTCAGGACCGCTCGCCCGGAGAGTTTTATCAGCTTGACTTCGAAATGTCCTAGGCGACTCAGGAGGATGTTTTCGCGGTTGCCGAAGAGGTTGTTTATAACACCTTTACGAAGTTCTCGGACAAAAAGGTTTCAAAGCCTCC
>JAZLCX010000073.1:0-2289 GCA_045614425.1 Eubacteriales bacterium | reverse complement strand
AAGTCTATCCTTGCTCTTCTTGAAAAGGTTGAGGTCAAGGGCATCTCGCACATCACGGGCGGCGGATTTTACGAGAACATTCCGCGCAGCTTCCCCGACGGACTCGGCGCTAAGATTAAGAAGAGCGACGTAAAGGTTCTTCCCATTTTCGACCTTATCGCAAAGTTCGGCGACATTCCCGAGCGCGATATGTACAACACCTACAACATGGGCGTAGGTATGGTTGTGGTCGTTTCGAAGGAGGACGCTGAGCGTTCTATCGAGATTTTGAGAGAAAACGGCGATGACGCATACCTTCTCGGTGAGGTAATCGAGAGCGACGAGGGCGTAATTTTATGCTGACGCCTGTAAAAATCGCGGTAATGGTGTCGGGGGGCGGAACTAATCTTCAAGCCCTTATAGATGCCGAGGCATCGGGAATTATAAAGAGCGGAAAAATATCTCTCGTTCTCTCCAATAAGGCGGACGCCTACGCGCTCAAGCGCGCAGAGCTTGCGGGCATTCCCACCGCCGTAGTTGAGAAAAAGAGCTGCAAGGATGCCGAGGATTTTGAAAATCGGCTTATAGAAATCCTTGACGGCGCGGGAATTGAAATCATAGTCCTCGCGGGCTTTATGTCGATTCTCTCGGAGCGCTTCACCTCGCACTATGCCGATAAAATAATAAACGTACACCCCTCTTTAATTCCGTCATTCTGCGGAAAGGGCTTTTACGGCCTTAAGGTTCACGAGGCGGCGCTTGCATACGGCGTAAAGGTCAGCGGCGCAACGGTTCATTTCGTGAACGAGATTCCCGACGGCGGAAAAATAATAATGCAAAAGGCGGTTTCCGTTCTTGACGGAGACACACCCGAGATTCTCCAGAAGAGAATTATGGAAGAGGCTGAGTGGAAGATTCTGCCCCTCTCCTGCGAAAAGGTGGCAAGCGAGCTTTTGAAAAACAGAAAATAAGGAAAATAAAGGAAGATTTTGCAAATGAACATCTATGAAATATCAGATATCGGCGGACTTCTTTCGTCAAACACCTATCCCGGCCGCGGAATAGTTATAGGAAAGAGCGAGGACGGCAAGAAGGCGGTTTTTGCCTACTTCATTATGGGAAGAAGCGAGAACTCACGCAACAGAGTATTCACCGAAAAGGACGGAGCGGTATTCACCGAGCCATTTGATTACGCGAAGGTTTCCGACCCCTCGCTTATCATCTACGCGGCGATAAGAAAAATCGGAAATCAGCTTATAGTAACAAACGGCGACCAGACCGATACTATTTACGATTTTATCCTTAAGGGCGAGGATATGAGAGCGGCTCTCAGAACCCGCGACTTCGAGCCCGACGCACCGAACTTCACTCCCCGTATCAGCGGTGTTATGACCTTTAAAGACGGCGGCTTTTCCTACGATATGAGCATACTCAAGAGCGCTGACAGTGAGGGCACTGCAACCAACAGATACTTCTACGAGTATAAGTCGATAGCAGGTCTCGGCCACTTTATCCACACCTACGTTACCGACGGCAACCCCATTCCTACCTTCCAGGGCGAGCCCGAGCGCGTTAAGATTCCCTCGGATATCGATGCGTTTACTAATACCGTATGGGAAAACCTTAACGAAAACAACAAAATCTCCCTTTACGTAAGCTACACCGACCTTGAAAGCGGTAAAGAAGAAACCAGACTTATCAATAAGAACAAGTGAGGACATAAAGATGAAAGAATTTGAGCTTAAATACGGCTGTAACCCCAACCAGAAGCCCGCAAAGATATTTATGGCAGGCGGCGGCGAGCTTCCTATCGAAATTCTCTCGGGCAGACCGGGATATATAAACTTCCTTGACGCGTTCAACTCCTGGCAGCTTGTAAAGGAGCTTAAGGAGGCAACAGGACTTGCATCTGCAACTTCCTTTAAGCACGTAAGCCCCACCTCTGCGGCAGTAGGCGTAAAGCTTTCGGAGAAGCTCAAAAAGGCGTGCTTTGTTGACGACATCGCAGGTCTTGACGACTCCCCCCTCGCATGCGCTTACGCAAGAGCGAGAGGCACCGACCGTATGTCCTCATTCGGCGACTGGATCGCACTCTCCGACGTCTGCGACAAGACGACGGCACTTCTTATAAAGCGTGAAATTTCCGACGGTGTTATAGCTCCCGGCTACACCGACGAGGCTCTTGAAATTCTTAAGAGCAAGAGAAACGGAAACTACAATATAGTTAAAATAGACCCCTCATACACACCCGCTCCCGTTGAGCATAAGGACGTTTTCGGAATCACCTTTGAGCAGGGAAGAAACAATTTT
>JAZLCX010000072.1:0-6871 GCA_045614425.1 Eubacteriales bacterium | reverse complement strand
CCATAGGATTACCTCACTTTTGCTTTTTGTAATTATTCATTATCCTTACAGCTTCCTGCATGCTGATTTTTTCGACACCCAATAGGGCTTTTCTGATTTTTTCCATATCCTCGGCTCTCGGCGATTTGCCATCAAGGTTATATCCGTGACTCTTTGCGATTTTCTGTATTTCGTTCCACAAATCAGCATCCGACTTCTCGGCGAGCTTTTTCATCTGTTCCTTATTTACTTTCATATAAATCGACCTCCACTTGTCTTTTCTATATCATTCTATGCAGAAGTCTCAAAATGTGTTATCAAACAAAAAAAGAGAAAGCCGCAGCTTCCTCTTTCATTGATATTAGCTTTTAGTAACCCGAAAGTCTTTCGCTAATTTTTTTGCTGAGGTCCTCTGCGAGCTTTACTGTTGACGGCTCATCGTCACTCTCCACCATAACTCTTACGAGCGGTTCAGTGCCCGACGGACGTACAACGAGGCGTCCGTGTCCCTCAAGAAGCGACTCTGCGTCCTGTATGATTTTTTTGATTTCTTCGTCTGTAAAGAGGGCGATTTTCTGGCTCTGTGTTGCAGAGATATTCACGCTGTGCTGCGGATACTTTTTCATAACCGAGGCAAGAGTGCCGAGCGTCTTTCCGCTTTCCTTGATATGAGCGAGAAGCGCGAGTGCCGTAAGCTGACCGTCGCCCGTGGTGGCATGCTTTCTGATTATAAGGTGACCCGATTGCTCGCCGCCGAATGAATAGTCCTCTTGGTTGATTATTTCAAGCACGTATCGGTCGCCGACCTTCGCGGCTATGAACTTTATCCCGTTTTCCTCGCAGAATTTTTGAAATCCGAAGTTTGTAAGAACGGTTCCGACGACAGTGTCCTTGTTGAGTTCACCTTTTTTCTTCATATCGAGAGCGAGGATTGCCATAATAAAATCACCGTCGATTTCCCGTCCGCACTCGTCAACCGCAAGACAGCGGTCGGCATCGCCGTCAAAGGCAACGCCAAGGTCCATTTTGTTTTCGGTAACGTATCTCTTCAGCTCGCCAAGGTGAGTTGAGCCGCAGCCGTCGTTTATATTTATGCCGTCAGGTGCGTCGTATATCATATGAACGTCAGCGCCGAGACTTGAAAACAGACGCTCTGCCGATACGGATGCCGAGCCGTTTGATGCATCTATTGCTACCTTGATGCCGTCAAGAGAGACGTTTTTTGTGCTCTTCACGTATTCGATATAATCGCCGACAGCGTCGGGAGTGGGAAGACGTTTTCCGATATTTCTCGCCTCGGCGAGCGAAACGGGGGGAGTGTTATCGAGAACTATCGACTCTATCTGCTCCTCAAGCTCATCCGAGAGCTTGAAGCCCTCTTCGCCGAAAATCTTTATTCCGTTATATTCATAGGGGTTGTGCGAGGCGGATATCATAATTCCCGCCTTTGCCTTATACTTTCTGACAAGGTAGGCAACAGCCGGGGTGGGAACTACGCCGAGCATCATAACGTCGCTTCCTACCGAAAGGAGTCCCGAAGCAACAGCGGCTGCGAGCATTTCGGAGGAAATTCTCGTGTCCATTCCTATTATCACCCTCGGGCGATACTTGTGATTTGATGAGAGCACGTGTCCGATAGCTCTTCCTATCGAGGTTGCAAGCTCACAGCTTAAAAATTCGTTTGCGATGCCGCGGATACCGTCCGTTCCGAAAAGTCTTCTCATTCTTATCAGTTTTCCTTTCTTATCTTTGGCATGGGTTCTCTTCCGTCACCGTAGAAATAGTGGTCGGCGGGAAGAATTCCCATAACGCGCGATAGGGGATAAATTACGCACCCCCTGCCGATTACAGCGCCCGGACACAGTACCGAGTTGCAGCCAACCTCGGCAAAATCACCTACGAGCGCCCCGAACTTTCGAAGTCCTGTATCCATTCGCTCACCGCTTGATTTTACCGATATGTTTTGGCGGTCCAGTCTGAAATTCGATATAATAGCTCCCGCGCCGAGATGCGCGCGATAGCCTATGATACTGTCACCTACGTAGTTGTAGTGGGGGAGCTGTGCGCCGTCAAATATGATAGCGTTTTTAATTTCTGTGCTGTTGCCGACAACGACGTCGTCACCGATTATAGCCGAGCCTCTTATGTAAGCTCCCGGGCGGATTTCGGTACGGTGACCGATTATCGCGGGGCCGCATATTACAGCGCGGTCGGATATTATTGCATCCTTTGCCGCAAAGACGCCGGGAGATATTTCCTCGTAGTCGGAGGAAAGCTTTGAAATAAGCTCCGAGCAAAGCTCCTTTATTTTGGGCAGTGCCTCGAATGCATACTCCGTGCCATCAAATATTTTTCCCGCAACCGTGTGTTCAAGGTCGAAGAGCTCGCGAGTCTTCGGTATATTCATTAAAAAATCCCCTTTTAGAATTATTTTACTTGAAAAAGCGATAAAATTGTGATATACTTAAAAATATAAATATTTACTCTCAATTTTTACCATTACTATAACAGTTTACCATAAACACACAAAAAAGTCAACTATTATACAAATAATTGAACTATTTTACAAATCGAGAGTCAGAGTGAGGAGAAGAAAAAATGCCAAAAAAAATCCGACAGCCCGAGGGGGCAAGGACGGGACGCAGACTGCGCGACATCCCCGGAAATATGATAAAGCAAACAAAGAGCTTTATGTCAAGACTTTTTTACATAGTATCTCTCGTATGGGAAACAGCACCCGCAATTCTCATACTTATGGCGCTTTTCTGTCTTCTTGACGGACTTCTTCCTGTAATCGGAGCGTATATTTCAAAGGAGCTTCTGAACGGAATCGCCGACCTTATCGGTGCGGAAAGTGCGGGCAGCTTAAAGAGTGACGTTTTTGTTACCTTAAAGCCTATACTTTTTCTTCTCATTTTACAGTTTATTTATCTTTTCTTCCGCAGGATACTCGAGCGTCTTAACGCAGGGGTTACCGCAATTGCCGGCGAGCTTGTGGTGAATCACATAAAGCTGAAAATTCTTTATAAGACAAAGCTTCTTGATATGTCGTCATTCGACCGTCCCGAGTTTTACGAGAAGCTTGAAAACGCCAACAGAGAAGCGGGGATGCGCCCGATTGGAATTTTATCGGCTACCTTCCATGTTATAAGCGCTCTTATAAGCGTTGTTTCGTTTATCGCGGTGCTTGCTACTCTGAGCCCTTGGGCGCCTGTCATAATAATATTAACAGCACTTCCCGGTGCTATTGTAAATTACGTTTACAGACACCGCAATTTCAGATATATGCGCCGTCATTCCAAGGACAGACGCGAGATGAATTATTATTCCGGTGTAATGGTCAACAAGGACCAGGTCAAAGAGGTTAAAATTCTCGGCCTCGGTGATACCTTCATCGGAAAGTATAAAAGTGCGTTCAAAAGATATTTTGCAGGACTGAAAACCTTAATTCTCCGTGAGAATGTACTGAGAATTCTCGTAAGCCTCCTTGCAACGCTTGCAAGCTGTGCGCTTTTTGCCTACGTTGCCTATGACGTCGTATTTAACGACGGAATGATTGGTGATTATTCGCTTTACACGGGTGCGCTTAATTCGGTTGCTACATACGTTACGACTCTCGTTACATCAACAGCGACTATTTACGAGGGAACGCTCTTTATAGACAATATGATAGAGTTTATGAAGGAAGAGACCAAAATAGTTTCAACGCTTGAAAAACCGATAATTCCCGAGCGGGGAGCTATGCATACGATCGAGCTTCGTGACGTATCCTTCTCTTACCCCGGCACTGAGAAAAAGGTGCTTGACAAAATCAACCTGACCTTTAAGTCGGGCGACAAAATAGTTCTCGTAGGGCTTAACGGCGCGGGAAAAACCACGCTTATAAAGCTTATCACCCGTCTTTATGACCCGACCGAAGGTGTTATTTACCTTGATGGCAGAGATATCCGCGAATATGACACGGCGGCTCTTTACGATATGTTCGGTATCATATTTCAGGATTTTGGAAAGTATGCGGTCACGGCTTCGGAAAACATCGAGTTCGGCGATGTCTCCTCTGAAATGACGCGTGAGCGTATTGAGGATGCCGCAAGGGCGGGCGATGCCGACGGCTTTATTTCAGTGCTCCCGCGTGGCTACGATACGCCTCTTACAAGAATTTTTGAGGACGGGGGAATCGAGCTTTCGGGCGGACAGTGGCAGAAGCTCTCGGTTGCCCGAGCATTTTATAAGAAATCGGACATACTGATACTTGACGAGCCTACGGCGGCGCTCGATGCGCTCGCTGAGCAGGAAATTTTCAACCAGTTTGCCGAGCTTTCGCGCGGTAAGATAAGCATTTTCGTCTCTCACAGACTCTCGAGTGCGGTTACCGCCGACAAAATAGTTGTGCTGAAGGACGGCAGGGTTTCCGAGCTTGGTACGCATGCCGAACTTATGGAAAAGGGCGGAGATTACCATCTTCTTTTCTCCACACAGGCACATCGGTATACCGATTCATCAAACTAACAAAATAAATAAAAACGCAAGAGACGGAACATGGGTGCCGAAAATCTCTTGCGTTTTTTTAATTAAAGATCTGGTGAGAGTTGATTCTTGCTGTGCTTGTCAAGTGTTTTGTAATCGGTTATGATATATCTGTTGTCATCCCAATCGCGCACACGGACACGCCCGTCAGAATAAACCCTTATATCGTGGTTTCGGTTTCTTATGTCAAACTCCTTATGTCCCCGCTCGGTTTCCACCGACCAGTGTATTTTGCCGCTTTTTTCACCTATGGAGTATATTTTTATAATGTGAGGAACGAGGTAATAATCGTTAAGGCTGTATTCGATAACATCGCGCGACTCTTTATTAAGGTCGGAAAGATTTTTGATAACCGCAACTTCCTTAGTATCCGTATTAAGAAGAGTTATGTATTCGTAAGGACGGCTGACGGGGAAGAGCCTTCTCGGTTCGAGCTGTTCAAGAAACACACCGTCTTTCATTTTGAGATTTACAAGGTTGTTTTCATTGACGGTTATTTCGTCCTTGTCGGTTACGTAATATCTCTTTTTCGTGTCTGTCATAATCTTTCCTCCTCTCGCATTTTTTCTGCATCCTGTGTCATCGACTGTATCTGTACAAGCTTGTAGTATTTGCCTTTTTTTGCCATAAGCTCATCGGGCGAGCCATTTTCTATAATTTTGCCGTTGTCAACGACGATAATCCTGTTGGCGCGCTTAAGGGTGGAAAGTCTGTGCGCAATCATAAGAGTCGTCTTTCCCTCTATCAGCTTGTCGATAGCATCCTGTATAAGACGCTCGGTTTCCGAGTCAACTGCGGCGGTCGCCTCGTCGAATATGAGAATTGACGGAGCTTTAAGAACTGCGCGGGCAATAGAAATTCTTTGCTTTTCGCCTCCCGAAACTCCAACGCCCCGCTCACCGAGCACGGTATCGTAGGCATCGGGCTGATTGGCTATAAAGGCGTGCGCGTTTGCAATATCTGCCGCGCGCAAAACATCCTCTACATCGGCTTTCGGATTGCTGTAGGCGATATTATTGAATATGGTGTCGCTGAACATCATCGGCTCTTGCTGAACGTATCCGATTTTCTCGCGGTAGGCGGTAAGGTCGAAGTTTTTTATATTGTGGCCGTCCACGAGTATTTCGCCCGAGTATCCGTCGTAAAAGCGCATAAGCAGATTGACGAGTGTTGATTTGCCGGAGCCGGTTGTTCCGACAATGCCTACAACCTCGCCCGGTTTTATGGTGAAGCTTACGTCGTCAAGCACCTTTTTTGTTCTGTCGAAGGAAAATCCTACGTGGAGAAATTCGATTTTTCCCTTAATGTTTTCGGGGACAACGTGCATTTCTGCCTCGTGCTCAGGCTCGGCCTCCAGAATATCAAGTATCTTTTCGGTAGAGGCAAGAGCGCCTTGGAAGGAGTCGGACAGATTTGCGAAAAACGTAACGGGGTTATAAAACATTGACGCATAGGAAATAAAGGAAACAATGAGACCTGCGGAGTATCCGTCGACACCTGATATAACACGGGTGCCGCCCACTGCCCAGATTATGAGTGAGCCGCAGGTGACAAGGAAGGAGATAATCTGCGGAAATGCTGTTGCAAGCTTTCCTATCTTCAGGTCCATATTAAGCCATTCGCGGTTTTTTTCGTCAAATTTGTCACTTGCTCTTTCCTCACCCGAGAAGGACTTAACAACCTTGATGCAGGGAATAGTATCCGAGAGAGTCGAGAATACAGCTGACCAGCGACGCCAAATTCTGCGGTAGAACGGCCGTATCTTCTTTGAGAAAATTCTCGTGGCGATAACTATAAATATAACCGGAATAAGCGAGTATAGGGTAAGCTCCGGGTTTAGTGTCAGCATTATTATAACAATGCCGACAAGCTGAAAGGCGTGTACGACTGCTTCTTGGGTTATTCGGAGCATAAACTGTTGGAGAGTTGAGGAGTCGCTTGCGATACGGTTTATTACCGAGCCCGTAGATGTCTTATCGTAAAAACGCATCGGCAAATACTGTGCCTTAAGGTATATATCGCTTCTTAGCGCCGCGACCGCCTTATCGCCGACAGTTCGCATAAGGTAGGCTCTTATAATACCAACGCCGTATTGAAAAATATATGTAAATAGAAGACACCCAATCATAGCAAACAGCATTCGAGTTGCACTCTCGCCAAATAGCGTGGCAATACTGCTAAGCAGAGGGATATTTGTATTGCCGCCGTTAAAAATCACGTCAACGATGAATCCGGTTATAGTCGGCGGAACAAGCGACATTGCCGTTGTAAGCAACGAGAGAAATATACATACGATAATCGTTTTGATTTGCGGTGTTATGTATTTCGAGAGCTGCTTTACGATTTTTATCTTTGAGCGGCACAT
>JAZLCX010000071.1:0-3177 GCA_045614425.1 Eubacteriales bacterium | reverse complement strand
ATAGTTGTCTTCAATACCCCCGGCGCAAACGCCAACGGCGTAAAGGAACTTGCACTTTGTGCGCTTGTTCTTGCATCGCGTGACGTTATCGGCGGTGCAAACTGGGCGGAAAGGCTTAAGGGCGAGCAGGGCATTGCAAAGCTCGTCGAGGCGGGAAAGAACGTGTACGTCGGTTCTGAGCTTCTCGGAAAGAAGCTTGGTGTAATAGGCCTCGGAGCTATCGGCGGTATGGTCGCAAACGCGGCAAACTCGCTCGGTATGACGGTTTACGGCTACGACCCTTATATAACACCCACTGCCGCATGGAGCCTTGCTCCCTCGGTAAAGCAGGCGTCAAGCTATGAGGAAATATTCAAGTCCTGCGATTATATCTCGCTTCACGTTCCCGCAACGCCTTCAACCAAGAATATGATTTCGAAAAAGTCCCTTTCGATGATGAAAAAGGGCGTCAAAATTATCAACCTTGCCCGCGCAGACCTCGTCTCTGCTGAGGATATTAAGGAGGCCATTCAGTCGGGAAAGGTGTCTAAGTACGTAACCGATTTTCCGACCGAGGAGACGGTGGGTGTCAAGGGAATAATAAACATTCCGCATCTTGGCGCTTCTACCTACGAGTCAGAGGACCACTGTGCCGTAATGGCCTGCAAGGAGCTCAAGGAGTATCTCCTTACGGGTAATATAAAGAACAGCGTTAATTTCCCCGCCGTGTCAATCCCGCACACGGCGAGAGCGAGAGTTACCGTTATGCACCGTAACATACCCAATATGCTCTCGCAGATAACCTCGGCGTTTTCGGGCGCGGGAGTTAATATTGAAAACCTTGCCAACGGCTCGAAGGGGGACGTGGCGTATACCATCGTTGAAACCGACGACGTAGCAGATGAAAAGATCATAGACGCCGTTATGAAAATCGACGGAGTATTTGCCGTAAGGTGCTATTAATTCTGTTTTATAACATGTCTTTATATAAATATTTTTGAAAAAGTATTGATTTTTCCAAAAAATGTGTTATAATGATTACGATGAATAATGAAAGGTGAAGAGTGGCTCAACGGTCACTCTTCATTTGTTGTAAAAAGAAAGAAGGGTTTTCCGAATATGAAAAAAAGCATAAAGGATACCGTAAGGGAGGCAATAGAGCCTACCGTCAGCGAGCTTGGATACAGAATATGGGATATTCTTTATTCAAAGGTCGGCGCGGATTATCATCTTGAGATAACCATTGACAGTGACGCCGGGATCAATATTGACGACTGCGAGAAGGTGCACCGTGCAATTGACCCCATACTCGACGAGGTTGACCCAATCGAAGGATTTTACTACCTTGAGGTTTCCTCACCCGGAATTGAGCGCGAGCTTCGTACCGACGCGCACATTTCGGCATCCGTAGGTCAGAAGGTCGAAGCAAAGCTTTTCACCGCGAAGGACGGAAAGAAGACCTACGTCGGAATTCTCTCGGCATTCAGCGATGACGAGATAACGATAGACGGTGACGACGACAGCGTAACTCTCAAAAAGAGCGAAATCTCAAAGCTTACAACGGTTTATTTTGAATAATGACATAAAGAAAGGACAGTATCTAGCTGAAAAGGTAAAAAGAAAAAATGAACAAGGAATTTTTTGAGGCCCTTGACCTCATCGAGAGGGAAAAGGGAATACCCAAGGAGTATATGATAGTAAAGATTGAGGCAGCGCTTGCAAATGCCTGCCGCAAGGAGCTCGGTCAGACAACGGTGGTAAGAGTTAATCTTGACCCCGTAAAGCAGGACCTTAAGGTTTATCAGCAGAGAGCCGTTGTAGCAGACGGCGAGGTTGAGGACCCCAAGTGCCAGATATCCCTCTCGGATGCAAAGGCACTCAGCCGCAGAAACAAGCTTGGCGGCACAGTTGAAACCGAGCTTAAAACAAAAACCTTCCGCCGTATTTCGGCAACAACGGGTAAGCAGATGATAATTCAGGCTATCCGTGATGCAGAGCGCGAGAGACAGACAAGAGAGTACGAGGAGAAGAAGGAAGAGATAATCACAGCAATCGTAGATAAGGTGGATACCGCATCGGGCAACCTCATACTTGATACCGGAACGGGATATGCTACTCTTATTAAGGCGGAGCAGATACCCGGTGAGGTTCACGAGGTCGGCGACAGAATCAAGGTCTTCATTTCCGAGGTTAAGTCGGGCGAGATGAGAGGACCGCTTGTAACTCTTTCCCGCGTACATCCCAATTTCGTAAAAAGACTCTTCGAGCTTGAAATTCCCGAGATTCAGGACGGAACCATCGTAATAAAGGGCATCTCGCGTGAGGCGGGAAGCCGTACTAAGATTGCCGTTGAATCAAGAGATGAAAACGTTGATGCAATAGGCTCTTGTATCGGTAAAAACGGAATGAGAATTTCGGCAATACTCAATGAGCTCGGACGCGAAAAGATTGATATCATAAGATACAGCGAAAATCTTCCCGAATACGTTGCGGAGGCGCTTTCGCCCGCAAAGGTAATCTCGGTTGAGATGGAGGACGAACGCTCCTGCAAGGTAACCGTATCACCCGACCAGCTTTCTCTCGCTATCGGTAAGGAAGGTCAGAATGCAAAGCTTGTTGCAAGACTTACCGGATGCAAGATAGATATAAAGGCTTGATATGGCAGGTGCAGGCAATATGAAGGTGCGCAAGCAGCCGATAAGAAGATGCACGGGATGCGGTGAGCATTTTCCAAAGAACTCGCTCATAAGAGTTTTAAGGACGCCCGAGGGCGAAATTGTCCTCGACGCGACGGGCAAGAAGTCGGGCAGAGGCGCGTATATATGCCCCAACACCGAATGTCTTAAAAAAGCAATCAAGGCAAAGCGTCTTGAAAGAGCCTTCGAATGTACTATTCCTGTGGAGGTGCTTGAGGGTCTTGAAAAAGAGGTAGCGGAGGAAGCATAATGCAAGATAAATTCCTTTCGGCAATAGGACTTGCAAAGCGCGCGGGCGGTGCCGTTTTCGGTACCGAAATGGTACGCGACAGTGCCAAAAAAGGCACGGCAAAGCTTATTATCGTTGCAAGCGACGTTTCGGAAAATACGAAAAAAGAGATTACCGATACCGCCGCATTTTATAATACAGAGTGTATCTTATCAGGATACACCATGGCCGAGATTTCACAAGCAGGAGGTCTGATGCGACAGTCCTCGTCTG
>JAZLCX010000070.1:0-21331 GCA_045614425.1 Eubacteriales bacterium | reverse complement strand
GCTGATATGACTGACGGTTCTCTCGTTAAAGAGAACGATCGCTATTCCTTGGTATATGATAACATAGTTACCAACTACTATAAGAAGGCTGTTGACGCAAGCAACACCGGTTACGAGTACTATGAAACCGCTAACGGCTCTTACGGTCTTGACGACTTCTTTGCAAGCGAGAGCGTATATAAGTCTGTAAACCTTGCAAGCTGCCCCGACACCCTTTACGGTATTTACGAGACCCGCGACGATGCAATTGCTATCATTAACGGTGCAAAGCATAAGGTTCTCGGTACGTCCGTTGACCTTGGCAATATGATTTCGAACAACTCTACCGTTACGCTCCCCGCAGGCAAGGCATTTACTGCTTCTCCCGCGGCTGACGTTGAGTCCTTCAACGTAACTCTCGGCGAAGGTGCAACTCTTGCAACTAAGAGCGGTGCTTACAAGGCTGTAGAGTCTGACGGCACGTACGCTCTTACTAAGATTGCAACTAAGGCTAACGTATCTCTCTTCACCGATATGGCGTTCAACCTCTACGTTCCCGCTGATGCAGGCTTTACTGCTGACGGATTTGTTGACACCACCATTGGTGACGTAGCTTACAAGCAGTACACTTGGAATCCCGCGCTTGGTTCCTTCGATTCCGCGTCTGTTACTCTTAACTATGGCGGAGTTTCTTCCGTAATCGAGCTTGACGTTGTTAAGTATGCAACTCTCGTTGCTGACGAATTCGACTGCAACACAGCTCAGGCTAAGCTCGCTTATGAGATCATGGATTACAAGGCAGCAGTTGCTAAGTACCTTGATCCCGAATTCGATGCATCAAAGGTTGATTCTCTCGAAGCATTCTATGCACTCTATGCTGGCCACGCTGACGGATGCGCTTGCGCTTCTGAAGTAGCAATCGATTCCAGAGCAATTGACAAGGGCGTTCTTTCAGGCAAGACTATTTCCTTCCTTCTTGAGTCCGGCAAGTTCTCTATCGTTCTCGGTGGCTTCACCGCAGGCGAGTCGGTTTCCGCTGTTATAGGCGAAGGCAAGGATGCATACTCTGCAACTCTTACCGCTGATGCTGACGGTGACGTAGTATTCAACGACGTTAATGCAGCGCTCCTTCACTTCACCTTCAACGTAACCGTTGGCGGCGAAGCAGGACAGTACAGACTTTCCGCTTACATCGCTGCTCTCAGTGATGGCGCAAATAAGGATCTTGCAGTTGCAATGTACGAGTATTCCGTAGCAGTTTACAACTTCAAGACAGCTCCTATAAACTAATTTCCCTTGTTAAATTAACGGATAACCTTTCCGCCCCGAAGAATCGGGGCGGATTTTTTTTTGTTCTTATGAGGCGCCTTGTTATTCGCTTATTTGAACGCGGCATAAAAAATGTAAAAAAATTTCTCACGTCCTTGACAAACGCCGGATTATCGTTTATAATGTACCATAGAGTAATAATAAATTCAAAAGGGGATTTTTACATGAAGAAAACAACTAGAATTTTGGCCGTTCTTATGACGGTTTGCCTCCTCTTCGGCGTTGTTTGCGCCTTCGCTTCCTCGGCTAAGGTCGCTTCGGCAAAGAAGGAGAGCGATTTGTTTGTAGTTGGCAAAGCCGATACCACCGGCACCATGGCGACTCCCGCACATCGCTTCTGGGCAACCTTCGATAATGGTGTTCTTGGTGCTACACCCACCACAGTTTCGGTAACAAAGGGAACCGAAACTCATACTTATACCGACGCCTTTGCGCGCGGCGGAAGCAATTCGCAGCGTTTCCAGATTAGTGTCAGCGGAGCCTCCAAATCCTATCCCGCAGGACTCTTTATTGACGATACTATGGGTAACGGTGAGGGATACCTCGCTATCAGAAAGGTGCCGGGCTCATTCAGAGTGACCGACAGTGAAGGCAACCTCGTTGACGATTTTACTTTTTCAAACGGCAAGGCAATATCTGCCTTTGCACCCGAATATTATTTTGTTCTTGCTCACAACGCATCGTGGAGTTATTTCAAGCCAAACGCTCAGCATTTTGATTCTCTCAGATACGCTACTGTTGACTTTGATTACGGTACTGACAGATGGGCGTATCAGGTTGACGGCGTTTGGGAAACCGGTATAACCGTTCCTGCTGATGCCGACCCTGAGTCTGTACGACCTGCTAACGCAGCAGGCAGTATTGCGCTTTCTCTCACCGAGTTTAACTATGCGTCTGACTCTAATTGGGTGAAGCAGAAGAATAACGATCATATTCGGATGACTGTTGCCCAAGACGCTGCGACGGGAAATTATTTCCTCTCCGGTTCAGGAAAATCTTGGGATAAGGACACCGAATATACCGATGGCGAAGATATGTGGCTTTCCAACCAGCCCGGCGTTCTCGACCACTTTACTGTAGTTCTCGATATTACCACGGAGAATGAACAGTCTACCGGCAATGATATAGTTACCGCTGTCACTGCTCATATTTTTGTGAATGGAGAGCACTTTACGTCTAAAACGTTATCTCTCACAACTAAGAACTTGGGTCTGCATTCCGTTTATTTCTATGCTGCACAGCTTGGTTCGAGACTGGAAGATAATTCTCTTTACAAGGAGAACGACCGCTACTCCATGGTAGTTGATAACGTAGTTCCCAACTACTATAAGAAGGCTATTGATGCCGAAAAACCCGGTTATCAGTATTTTGATTCCGCTGACGGTGTTTACGGTCTTGACGACTATCTTGCAAGCGCAGACGTATATAAGAACGTTAACCTTTCAAAGTGCCCCGACACCCTTTACGGTATTTACGAGACCCGCGACGATGCAATTGCCATCATTAACGGTACAAAGTATAAGGTTGTAGGCAACACCGTTGACCTTGGCAATATGATTGCAAATGAATCTACGGCTTTGCTTCCCGCGGGTAAGAAGTTTGTCGCAACCCCCGCATCTTCTGTTGAAACCTTCAATGTAACTCTCGGTGAGGGAGCAAAGATTGAGCTCATTAACGTATCCTATAAGTTTTCTGAGCTTGATGCCGACACTAACACTTATACGGCAACCAAGATTGATACTAAGGCGAGCCTCACTCTCCTTCTTAAGATGAATTTCAATTTCTACGTTCCCGCAGACACTCCTTTCGTTGATTTCTTCGGTCTTGACGTAACCGGACCTGTTGATGTCACTGTTGGCGGCGTGGACTACAAGCAGTTCACCTGGACTCCCGAAATTGATTCCTTCGAGACCAACACCGTAACTCTTTATTACGATGCTGACAAGACTCTCGCTTGCACAACCGTTCTTGACATACTTAAGTACGCATCCGGCGTTGCAGACGAGTATGCATGCGGATCTAAGGAATCCACTCTCGTTTACGAGACGATGAAGTATAAGCTCAACGTTGCAGCCTACGCTGATGACGATTTTGATCTGTCTTCGCTCACTGCAGTTAACTCCTTCTTCGATAAGTATGTCGCTCATGCTGCCGGCTGTACTTGTAAGGACACCTGCAAGGACGGCATTCCCGCTGACACAACCTCTAAGGGAACTCTCGAGGGACTTCGCATTTCCTACGTGCTTGACATAAGCGAGACGGCTGTTATAATCGAAGGCACAGGTGCTACCGATGCTCTTACCGTTACTTACAATAACGGCACTTCCGACGTAACTCTTAGCGTTGGCAACGGAATTACACGCGCCGTTTCCGGCAACTCTGTATACTACATAGTTGACGGTATCACAATTGAGAGTATAAGCAGCGTTCTCACCGTTACAAACGGTACTCAGAGCGGAACTTACAGCCTCTATGCACACATACAGGCTCTCACCGCAGCTGAGAAGACCGATGCGGCTTCCGTTGCATCCAGTCTCTACGCTTATTCCGTAGCTGCAAAGGCTTACATAAATTCTATCGCGGCAAACTAATACCGCAAAAAAATCAAGGCGAGTTCGAATGAACTCGCCTTATTATTTTACAAGAAAATGCAAGAAATAAATCAAGGGAAAATGTGTGTAAAAATGTATATAAATTGTTGTATAGTTTTTACAAAATTGTTTCAGGTGTTCATTTTTTAGTAGTAAACTATTGACAACTGAACTCTTATTTTTTATAATTATTATAAGACGTAATGTCTAATATTTTAAAGGAGAAAGAAAAAATGAGAAAAATCACAAAAGCGCTCGCCTTGGCACTCTGCATTTGCTTGCTTTCAGGCGTAGCAGCGTTCGTTTTCGCAGCTCCCGGTGACGGTGCTCCCACTCCCACCCAGCTGAATATCACAAACGATTCACACAATATTGTAAACGACTTTAATTTCTCTTCCGAGGATTATCAAACCGTTTATATGCCGACAGGCGGCGACCCTCAGAAGCAGATTCAGGGTCTGAGCTATGAAGAAGACCTTGCCGACGCTAATCAGAAGCGCGGCGCGGCTGCTGCCGGTGGAACAGTAAAGAATATCTACCCCGTAGCTCCTTTCCAGGTTCCTACCGACGAGACTGCTAACGGCAACGGTATTATACACTGGGTACTTAACAAGGACAATACCGCTAATGTTACTACCGGTACCTCCGAGCCCACATACTATGTTTCCGATTACCGCGGCAACAGAGGAACGTATAATACGGCTTATGCTGACGGATACGAATTCGTTGTTGTTGACTTTGAGTTCGGTACCGACCAATATGCATACCAGATTGACGGTGTTTGGGAAACCGGTACTGAGGTTCCCGCAGGAGCTGAAAACGTAAAACCCGCTTTGGTTGCAACGCCTATTTACTATACCACATGGTACCGTAACGACAGGGGCGCATTCAACTCTAAGGCAAAGACTACTGCTGACAACGCCGGTATTAACATAATAGAGGGTCCCGACGGTCTCTACTACGCATCTGCTGACGCTAATTACAGCGAGGATGACGTAAGACTTTCCAACGAGGTTGGTGTATATGACCACATTACCTTCGTTATGAAGGCTATAAAGACTGAAACGACCTATACTGTAGGCGAAAACACCTATAATTACTACAAGGCTGTTAAGTACGCTTACGTTAACGGTCAGTATCTGCAATCCTCTGCAGTTACCGAGGATAAAAACGGCGTAGCTCTTGACCTTGTATTGGGCGGACGTATCGGCTTCTCGTTCTCCGGTGCAAACAAGAAAATTGACAACTACTCTCTCGCTATTGATAACCTTTGCACCAACTGGTATGCAGAAGGTTATGATTACGGCGCAAACGGTCTTAACAAGTTCTTCGGTGACGGTTTCGATGCAAGCGTAGCTCTCTATGAGTGTGACAACATCGTTTACCAGGAAGACTACGTTACCGACTTTGCTGACAGATGGATCGAGGTTGACGGTACCAGATACTACAACATCAACGCAGGTCTTGATGCTATCGTAAACGGCAGCGACGTAGTTGTTAACGCTAACGTTAATTACTTCGCTCCCAGCCAGAGCCTCGTCGAGTTCAACCTTGAGCTTCTCGGCGGCTCCGACTTCGAAATTTCGAAGGGTATTTACACATTCACACCTAACGGTGCGAACAGCTACAAGGTAGAGCAGAGCTACGCAATGGCTAACCTTGCTCTCGTTGACGGCATTAAGTTCAGCCTTTACGTTGATGCAGCTAACGGTTCCATCAAGGCTGTTTCCGGCGTTTACGGCGCAGACTTCTCTTGGGACGATGATAATAATTGCTACGAAATAGTTTGGGCAGCAGAGCTTGACAGCTTTGATACCAACCCCATTAAGATTTACTACTCCGAGGGTGATTCTCTCGTATGCAACGAGGTTATTCTTGACATATCAGAGTATGCAGCTCTTTCAGCTGAAGAATACGACTGCGGAAGCGCTGAACTTTCTCTTCTTTACGAGATTCTTCAGTACAAGCAGAAGGCTCTCATAAGCAACCTTGTTGAGACCGTTGAGGCTAACCTTTCTACAAACGGCGCTCTTAAGCTCTTTGACGGACACTTAAGAGTACAGTACAAGATTGGTTACAACGCTTGCGGTATTAAGATTCACGACATCACCAACGCTTACAAGAACACTCTTCTTCGCGACACTCTCGTAGTTTCCTACTTCGACGGTGAAAATATGGTTGACCTCACCTATGCGAACGGCGGAATTACTCACGCACAGACTCCTAACCAGCATCTCTTCGTAAACGTTCCCGTTGAGTACATAACCGCACCTATCACAATCTCCTTCGAGGCTCCTGTTGCTCTCGACAAGACCGATGCGAACAACTGGACCTACACCGAGACTGTTCCTGTTACCGGTACTTACAGCTACGCTGAGGATGTAGGAATCTCCGCAATCCTTGCTATCAACGAAATCTTTGCCGGACACGAGAACTGCTCTTGCGCTGACATAGATGTTCCCGCGGCTGAGGCAGTTGACTTCTCCGCATTCGATGGCGAGGTTGAGCTTGTGTATGACAATGCAGGTATCTACGTATACGGCGCTGATGATTCTCTCACCGTTTCCTACTACTACGGTTCCGACCTCGTAACTCTCGCTGTCGGTGACGGCATTGAGAAGCTTTACGACGGCGAGTATTTTGTACACGGAATCCACGCTGCATTCCTTGCTGATGTTATCACCGTTAAGGTTGGCAAGGTAGAGGGTACATACAATCTTGCAGCATTCATCGATTACGCTTTCGATGTTAAGATTCTTGTTCAAGAACAACTTGCATTAGTCCAGGAATTTCTTCCTGAAATAGAGGAAGCTCTTGCGACTCTCAACACAACTAAGGCAGGCCTCGTAGCAGCTAAGGCTGATTTCGATGCTCCTATTTTGGAACTTAACGCTGCTTGGGAAGCTGCTAAGGCAGACGTTCTGACTGCAGAAACCAACTTTGAAGCTGCAAGAGATGCTTATCAGAATTTCGTTGATGGCGGTCTTGACGGCACTCCGATGGGTCTGGAAGCAAAGGCTGCCCTTGACGCAGCAGAAGCAGTTCTCGCTGAAAAGCAGGCAGCAGCAGCAGCAGCTGAGGAGGCTTACCTTAAGGCTCTCAACGAGCTCAACGCAAAGGCTGAGTATGTTCAGCTTCTTGCAGATATCGCAACGACTGAAGAGTCAATAGCTTATGCAACCGCAACAATTGCAGAAGCTGAGGCGGCTATTGTCAGCCTGACATCTACTATCGCTGTGATCGATGCGACAATTGCAGAGGCTAATGAAATGGCTGAGTACGCAGCGGCTGCAAAGGCGTTCAAAGTATACACTGAGTGATTAATCACTTGACCAAAAATAATTAAAATTTATTAAGGCAAAGCACTATTGATTGGGGAAAAAGCTCCGCACCGAAAGGCGCGGAGCTTTTTATTTTATATTACCTTAAACCAATCATTCTGTAAAGATAGCTTGCAGTGTCGGCTCTCGTAACGGGTGAGATGGCTTCACGAACGTCGCCCTCATCAAATACGCCGGTCTCCTGCATCAGATAAACGCCTTCGCGCGCCCATACGGGAATGTCGGTGGAAATATCCGCCGATGATGCGTTATCTCCGTCAAGCCCGGAAATTTTAGCCATAATGAGCGCCGCCTCGTATTTCGTTATATTATCGTTTGGCTTAAATAAAAGCTTTCCGTTTTCAAAATTGCCGCTTATAAGACCTATTCTTTGCGCTGTTGCAACGTAGCTTCGAAGGGGGAGGGGAATATCGGCATTGTCGTCAAAATAGCTTTCCGTGAGGGTGGAGTCGGCGGAAATTCCGGCGCTCTTCATAGCCATAGCAACAAATTCCGCGCGGCTTACCGTTTCATCCGGTGAGAAGAAAACTCCGTCGCCGAGGATTTTTCCGCCCATAATTCCCATAGCGGTCATAGCCACGGCGGCATTGTATTCGGGGCGGTCTTCCATGTCGGTGTACTTGACCTCGCTCATTCGCTTTTCAACGCTGATTGTAACCGTCTCGGGAGTTGAAAAATTGCCCCATTCGTCGCGCGCCACGTAAACGAAGCTGTCCTTACCGACAAAGTCTGCCGTCGGCTTATAGACGTATTCGCCCGTAGTTTTATTCACGTTATCGAGAATTCCGTATTTAGGCGCTGAAATTATGATATATTCGATTTCGTCCCCCTCGTCGTCGGTGGCGTGCATCTTACCGAATACACCTATCTCGCGCTGAGTTGTCAGAGAAAGTGTTGCCGCGGAATTCTCTGAAATTTTGGGCTCGTAATTTACCTTATCGGTGAATTTAAGCACAAACTCAATCTCACATCCGTCGCCGTAGCCGTCTACTGTGAATTTGAAGCTTGCGCCCTCGGTTTCCTTGCTTGTGGGAATAAAGACGAGAGAGGGGAGGTTTTTGCGCTTTATACTCGCCCCCTCGCTGACTCTTCTTCCTGCGAGAATGAGCGTGCCGTCAGAACTTTTCGGAAGCTCGGTTATCTTAATCGACTTAAAATCCGAGATACAAAGTCCTTGCTTTATATCACTGTCGGAAAAGCTGATTTTTCTTCCGTAAAGACCGCTCTTTATAATCTTCGTTTCCTCAGCGATGACAGCTACACCTTCACCGAAGCTCGCTGATACACTTGCCGCAAAAAGTCCGACAAGTACAAGCGCGGCAAGCATTGCCGCAATTATTTTTTTCATAAACTTTTGCTTTTATCCTTTCCTTGTTTTTCTCTATTTTTTACACTCTGCGGAATTTTTATACAGGTGATTTTCACGCCATTGACAAATTTTACACTTTAGAGTATAATTATATAAATGAAAAGTAAATTCGGCAGAATGGGGAAGAATATGATAGTAATCAAAATCGCGGGACTTGCAATCGGCATAGAAAACCGTTTTTTGCACCTCAGATATCAGTCCATGGACTATCTCACGGATGAAGAACCTGTATTTACGGTCAAGGTTTTGGATGAGGAGATTGCCGCGGAGCGCAAAAACTACGGCGAAGACTGCCCGGATGCATATTGCGAGAGCATAATAGCTTATCGCAAGATCGCGGAACGTCTGCCCGAATTCGACGCCTTCCTCTTCCACGGCAGCGTAATTGAATACCGCGGCCGAGCCTATATTATAACCGCTGACAGCGGTGTCGGAAAAAGCACTCATACTCGCCTTTGGATGTCCGAGTTTGGCGATGAGGTTTCTATTATAAACGGCGACAAGCCGACTCTCAGAGTAATTGACGGCGTGACCTATGCCTCGGGAACGCCTTGGCGCGGCAAGGAAGGATATGGAAAGAATGCTATGTGCCCCGTAGGTGGCTTTATTTTCCTTTCTCGCGCCGAGAACAACCGCGCGTCTGCAATTGAGCCTAAGGAAGCTCTTACACGTTTTATGCGGCAAATTTATCTTCCGAAGAAGAAGGGCGAGAATCTCATTAAAACGATGAAGCTCGCAGACCGGGTTTTGCGTGAGGTGCGCCTCGTTTCTCTTGAATGTAATATGGACAAAGAGGCTGCTCACGTTTGCCGCAGGGCGCTTCTTGACGGCAATGAATGACCTTAATAACCGCTTTTCCGAGGCGCGTATAAAGGTGCTCGGTGAGTCGTCTAAAAGCGGCGGCATCGGCACTCTTTCGGAAAAATCCACGCATAAAATATTAAAGCTTTATTTAGAGCCCGACGAGAGTTGCCATGAGATTAAAATTAAGGGCTCCGTCGCCGACGTTTTCAATTCCGACGGTATATATGAGATACAGACGCACGCGGCAGAAAGACTTTTGCCGAAGCTTGAAAAGTTTCTTCCCGAAAATAAGGTTACGGTTGTAATCCCTGTCGCGTCGGAGAGGACGGTTTTCTGGATTGACAGGGAATCGGGCGAAATCTCACCGCCAAGGAAAAGTCCGAGGCGCGAGAGCGTGTATACCGCCTGCCGCGAGCTTTACAAAATCCGAAGGTACTTAAATCATAAAAATATCCGTGTCAAGCTGGTACTTTTCACGGCATCGGTCTATAAATATCTTGACGGCTGGGACAGAACGAAAAAACGCGGTGCAACCAAAATAGAAAGTATTCCTACGTCTTTTGTTGCGGAATGTAATTTTTCTTCCCATCGCGACTACGCCGCTTTGATTCCCGATACTTTGAATGACACCTTTACGGCAAAGGAGTTTGCCAAAGCGGCAAGGTTTTCACCTAAGATTTCCTCTTTTATTACCGGACTTCTTCGTGAGGTCGGCGTTATGGAGCACGTTGGAAAAGTTGGAAGGGAATACCTTTATAAAAGAAAATAAAAGTGAACTTTCGCATTTGGAGAGAAACGGATAAAAAGACGGCGAATTTCACCGTCAAGCAAGATTTACAAAGTCCTTTTGCACAAAAGCAAAACGGCAGAGATACTAAGTTGTATCTCTGCCGTTTCTTCATTTTTATTTACTTATTCTGCTGTGTAGTTATCAAAATAACCCTGTATATAAACTATGGGAGTACCCTTATCGCCCGAACCGGAGGTAAGGTCGCAAAGCGAACCGATAAGGTCGGTAAGTCTTCTCGGAGTAGTACCCTCAGATGCCATCTGACCTACAAGGTCGTCATCCTTCTCTTGAATCTTTGCCTTTATAGCCTCTTTGAGCGCGTCGCCCGAGAGAGCCGCAAAATCGTTGTCAGCAAGGTACTTAAGCTTAAGCTCGTTGGGTGTTCCCTCAAGTCCTGCAGTGTATGCGGGGGAAACAACCGGGTCAGCAAGCTCCCATATTTTTCCGATGGGGTCCTTGAAAGCGCCGTCACCGTAAACCATTACTTCCACGTTTTTGCCGGTAGCCTCAAAGAGCTTCTTCTGTATAGAATCAACGAGGGGCTGACAGTCACGGGGGAAGAGCTTAATCTGGTCCTCGGTAGCCTTGTTAGAGCCAAGAAGTCCGTAATCCGCATTGTATCCGCTTCCGTTTACGGATTCGGTCATAATATCGTCAAGACCGAACACCTTTTCTGCGCCCGCAGCCTTGAGTATTCTCTTTGTACGAGCTCTTGTATGAATGTCGCAGTTTATGACGTTCTTTGTGTAGGGAAGAACTGCGCGGGGATTGTTTGCGAATATAATCTCAGCCTCGGCGCCGGCTTCCTCTATAAGAGTTTTGTAGTAGTCTACGTAGTCAACACCCGTAAAGCGATGCTTTTCGTAGCCGAAGAGTTCTCTGTACTTTTCAAGTGTCAAAACGTCTTGATAGGGGTCAACGCCCTTCTCATCAAGCGCGTCAAGGCTGACAAGATGGTTTCCTACCTCATCGGAGGGATAGGAGAGCATAAGAACAACCTTCTTAACACCCTTAGCTATTCCGCGAAGGCAGATAGCAAAACGGTTTCTGCTGAGTATAGGGAAAATAACTCCAACGGTATCTCCGCCGAGCTTTGCACGTACGTCGCTTGCAATATCGTCAACCGATGCATAGTTGCCCTGCGCTCTTGCAACGATTGCCTCGGTCATAGCCACGATGTCGCGGTCGCGGATTGCGAATCCGTCATCCTTTGCCGCATCAAGCACTGAGCTTGTAACGATTTCGACAAGGTCGTCTCCGTTTCTTATTATAGGCGCTCTAACGCCTCGGGATACTGTTCCCACCATACGACTCATTATTGAATCACTCCTTATTATGCGCTAAAATTATTCTGCGCAAAAATTATCACCATAATATTATAACAGAAAAAAGACAAAATGTAAAGCATATTTTATAAAAAAATCGCATCTTACCAAATATTTTTTTACACAGGCACAAATATAGAGAATGTTAATTGATTAAGTCAATTTATGAAACGAGTTTATGCAGAAATAGCATTGTAAAAAACAATATTTGATGGTATTATTAAGCTAGCAGGATACAATTCAGGCGATTTATAACTGCGTTCAGCGCATTCTTTTCTTGCTGAGCAGCCAATCTAAAAGCTCGGTTGTATAGGAGAGGGACTGAATTCCGTGGCCGGCGCCCTCAAATACCGTGTATTTGTTTTGTTCGTTGTATTTAAGAAGGCGCTTTATCATATCTTCGCTATACATTATATTAACCGTTCCGTCTTTGTCGCCGTGGAACGCCCATACCGGCATAGTGAGGACCTTGGCATTCCAGCCCATTCCGCCTCCGCAGACGGGAGCAATAGCGGCAAACAGGTCGGGGCGCGCCATAGCGAGAAACCAGGTTCCGAATCCACCCATGCTTGAGCCGGTAAGGTATATGCGGTCGGGGTCGGCATCATAGTATTCGATTACGTCCTCTACGAATTTTATAAGCGATTCAACGCGCCCTGCCCAGAAATTTTCTTCCGGGCACTGAGGCATAACGAAAATACAGTCGATTTCCCTGTCACAGATAATTTTTGAAAATCCGTAGCGGTCAACGAGGACGAGGGACTCATTGCCATCACCGCGCTCTCCGGCGCCGTGAAGTTGTATGATAACGGGCATCTTAGCTTTTTTAGTTTTTGGGGAATACTCAACAAAGGGGAATTGCCACTTTTCTTCTCTGTGTTCTATTCTTTCCATAGCTAAACCTCATATGCGTTATTTTTTACCTACATAAGTATATCAAACGGTGATCAAGAAATCAAGTATTAATAATCAAAATATAAATTTTAGGAAAGGTGAAATCCTATGGAAGAAATGTCATTAAGAGAAAAAATTCTCAAAACCTTTGTGGTAACAATACGCGAGGTTAATAAGCACGGAGGTCCTAAGGAGTTCTTTGAAAAATATCCCGTTGGCGGATTTTTCTTCAGAGAGGCTGCGGGCGGTCTTGACGAAAACGGAGTCGAAATCGGAACGGGCCATAGCTACGAGAAATATCTTGAATGTGTAAAAGCGTCAAAGAAGAAGCTCTTTGTCTGCGCTGACGGCGTTCCTCTTGACGGAGCAAAAAATCTCAGAATTTTGGGAAGAACTTTCGGCGCATCTAAGAGCATTGAAGATGCATACGAGCTTGGCAGATTGTACGCAATAAACTTTCACGCGAAAAATGTAGATATGATTCTTGGGCCAAGTATGGATTTGTGTATTGACCCGCTTATGTATCTTCACGCAGTAAGCGATGATCCCAAATTTACCGCAGAGCTTTATAAAGCTCAGGTTAAGGGTATTCAGGACAACGGCATTTGCGCTACCTCTAAGCATTTCCCCGGACTTGGAACCTATTTTGTAAATATGCACATGTCTCCCGGTGCAAATAAGATGGATTTTGATACTTGGATGGAAACCTACGGCTACACCTACAAGCAGCTTATAGATTCGGGTGTTATGGCAATTATGACCACACACGTTACTCTTAAATCCTATGACGCTGAGGGCGACCATGGATTCTATCCCATAGCAACCTTCTCGCCAAAGCTTACTACCGAGCTTCTCAAGGAAAAGCTTGGTTTTAAGGGCGCTGTTATAACAGATGCTCTTATAATGGGCGGAAACGCAACCGGTGACGACGTAGCTGAGGCTGTGCAGGCATTCAGAGCGGGTGCTGACCTTCTTCTTTGGCCGCCTGTTGAGGCTGCTGAAAAAATTGAAGAGCTTATTCTTTCGGGTGATATTCCCATGAGCCGCCTTGACGACGCTCTTGAAAGAATCGGACGTCTTGAGGAATTTAGAAATAAGGCAATTGCAGAAAATAAGATACCTAAGCCTGACATAGATTATGTCGACAAGAAGATGGTTGAAATCGTTAAGCGCGGAGTATGCCTTCTCAGAAACGATATAGGACTCCTTCCAATAAACAAGGAAAAGCACAAGAAGATAGTAGTTGTTGACGGCTCGGAAAAGGGGGCAGCTCCATCAACTATGCTTCTTAAAGACGAGCTTGAAAGACGTGGATTTGAGGTTGACGTTGTAAGGGATATTTACGACACGTCATCGACTGTTTGCTGGCAGCCGGATATAAATGCGATTCAGGATAAGTATGACCTTGCCATAATCAATATGGACTGCAACTTCGTTGCACAGTGGAGCGTAGCTCATATGCTTATATGGGCATCGCACATGTTTGATAAGAAAAAGAAGGTTATTGTAAACTACGGTTCTCCCTACTTTGCGAGTGAATATTTCCCCGAGGACCCCACCTATGTCGAGATGAACTGCAAGGCGCATCCCGAGACGGTTAAATTCCTCGTTGACGGACTTCTCGGTGAGGTTGAATTTACAGGAACAAGTATATTTACAAAGGAAATTAAGTGATAATGGGCAACGGAAAAGTTTATAGATTTGATAACGAAAAACGCGAAATTATAATCGAAAAATATAATACCCCTACCCCTTGGATGAATTATCTCTCAAACGGCACGTTTCATACAATGATGTCGCAGGCGGGCGGCGGAGTTGCTTTCTATAAGAGCCCTCAGATATGGAGAATAAATCACTACCGTTTCTTCCACCTACCCACCGACCGAAGCGGCTTTTACGCTTACATAAAGGACGGAGATGAGGTCTGGACGCCTACAAACGAGCCCTGCAAGGTAAAGCCTGAAAAGTGGCAGGTGGCGCACGGAATGGGATACTCTCGCTTTGAAGCGGAGCGCGGCGGTGTAGCGGTCACTGCAACCTATTTTGTCGGCAAGTACGAAAACGCTCTTATCTGGAATCTTAAAATAAAGTCCGATAAAGACAAGAAAATTACAATTTTCCCGTATGTTGAGCTCGGTATGATGGAATTTATGCGTGAGCTTCAGTGGCAGTGCTATAACAAGCACCAGCTCAGCTGCTACAACCTCGACGATATTCTTGTATATAAGTACGGTGTTGAAACACAGCCGAAGCCCGACGAAACGCCTCTTATTTACTTTGCGTCTAACCACAAGGTTTCTGCCTTTGACTGCGACAGAGATGAGTTCGTAGGGGCGTACAGAAGCGAGGAAAATCCTCAGCGCGTAGAAAGCGGAAAATGCACGAACTCCACGATGTTCGGCGGTGACCCCTGCTTCGCATTGCAGCTTGACGTTGAGCTTAAGGCAGGCGAAGAAAAGGAAGTTAACGTCTTCCTCGGTGCAGCAATGACCGAAGAGGATATAAAGAAGAGCGTTCAAAATTGCAGAAGCTCGGATTTTGTAGAAAAGTCCTTTGCCGGACTTAAGGAGCACTGGGACAGTCACCTCGCTAAATTCCACTGTGAGATTCCCGACAAGGATGCCGAAACGATGATAAACATCTGGAATCCCTATCAGGCGGAGCGTAACTTCCAGTTTTCAAGAAATATCAGCTACTATGCAACGGGTACGTTCAGAGGTCTTGGCGTAAGAGATACAGCCCAGGATATTCTTGCTATGGTGCCGTTTGACCTTCGTCGTGCAAAGGATAAGCTTAATCTCCTTTTCACACAGCAGTATAACGACGGTCACTGCAACCACTATTGCTTCCCGAACGAGGGCTGGGAGCCGGTTAAGAGAATCCACAGCGACAACCACCTTTGGCTCATTATGACCTGCTACCATATAATTATGGAGGAGGGAAGCCTTGATTATCTTAACGAGGTTGTCGAGTTCTACGACGGCGGCGAGGCTACCGTATGGGAGCACATAAAGAAGTCTGTAAGCTTTACTATGGCAAACCTCGGCAGCGAGGGATTCCCGCTTATGCTCGCATCCGACTGGAACGATATGCTCTTCAAGGTATGCCGCGAGGGCAAGGGCGAGAGCATCTGGACAGGTATGCAGTTCGGTACGGTTCTCAGAATGATAGCTGAAATTGCCGATATGAAGGGCGAGGACGGAAATTATTACAGAGAAATCTACGAGTCGCAGAAAAAGCTCGTCAACGAGAAGGCTTGGGACGGCGCGTGGTACCGCCGTTGCATTACCGATGACGGACGCTATATCGGCTCTGATAAAGAGCCTCAGGCAAAAATTTGGCTCAATACACAGAGCTGGGCGGTTATGAGCGGAATGGGAGACCATCCCGTAGAGGCAATGGACAGCGTTAAAAAATATCTTGACACCGACCTCGGTATCAAGAAAATCCACCCTTCTATGCAGGATTATCCCACAAAGGAAGACCCGCTTACCTACGAGAACAAGGGCTGCAGCGAAAACGGAAGCGTTTTCTGCCACGCAAATACCTGGGCAATAATTGCCGAGTGTATGCTTAAGCGCCCCGAAAACGCCTACAAGTACTATCATCAGCTTCTTCCTATGGTAGCACAGGCAAAGGCGGGAGAATGGCGTTATAAGGCAGAGCCCTACGTATATTCCTCAAACATTTTTGGTCCTGAGAGCGATAAATTCGGTCTTGCCAACGTAAGCTGGCTCTCCGGAACTGCTGCTTGGATGTATATCGCATCAACTCAGTATCTCTTCGGTATAAAACCTAAGTGGAACGGTCTTGAGATTGACCCGTGTCTTCCAAGCGAGATGCTCCCGGCCAAAATTACGAGAGTATTCCGCGGCAAAACCTACAAGATAACCATCACCAAAAACGAAAAAAGGTTTATCGACGCAAACAGCGAAGAAACCGAAATAGTAATATAAAATAGAGCCAAGCTTCCGATGAGGAGGCTTGGCTTTTTATGTCAAAATCCTATGTTCTTGTGAGTCTTTCGGTACTGTAAAGGTGACACGCCTATGCGTTCCCTGAATAATTTGATGAAATAAGTATAAGAAGGGAATCCTGCTTTTTCAGCAATTGCGGTTACCGTAAGTGCCGTGGTGCGCAGGTAGCTTTTTGCTATGTGCAGACGGTAATCGATTAGGTAGTCGTGCAGCGTTTTCTTTGCGTGGAGCTTCATAAGACGGTTTATATGATAAGGATGATAGTTGAACTGCTCCGCAATATCCTTGTTGGTAAGCTCGGAGTTTTCGTAATTGTTATGTATAAACTCTTGCACGTCAAGCACGAGCTTATAATCGCTTCTTTCACTTCGGTGCTCGTGCAAAAGTTCAATAAGCGCAAGCTTAAGATTTGCTGAGGCTGAATGTTTGTAATAGGTAGTTTTTTCAAGAAACAGCTGAATGCAGGCGGATACGTAGGTGCGGATATGAATGGCGTTTTGCTGAACAATCGGCGAGGAAAACTCCTCGGGTATATCGTATGATAAAACCAGCTCCGGCTTAAAAGTGGATTCGGTGGCGGTACTGAGGGATTTCGTTTTTGAGTGGTAGTCGTCAATCAAATCGAAATTGAGAACGCAAATTTTTACGTCGTCAGGCGTGGAGAAGAAAAAACGGTACTGCGTCCGCGGAGGAAGGAATATAGACACTCCGGGCGACACTTTATAGCTCTGTCCGTTGGCAAAAACCGTTCCGTCGCCCTGCAAGACACAGAAAAAACGGCAGTCGTAACAGACGCTGTTTTCTTTTTTTGGGTAATACGCCTCGTGTATATTCGCATAACGGATAAAGGGATTTAACTCTTCCATTTTCATAATAATCTCCATTCTGTCGCGAAAAAACGGCAGCTTTAATAGATTTCCTTGGTTTATTATAGCATAACCGCAAGAAAATTGCAACGGTTAAATGTTTGTTTTGTTATGTTTTTTTGTTTGTTGCGTTATATGAAGCGGGCGTGGATTGTTATAGAATATAGTTGTAAGATACACACGGAGGTTACAATGCTTTTTTCGGTAGGATATTCAACAAGGGCTGATGATTCGTTTATAAAAGAAATAATCGACCTAAAAGACGGAATAAGCGAGGTTTATTTTTCTTTCGGAAAAATGCCGAGCGGACGAAATGACCAGACGAGAAGAGAGGGGCTTACCCCTTGGGAAGCGCAAGCTAAGCAAATTGAGGACCTCTCGAAGCTACATAAGGCGGGACTTAAGTTCAACCTTCTATTTAACGCCAACTGCTACGGCGACAAGGCGCAGGCGCGCTCCTTCTTTTCGGAGGTTGGAGAAATTATTGACTACGTAGACGGAAATTTTTCGCTTTCAGCGGTCACGACGACATCACCGCTCGTAGCAAAATTCATAAAACAGAATTTCCCGAGGATAGATGTTCGCGCCTCTGTCAATATGGGAATCGGCAGTATTCTCGGTATGGAATACGTAGCTGACGTATTCGACAGCTTTTACGTTAAGCGTGAGCTGAACCGAGATTTTAGGGCTCTCGCTGTGCTGAGGGACTGGTGTGACAAAAACGGCAAGGAAATGTATATCCTCGCAAACAGCGGCTGTCTTAACGATTGCTCGGCGCACACCTTCCACGATAACCTCGTGGCACACGAGGAGGGCGCATCGCGAATGGATAACGGATATCAGTTTACCGGAGTATGCAAGGCGTATCTTATGAAGCCGGAAAACAGAGCGGCGCTCCTTTACGGAACGAACTATATTCGCCCCGAGGACACCGAGCTTTACGAGGGAATAGTTCCCGCAATGAAGCTTGCTACCCGAGTACACGAAAATCCCTCTCGGATTCTTCGCTCGTATATCGAGAGGAAAAAATTCGTGGGTAACACCGCAAGTCTTCTCGAGCCTAATCACGCAGGTACGATTTATCCGTACGTGCTTGAAAACGGCAAAATCGAAAGAAAAATTGAAAATGAAAAATTAATATACACGAACGCAGAAGAAGCATTCGTAAAATTGGAGGAAAATTATGCTTACCAGCAAAATGATTAAAGAAGCGGCATTTGAAGCAGGCGCCGACCTTTGCGGCATAGGACCTATGTCTCGCTTTAAGGGCGCACCCGACGTAATGAATCCGCAGTTTCTTTTCCCCGAGGCAAAAAGCTGTATAGCTATGGCATTCCGCATTCCCCGCGGTGTGCAGAGAGGAATTGAAGAGGGAACACAGTTTTATCAGTATCCCTCTATGGCGTACGGCGGAATAAACGAAATTCACGCCCCTGCCGTACTTTACCACGTAGGAAAGGTAATTGAGGACGCAGGCTACGAGGCATTCGTTTACCGCAACACCGGTGCGCGCGGCGCGGTTTCGGATATGGACGGCTCGCCCGGAAATACTCTCTCTCCCGAGGAGCAGATAGAAATCAGCAAGCATGCTAAGGGCAAAACCGCACACCATAGAAGCGTACAGTTTACGAGAGCCGTAGAAGACGGTAAGCAGCCCCCGGATTTGCAGTTCCAGTTCCGTCTTGCCGCAGTTGCCTGCGGTCTTGGCGAAATCGGATGGAGCAAAATGCTTCTTACCCCCGAGTTCGGACCCTTGCAGAGAGTTGCATTTATATTCACCGATGCAGAGCTTGAATACAACGAAATGTATTCCGGCAAGCCCCTTTGCAGAAAGTGCGGCGCTTGCGTTCGTGAATGTCCCGGCGGCTGTATTCCTGCAATAAATTCCGGCAAAACCATAACGGTTGACCTTGACGGCAAGCTTTGTGAGTGGGGCGATATAGATATGTGGCGCTGCTATGCATTCTATACTCACGGCGGCAGATACTATAACCCCTTCGTTCCGAAAGAGGTATTCGACAAGAACGAGGGCGGTATGCTCGACCTTCTTGAAGGCGTTACCGACATAGCAAATGAGAAAGAGGTTATGAAGGTTTATACCTCGCTTGAAAAATATTTTCCGAGCTGGGTCGGATACAATATGGCAAAATGCGGCGGTTGTATCCGCGCTTGCGTAAGCATGCTCGAGAAAAAGGGCGGCTGCATGGAGGGTAGATTCGAGAATCCTCTCCGTCACGAAATGAAGGCTTGGAAAATGGATAGATAAGAGAGGGATACATAATGATAACTTCTGCTATGATTAAAGAAAAAGCCAAGGAGCTTGGCGCGGGCGTATGCGGTATCGGCGATATTAAGTATTTTATCGGCGACGACCCTCAGCACAACCCGCTTTCCATTCTGCCTAACGCGACCTGTATCATCGGATTCGGTCTTCCCGTTCCGAGAGGTCTTTATATGGCAATGGAAGATAAAAGACAGTATTTTAACTACACCAATCTCGCCGTAAAGTATACCGACGAGAGCTTCGCTGAAATATTCCTTCTGAAGATGGGAGCTATGATTGAGGACGCGGGATACGATGCCTGCCTTCAGAGAAGTGTGCCCGGCTTCAGAGTTAAAGGTGATAAGAGCACCAACCCCGAGGTTAACCGTATTTACGAATTGCAGTTCGCTTCTCCCGTAGAGGAGGGCAAGCCCGCTCCCGACGTAATTATTGATTACAATAAAGCGGCACAGGTTTGCGGTCTCGGTTCTGTCGGTATGCACGGCAGAGTAATCGCTCCGAAATACGGAAGCTTTATGCGCTGGGTATTCATAGTAACCGATATGCCTCTTGAATGTGACGAGCCCTTCGCCGAGGAGCTTTGCGACAAGTGCGGCAAGTGTCTCTCCGCCTGCCCCGGAAAAGCAATTTCCGAAGACGGCGTTGACACCTGGCAGTGTAGCGTTTACTACCGCGGAGCACACAAGTCTAATCCCTTTATGACCGAGGATTTCCTTAAGGATAATCCGGAACGTGAGGCTATCATAAACGGAGAGAAGAGATTTGACAGCGTGAGCGCACAGGCAATTTATCCGGAACTCAACTTTTTACCTAAAACGCATTTTGGATATCTGGCATGCCTTTGCGGAAAATCCTGTGAAACCGTGTGCTACAAACATTTGAAGGAGCAAGGAAAGATATGAGAAACAAGATAATAGAGCTTGCAAAAAAATGCGATGCGGATATAGTTGGCTTTGCACCGGCGAGCCGCTTTGATAAGGACGACGCCATATTCCGTATCTTCCCGGGCACTAAAACGGTTATTGGACTTGCGTTTCGTATTCTTCGCGGTATCTTCCGCGGAGTAGAAGAGGGAACTACTTATTATCAGTATACCACCATGGGTGTCGAAAATCTCGAGGAAACCGTAATGCCTATGGCGCTTCTTCGCGTCTCGAATCTTATCGAGGAGGACGGCTATATAGCACTTCCTCAGCGCAAGAGCCCCCTTATCCTTAACGAAGAGGGAACTACCAACCCCGAGGTTGACTACACCGACGTATATCACGGAGTAAAGGCAGAAAATCAGCTTGATTTCCTTGACTGTGCCGTTAAGTGCGGACTCGGAGAGAAAAGCAAGATAGGCAGCCTTCTTACCGAGGAATACGGACCGTTCGTCCGTTACTGCTTCATTCTTACCGATATGGAGCTTGAAGAATCCCCCGTTCTTACACCCTCGCTTTGCGACGGCTGTAACGAGTGTATAAAGGCATGCCCCGGTCGCGCGATTGCCGATGACGGATGCATTGACTCATGGCGCTGTGCGGTGTATTATAACGGTGCTAACGGTACGAAGAACCCCTTTATGCCTCCCGAGGCATATCTTGGCTTTGACAACCGTCTTGACATAATAAACGGAAGTGCAAAGTTTGATATTGACGGAGCGAAGGATATACTTGACAGCACGTATTTCTATCCTCCGGCAAAGCATTTCTACCGCACATCAATCTGCGGAAGAGCTTGTGACAGAGCATGCTATATGCATCTTGAAGAAAAGGGACTTCTCACCAGAAAATTCAACAG
>JAZLCX010000069.1:0-3524 GCA_045614425.1 Eubacteriales bacterium | reverse complement strand
TGATTTACGTTAAGACCGGCAGGACCATCTGCCATAACGATATTTGGAACACCTTTACGCAAAAGCTTTGTGCAGGTGCGTCCTGCCGCGCCCATTACATTATTATAGCATCTTATATCGTATCCACCGCCCGTAACGAGCATAACCTTCTCTTTATCACTAAGCTTTGATAAAATCTTGTTGACTTTAGGAGAGAAAGCTTCGTTATATTGTTTGTGTTCGCCCTGTGTTATGGGCGAAACCTTTTCTAAGGTAATTTCATTTTCAATATTGATTTTGCCACACACATTACCATTGAGAAGAATGGTGTGCTCACCCTTTTCAATAATGAAAGCGGATATTTCTTCCACAAAGGTTGCAGCCCTTGATAAATCAAATGTTATTTCTACTCTCTCGGTTGCTCCCGCACCGATCAATCCTGTTTTTGCAAAAGCAACAAGGACTTTTTTCTCACAATCAGAGGATGGCTTTGATGAATAGACCATCAGCACCTCTTTACCTGCTACTTTGCCGATGTTGGTAACGTCAACGGTTATTTTTCCGTTTGCAAAATCAATTACCTTAATATCAAACTCGGTATAGCTTAGTCCAAAGCCAAACTCAAATCGCGGTTTGATATCGTTTTTGTCAAACCAACGGTAGCCGACGTAGATATCTTCACTATATTCCTCGTTTTCAAGGTCGCCGTTTCTGTGCCCGAAGGTGTTGGCAGAAGGATAATCCTCATATCTTTTCGCCCAAGTGTCTGTAAGGCGTCCGGAGGGATTAACCTTTCCTGTCAATATATCGGCAAGAGCGTTTCCACCCTCCATTCCTCCTTGACCGCAGAAGATTACCGCATCAATTCTGATCTCGTCAAGGATCGAAAGATCAATTACTCCGCCACAGTTCAGCACTAAAATAAGCTTTTTATAGTGCTTTGAGAGTAGCTTCAAGCTTTCTTCCTCAACATCCGAGAGAAGATAATCTCCCTTTTCCACTCTGCGGTCAAAGCCTTCTCCTGCTTGTCTTGAAAGTACATAAATAGCTGTATCTGCATTGCAAAGCTCGTCGGGAAGTATGGGGGTGACTGATGGATAAGGTTTTGGATGCTCACCTATGTAAATAAACATCTGCATAGTTTGAATAGGGTTAAACTTCTTTATGTCCTTTTCAATCCCTTCGCACCACGCTTTAAGCTCACGCTGATATTTCCCAGCGAACCTGTCCATCCAGAGAGTATTCTCAAAGGTAAATCCGGCATTTTTAAGCCCCTCTTCAATACTTACGCTATATCTTTCGTGAACATCGCCCGAGCCTGCACCACCTTTTACAGTCATACGGCTACCGCCGCCAAAAAGCGCAATCTTTTGAGGCTTTAATGGCAAAATGCCATTGTTTTCAAGCAATACTATGCCATCTGCCGCCGCCTCTCGAGCAAGTCTTGCATGCTCAATTTCTCTTTTTGATATTTCGGGCGACGATGTTCCGAAAATCTGAAATTTTGCCATAAAAATCTCCGTTTTACGTTAGAGTTATTAAAACAACATCATTTGTGCTGAGTGTGATAGTTAATTTTGTTTTTTCTTGCTCGGTTTCAAAGGGATAATCCTCAGCTACAAGCCTTGTTTTTTCCTTAATTTTTGCCACTTGCTTAAGGGTTAAATTATCGGGGCTACCCATCTTGATCCATTCCGCCTTAGGATTACAATGCGTATCGTCAATGCGTTGAACGGTAGCTGTTTTTGCTTTGCAGTTAATTTCTAACCTGATCTCGTGAGAGTCATTTTTGAAATAATCCTGATCCTGTGCAAAGAGCAAAATTTGCGTTTTATCTCCGTCAACGAACGCCGCATATTCCACTGCTTCGTTTGTACGCATAGGTAATTTAAGACGCTTCCCATAGAGCTGTGATAAGATTTTGAAGCCCCAGAAATTAGGCTTAGGAATACCGTCGTTAGATACTATACCAAAGCTACCGACAAATGGCTTTGGCAGCATGAATTGCTCCTCAAACAGATCAGAACAACACCAAAACATATATCCGCCCAAGGTATTATTGAGATCCATACAGCTCTTTACCGCGAATGCCGCCGAATATTTCTCATCGTGTACGGGAGAGCCGAACACCGCCATAGAGTTCCACTCGGTAATGAACAAGGGGAGGTCTCCGACCTTTGCCTTTGCCTCGTCGTCCATACGGGCAAGCGTTCCCTTATCCCAACGGAGAAAATCCTCGGGAAGAAAGAACATATTAGTCATCGCGTCGCTAAGAGGCTTGCGGTTCTTGACCGCGTCCATAGCGGAGGTAAACATCTGCTTAACATTCTTGTAATTAATAAAGTTTCCAAATGCATCTCCGGGATAATGGTGGGTAGAAACAAAATCGCAAGGAACATTGTTTTGTTCACAAAAATCGAGAAAATCCTTAAGCCAAAGACAAGCACTGGTTGAAGGGCCGCCTACTCGCAACTTGGGTGAAACTTCCTTTATAGCCCTTACCGTTGCTTCGTAAAGCTTAAAATACTCCTTTTTCGTACCAGCAAAAAAGCAGCTTAAATCCGGCTCGTTCCAAACTTCAAAATACCAAGTCTCAACCTCTTCCTCGCCGTATCTATCAATAAGAAAACGAATAAACTTTTTAATATACTCGCTCCACGCCTTAAGAGATTTCGGCATAGTAATATTGGGGTCGTATCTGAGGCCCAGCTTTTTTCCGCTTGCAAGAGCAGAGGGCATAAATGAAAGCTCTACGAAGGGCTTTACACCGCAGGATAGAAGATTATCGTAAACGTGTCCTACCTGACGGAAATTGATTTCTTTAATTTTATTGTTGAAGGGAACCGATCTGAACATTCTGCAATCGCCCATCCGCTGATAGGTGAGCATATCGTCGTCAAAAATACCGTGGCAGCGTATGTATTTGATGCCAAGCTCATCGTGAGAGAGCTTAATATGCTCGCACACGTCGGTTCTGTGAAGCTGGTATGCGTGATCGTTTCCAAGTCCAAACTGCCATGAAAAATCAGTTGGTATCGTTGGTGTATTTCGATCAATTGTGATTTCCATAAAAGAACCTCTTTTAAGTGATTTTATTCTTCAGAATTTTTTGAAAGAGCTACTTCCTTGCGCTTTTCAAGCTCTGCGTTTATTTCGGGCAGCTTTTTCTCTACGTCCACGAACGGAAGCAAGATAACAACGATAAGTGCAAGCGCCGCGTCAAAGAGATAGAAGGCGCTGTTCATAAAGCTGATAACCTCTGCGCTGGGCATTACACCCTCAACGTCAACAAAGCCCATTTTGAGAATAGTTGACTCATATCCGCCTGCAAAGGGAGCGTAAATGAGCGCCTGCAAAGCCGTAACCACCGCAACACCCATAAGTCCTTCAAGAGGAAGGTGTGATTTGTGCTCAATGCTATCGTAAGCAAAGCACAGAAGCGTTGCAAATATGTATGCATTGGGAAGCCAACCCATATTACGAAGGAAGCCACCGATAAAAGCAATAACTATATTGCTCGGGAAAAGCCAACCCATAATACTGCC
>JAZLCX010000068.1:0-37999 GCA_045614425.1 Eubacteriales bacterium | reverse complement strand
TATTATAGCATTTGGCGGCAGAGTAATGGATGATTCAAAGCCTAAATATAAAAACACAATGGATACTCCTGTATTTAAAAAATCGAGGAATCTCTTTGCGCTGAACTTCGCAAAAAATACAGGCGCAGAATCACTTATACTTTGCGAAGGGTACATGGACGTTATAGCCCTACATGCCGCCGGATTTACAAACGCGGTGGCAACACTCGGAACCGCGATTACATCCGAACAAGCACGTATGCTCAGCCGTTATACAAAGAAGGTAATAATTTCATACGATGCTGACGAGGCCGGACAAAAGGCGGCGCAGAAAGCAATGAAGCTTCTTTCCGAGGTGGGACTCGATGTCGGAGTTATAAAGGTTCCGGGCGCGAAGGACCCTGATGAATATATAAAAACATACGGCAAGGATAAATTCCTCGAGGTTGTTAATGCTTCAAAAAGTAAGTTTGAATATAATATGGAGAGTGTGCTTTCAAAGTATGATATCAATCTTCCGCAAGATAGAATTAATGCCCTCGTAGAACTCGAAAAAATCATTTCGCAGGTTTATTCCGCGGCAGAAAAAGATATTTACATACAGACAGTAGCTGAAAAACTGAAGGTTAACGCTAAAAGCATCAAGGAAGATGTTGAGAGGCTTGTGCGGCTGCAATACATGAATTTCAAAAAGCAGGAAAGTCAGAGAGTTAAACAAACCGCAGCGGGATATTCAGACAGAGTTAACCTTGATTTTGCTAAAGCCCCCGGTATTGCCAAAAACGAGGAAAGCATTCTCGGCCTACTGTTGCTTTATCCCGAGCATCGAAAACGGGTGTTTGAGGAAAAGCTCCTTACCAGTGAGGATTTTTATACTGAGCTTAATAAACGTGTATTTGAATATATCGAAAAGGCGTATTCAGAGGGCAGGGCAAATATCGACGACATGAATGAAGAGTTTTCTACCGAAGAGGTCGGCAGAATTACAAAAATGAAGATTGTCCGCATGGACCTTGCAGAAAACGGACCGTCGGTTCTTCTTGAAAGCATTAATACACTGCGCGCTTCGGTACAAAAGAAAGCCGCCGAGAGCGTTAGATCGATTGATGATTTGAATAAATTACTTGACTCCATGAGAAAATAACTTAAAGGATGGTAAAAGAGATGGGAAGAGAAAAAATTGATGCAAATGATATTATGGATTCCAAAAACGATGGCGGAATTCTTAATTCAGACATAATGAAGGCTCTTGAGGACATAGATTACGACTTGACTCAGGTAGATCTTGAATCGGCAAATCCCGATGACTTAGACAGCGAAACTCTTAAGGATGTTGAACGCGACGTTGAGAATTATGAAGCTGATAAAATGGACAAGCTTCTCAATTCCGAAGGGCTTGCAATAGATGACCCTGTCCGCATGTATCTTAAAGATATAGGAAAGATACCGCTTCTTACTCCCGAGCGCGAAATGTATCTCGCCGAGCAGATATCTCTTGGAAGTAAGGCTGCAAAGGACGAGCTTATCGAAGCAAACCTTCGCCTTGTAGTCAGCATAGCAAAGCGTCACGTAGGAAAGGGTATGTATTTCCTCGATCTTATACAAGAGGGAAATCTCGGTCTTATCAAGGCTGTTGAAAAATTTGATTACAGCAAGGGATATAAGTTCTCAACCTATGCTACTTGGTGGATAAGACAGGCAATCACTCGTGCAATAGCCGACCAGGCACGTACGATAAGAATTCCCGTTCATATGGTTGAAACCATACACAAGGTATCAAGAACCGCGCGTCAGCTTCTTCAGGAATTCGGACGTGAGCCCACCACCGATGAAATTGCAGAGCATCTTGGAATTACCGCTGAGAAGGTTCGCGAAATAATGAAAATTGCCCAAGACCCTGTATCGCTTGAAACACCGATAGGCGAGGAGGAGGATAGCCATCTCGGTGATTTTGTTGAGGATATGGACTCTCCCGCGCCTTCCGATTCTGCATCTTATTCGCTTCTTCGTGAGCAACTTTGCAACATACTTCACACACTCACCCCCAGAGAAGAAAAAGTAATCAAGCTCAGATTCGGTCTTGAAGACGGAAGACCGAGAACGCTTGAAGAGGTTGGAAAGCAATTCCAAATTACAAGAGAAAGAATAAGACAGATAGAAGCAAAAGCACTTCGTAAGCTCAGACATCCTTCTCGTTCGAAGACGCTCAAAGACTATTTGACAAGCTAAAATGAACAAATGTTCTAAAGCACTTTTGTGCAAATCGACATATAAAGCGCTTTAAACCCTAAAAAGCCAAAAAAGTCTTGACTTTTTGGTCTTTATATAGTAGAATATCTTAGTAAATAATTAGTCCTTCCTGGAGGTTTTACATAATGAAGAAATTTTTGTGCTTGCTTTTGTGTTTAGTTCTGTCATGCACACTTCTGGTTTCCTGTTCGGATGATTCTGAAATCGGTGACGGAATTGGCGATTATCCCGAAAAAGTTGAAAAGGCTGAGCGCCTTGACCTTAATATGTATATCATCACGAGCGATGATACTACAGAAGATGCTAAAAATTCCGTAAGCATGAGAATTGCCGGTTACACAAAGACGATGTTCAATACAGAGCTTAATGTGTTCTATCTTTCGGAATCGGGCTATGAAGAGGCTATAACGGCTGCCATAAATAACGGCGGAGCCAATGCACCGCACATAATTCTTATAAATAGCGCCGACATGTTTGATTCCTTGAAGAGCGCGAACAAGTTGGTGGATCTTACTTCTTATTATAACTCAAGAGATTACGGTAGACTTAATACTCAGATAGCGAGTGCGCTTCTTCAGGCATCAAAGAGTGCTGACGGTAAGCTTTTCACTGTTCCTAACAATCGTCCGCTTGGTGAGTATCAGTACCTCGTTATTAATAAAGAGATTGCAATGCATACCCTTAAATACGGAAATACTGAGCTTTCCTCTTATAAGTCGCTTGACGACGCAGCCGCTCTTATTGAGGATATTGGCAAACTCGGTCTTAACGCAGGTGATTACGTTCGTGTGGTAAGTGGTGCATATGAGGACAGATTTGAGCTTTCCGAAGAGAACTTCTGCAATGTTATTGCAAAGCCTATTGTAACCGTTGACGATGCATTTGCGTCCGCGTTCGCAATCGTTAACACAACCGCAAAGTATAATGATCGTGCAATGCAGATGATATACAAAATCAACACCGACGTTACACTCAGAAATATTCTCCAATACGGCGTACTTGGATCTAATTATACTAATGTTAACGGTGATTTTGTAAGAGTTAAAGAGGGAGCAAATGCTTACATAATGGATCTTATTCACACCGGAGATGCGTTTAAGGCAAACGGTTGTTTGGATCTCGGTTGGAATGATGCTAAGAAAAATTACGGTATGCTCCAGAACAGCGAAGCAAAATTTCAATAAATTATCATAAAAACGGTAGTTCTGCTACCGTTTTTATTCTTTTGGAACTTTTAACTTGACAATTTTAGGCAAATATATTATAATAACTTTATTAAGTATTTTTAAAAGAGGGTTTTATGAAAAGAAAAAATGAAGAGATTACTTTCAAAGACATTCTCGGCATATTTATCGGTAAGTTGTGGTTAATAGTCATCGCAGCGCTCGTTGTCTCAGCAGTAATGTTTTCCTATGCCGCTTTTTTTGTGAAGGATACGTACACCTCAAAAACAGTTATGCATATACGCAAAGAAACCCCATCTCTCAATATTGCGGATGTAGATATGGTTGAAAGTATTATATCTACAATGTCCTATAAAGTGTATTCCGAGGATTTTCTGTATAAATTTATTGGTGATATAAACAAAGACAATGAAAATAAGTATACAAATCTTACACCGAATTTTTTGCGTGGGGTGATAGGTTATAAGTTCCTTGGAAACGGTATGCTCAGATTAACCGTGACAACGGGAGATCCCGAGCTTTCATACGTGATTTCTCGCGAACTGGAAACTTACATACCGGTGGAGTTTTACGATTACATGCCCAATGCGTTCAATGTTACTATATATGACCACTCACTTAAGGCCACCGTTCCTAATGCAAAAAATACGATTAAATCAGCAATCATCGGATTTATTTTAGGCGGCGGTATTTCTGCTGTGGCAGTGCTTATTTATTCGGCACTTGACACCGTAATACGCGATAAAAAGAAAATTGAGGATAATTTTGATATACCGATTATTGGTATTATACCCTTAAATTCCTCAGAGAAAAAAAGTACGTTGGAGGCGTGAGAGATGTTGTTTTTAAAAAAGAAAAACGTTTGTGAGCCTTCATTTGAAATTATTTCTCAAAGCAGTTCCTTTCAGCTGAGAGAAGCATATAATGCGCTTTGCACAAATCTTTTTCATATCTCAATAGAGGATAAATGTAAAAAGATTGCCGTTTGTTCGGCTTCGTACGGCGAGGGAAAAGATACGGTTGCGATAAATCTTGCAATATCACTTGCGGAAAATTTACGTGACAGCAAAGTCTTGCTTCTTGATTTTGATATGCGTACATCAAGCGTTTCGGAATTTATTAAAGGGAAGCTAGAGGTAAGCGATTGTGCTGACATTGAGGTTGGTGATATAACCGTTAACAAAACCGATATTTCGAATCTCGATATATCTGTATGTAAAACGCCGATTATTAATCCTGCATCGCTGATTTGTTCGGAAGAAACAGCACTGTTTTTCGCAAAGTGCGAGGAGCGTTATGATTACGTCATTATCAATACCGCCCCGGTAACTGAATTTTCGGACACACTTTTACTTACAAGCCGAGTTAACGGCTGCTTGCTCGTAGCAAGAAAAAAACATTCCACCGTCAAGATGCTTGACAAAGCAGAAGCAGCGCTTAAATCAAGCGGAGCCGAAATATTCGGCATAGTTCTTACGGGCGATAAAATAAAATAATAATCAAAGTGCCTGAATATTTCAGACAACGATAAAAAAGAGGAATTGTGTAAATGCAGTTCCTCTTTTTGGTTTATTAACTAATTAACTTTCCATCTGTTTTCCGAGAAAAATTCCGGCGGTCTGAATTAGCTTTGATTCGATATTATCGCTGATTTTATCGCTGGTTGATTGGTCATACTGCCACCCGGAGACAACACAACCGATGATGTCGCCTTCCGCAAGAATGGGCATCGCACAGCTTACGTAATGCGATCCGTCATCTGTCAAGGGAATTGTTTCTCGGCCTTGACCGCGTGTATATAAGGTTCGCGATTCTATAATCTCTTCAAGTGAATGTGAGATTTTTCTGTCGGTATATTCACGTTTCGAAGCGCCCGAAACAGTGATAATAGCATCTCTGTCGCATATAAAAATAGGCAATCCCGCCGTTTTTTGAAGGGTTTCCGCATATTCGGTGGCAAATGCGTGAAGTTCGCCGATAGGGGAATATTTCTTAAAAATGACCTCGCCCTCTCTGTCTGTGTATATTTCAAGCGGGTCGCCTTCCCGAATACGCATAGTGCGTCTTATTTCTTTAGGTATAACAACGCGACCGAGGTCATCGATGCGTCTTACAATTCCTGTAGCTTTCATATATATTTGTATGCTCTCCTTTTAATTTTAGGGGTGCTGTTAGTATTTGTAAATAAAGGACATTTATACTTAAGCCTTTAATTTCCGAATTAAACTTAGCAACCGCTTGAATTTATTATAACGTTGACTCGATACGAATATATAATATAACAGCAAAAGCACTCCCCGTCAGAATCAAAGTCCGAAGGGGAGTGCTTTTTTGTTATCCTATTTTAACCGAAGAAACCATTGAGGCTTTAAAATAGCCGATATACGCGTTACCGCGATTAACTGATAGTTTCTCTCCGTTCAGTTTTGTAAAGATGAGTGCGCCGCCCTCATCGATCGACCATTTAATTTCGGTCAAAGTGCCCTTTGAAATATAATATCCGGATCCACCGGATGTGTTGTCAACTATAAGCTCTGTTCCGTCTGCTTTTTCATAGGTTGTCGCATTTGCAAATAAAACAAAAACGTTTGTAAAGGCTATATTTTTGCCGGTTAGCATATCATTCTTTCTTGTTCCGGCCTTGTAGTATGAGTATTTTCCTGTGCTGTCAGAGTAATAAAGCTCGGTTTCATTTTGAGAGGAATAGGGAAGAACGACAGAATTTGCAACAGTGTTGCCATGAACCTCGCCGTTTGAAAAAATGTAGGGGGGAGCTTTATATTCCGTAGATTCTAAGCCGTGTGCGTTTTGCAACGCTGAGTTAACCATATCGCCGCTTGTGTATATGTAAAGGGTATTTTCTACGTAATAGCATCCGGATATTTTTGAAACGTCCAGGTTAATTTTCGAAGCATCCCAAACGCTGTACTTTATGATGTCGTCATTTCCGTAAGAAACAACAACACCGCCAAAGAAATTTGACGATGCGGAAATAAATGCTCGGGTAGGGGCCAGCGAACCGACCTTCCAAAGAACCGTGTTATTTGTAGTGTAGGAGAGAAGTCGGCTTTTGCCATTTTCAATTGGAAATTCAATAGTCAAGTCAGAGCTTGAAATTCCGTAGATGGGAAGCTCGGGGTTTACTGTAAAACCAATCGGACACGTAAGGTATTGCTGTTCCGATACCTCGAGTCCGGTAAGAGTGTTATAATATCTGTTTGTCTCTGGATTTGAGTTTTCATCTTTGTTGCTTGGCGGAGTTGTACTCGTGCTTTGATTGTTTCCGTCTGTATTTTCATCGGTATTGTCGGTGTTATTTCCGACTTCACCGCTATCCGGCTCATTAGTGGGTGCAGATTGCCGTCCTCCTGCTGCGAATCCAACTACGCAAAGCAAAAGAACGGTAATAAGCACGAAAGCGATCAGCCTTTCCAGGCTGTTCAGTTTCAACATCTTCATTTTTACCTCCTTGCATATCCGACAAAACGGGTATGCACGTTGACAAGTTACTTGTCTTATTTGTTGTAACGTTCAAGCCACGCATCTGCGATTTCAAGCGCATCTGTGAGGCTCTTCGAAATGGTCTGCTTCTCGGGGCGCATAGAATTTTTCGCCATGAGCTGTACCATTATAGTATCAGGAACTTCTGTACCTTTCGATGAGGGCTTTTCAGCCATAATCATCATAAAAACATGATAGTTTTCTGACAAATCGCCGTAGTAAATATCATTGTCCTTACGTACTAGCGGTCTTCCTTTGTATTCAAGGAATTCGCCGGCATCAACGCCGTTTGCGTTTAACATAGAAAATCTCCTTTCTTTTTATTTGAAAATGACGGCTTGCTTGTCCAGTTTCGTATATAATGATATCAAAGTTATTTTTGCAAGTAAATAGCTTCGACAAAAGACGATAATGTTAAGATATCGACTCAATCCATTACATACGGCGTGGCTGTAAGCGCTGCGCTTCCCGAGTGGGCTTTAGGCTTTGTGAGCTGAAAAACCGCATCAGCCTTGTCGGCGAGCAGCTTTCTCTCCTTTGCGGGGTCGGAAATAAACTCATAGGACGAGGGCTTGGTTATAACGGGAAAGGCGCTCATTTTCTTTACGTCTTTCAGGATAGACCTACCGACAGTATCCATTGCGAGAACCTGCGTGTAGCTTGGTAGTTCCTTAACTATGGAGGAGGTTACGCCAAAGAAGGAATACCAAATTGCTCGTCTGATTCTCGCCGAGGTATACTTTTTAGTATCGGCGATGGTCGTTAGTTCAGCAAAGCTGTTTGCTTCAAAACTCGCGTTTTGTAAGCGATTATATAAACCGCCCGAGGCATCGTGAATATCGGTATTTGCAACGGGTGAATTTAATCTGAAATGGGAAATAATTGCAGAGGAAAGCTTTTCCTGGTTGCAGGGGAATTTTTTATCATTGTATGCTGTAAAAAGTGTGTTTTTCGCATTTTTCGGTATAAAATCAAGAGCAGACTGCATATCGCAATTGATTAAAGTTCGGATTGCAGTAGCGCTTTGAAATTCTGCGGATACGATTTTTTCCTCCGAATATCCGGCTCCGGCACGTTTGAGTGTGTGTGGAATAATGCTGCTTTTTCTCTCTGATATCGCCTTAATGTATTCAAGTGCAAGTATATTGTTGGGAGAGAAGAAATCCGAGGTGACGCCTTCACCGTACAGCTCACGGTAAACTATCTCGCAAAGCTTGGGATAACCTAGGTTTTGGTTGGCGTTGGATTCAAGCGCATCCTTAAGGCGTGTTTTATACTTCGTCGATGATATGTTTTCGGAAACAGACTTAAGAGCGCCTATATCTCCGAGCTCGCTGCCAAATGAGATTATGTCGACAACGCCGAGTGAGTCGGCAATTTTCACGCCGCTTTTTGCGAAGAATTCGGCACTTGATATAGAGTAGGGAAACGGGAGCTCAAGCACTAAATTGACACCGCACCTTACGGCACACTCAGCTCTAAGAAACTTATCCATTATTGCTATCTCGCCGCGCTGAGTGAAGTTGCCGCTCATAATGGCTACAATTCTGGTGTCACTGCCAAACTCCTCTCGAATTTTATTAACTTGATAAAGATGTCCGCTATGAAACGGATTATATTCGGATATGATGGCAACCGTTTTCATAACGTCCTCCTAAAAAATGATAAAATTTAAATTTAGTGTTGATAATTTTATAAATATGTTGTATAATGGTATAGTAATTTAATAAAGGAGATATTTTTATGAACGTATTAGTTGTAAATGCAGGTTCCAGCTCTCTTAAATACCAGCTTTTCAATACCGATACCGGCGTTGTTATGGCTAAAGGTAACTGCGAGAGAATAGGAATTGAAGGCTCGCGTCTTATGCATAAAACACAGGGCAAGGAGGAGTATATAAAGGAAACCTCACTTGCTGACCACTCGGCAGCTATTCAGCTTGTTGTTGAAACACTTCTTGATTCCTCGGTAGGTTGCATCAACTCTCCCGATGAAATAGAGGCAATCGGACACAGAGTTGTCCATGGCGGACCGTTCTTCACCGAATCTATGCTCGTAACCGATGAGGTAATGGCTACTCTTGAAAAGTGCGTATCTTATGCACCTCTTCACACTCCCGCGCACATCATGGGTATTAAGGGTTGCACCGCAGTTATGCCGAAAACTCCTCAGGTTCTCGTATTTGATACTGCATTCCATCAGACAATGAGTAAGGAAGCGTATATGTACGCAGTTTCTTACGATATGTATGAGGACTACGGAATCCGCAGATACGGCGCTCACGGAACCAGCCACAGATATGTAAGCGGCGAAATGATTAAGCTCATGGGCGGATCTGCTGAGGGAACAAAGATTGTTACCTGCCACATCGGAAACGGCTCGTCCATATCAGCTGTTAAAGACGGAAAGTGCGTTGATACTTCTATGGGCTTTACTCCCCTTGACGGTATCATGATGGGCACGAGATGCGGCTCAATTGACCCTGCAATTGTACCTTTCATAATGGAGAAGAAGGGCTACACTCCTAAAGAAATGGAAACCTACATGAATAAGAAGTGCGGTTTCGAGGGTATAAGCGGAGTCAGCTCGGATTCAAGAGACGTTGAACGCGCAATGAAAGAGGGAAATGAAAGAGCAAAGCTCACTTACGATATGCTTTGCTACCAGATAAAGAAATTTATCGGTGCATATTCTGCTTCAATGGGCGGACTTAACGGTATTGTATTCACTGCCGGCATCGGTGAGCACGCTCCATACATTCGCGAGCTTGCGCTTTCCGGTCTTGAGTATCTCGGAGTAAAGATTGACAAGTCCAGAAATGACTTCGGTCACTCGGGTGAGCCTGTAAAGATTTCTGCAGACGATTCTAAGGTTCTCGTTTATATGATACCTACAAACGAGCAGCTCGTTATTGCGAAGGATACAGAAAACATAGTTAAAGCTCTTTAATATTCAATGGGGTGTTGCCTAGGCAACGCCCCATATTTATTGCCATTAACATTTTAGCATAAAAGCCCCAAGATGTCAATAAACCAAATTATTTTAAATAAAAATAAATATCCTCACGCAATTTATCTTCGATATCTTTAATGATTCCGAAATTCATAGCTGCGGTATATATCGACTCAAGTGCAAAATGACTTTCTGATGCCGACATAAATTCTTTTTCGGATAACTGTGTGACATTTTCAAATTCTTTGTAACAGTAATCGATCCCTTCAATATTATCACCGAGTACGTATTCCGAAAGAAACGCTGAGCTGTCGATAACATCTGAAAAATCATCACCGCATAAAATAAAGGTGTCGCTTTCTTCTAAATAAATGGCTTCCGTAAGTTCCTCCGAATAGGGTGAGGGATATCGGATATATTTTGTGCCGATATTTTTTGCTCGGTGTAAAAGATGATTCATAAATATAAATTCCGAACCGTACCTGCCACTGACAGATATATTGTGCTTTCCTGTAAAAGAGGTGATGTCAAGACGCTTGTATCCGTTCTTACCAAAGCAGCTTAACAATCGCACTTTCTCAATACTGCCCGAATTTATATGCTTTATATCGTATAATATGTCATTTATGAGTTGTGAATCATTCTTTTTGTAGGCTCTGTTTACAATGCGTGAAATGCATTCGAAAAAGTTTCCGCCAAGATGTAAAAAGTTGTAAGCTCTTTTGTAATGTTCGGCCTTTTTAGTGTTTAATTTTTCGATTTCTTCTCTGTGAGCAATAAGGTACTCACAGGACCAGGCAGAGCCCAAATTTATAATCTCATCGACGCATCCCGGGAGCTTCGGATCGGTTTGGTGAGGAGCAGTGCCGTCGATTACGGCAATTTTTTGTTTTTCCTTTTCTATTATGATTCCGTCAAGCGATGCCGGGTCGGATGAACAGAGAATTGCCTCTACGTGATAAGTCGGGCCTTCGAAGCTCTTCAGCATTTTTTTCATAAGTGTGCTTTTTCCTGTACCGGGGCCGCCCTTCAATATAAAGACTCTCTTGTATTTTTTCGGGTTAAACGTGTCGGGGAAGTAGCTGCGAAAACCGGAAAAGCCGTTCGCGGCTGAAAAATACGTGTTTTTAGGCAGAGTAAAATCCATATTACCTCCAAGCTTATACGATATATTCTCTTCGCTCTATTAAATAATATTCATTTTTCCAAAAACTGATATTCATAACTTGACTTTGTACATAGTTATGATGTATAATAATTATAAATAATGGGGAGGTTTTGCGTTTTGAAAGTAATAGGTCTTTGCGGCGGAAGCGGAAGCGGAAAGAGCACAGTAAGTCAAATATTTTTAGAACGTGGTATACCGAGTGTCAATACCGATGCCGTTTACCATGATCTTACGTCACGAAAATCTCCGTGTCTTGACGCCTTGGTCAGTGAGTTCGGAGAGGAAATATTAAACGAAAACGGCGCGCTTGATCGCCGAGCTCTTTCAAAAATAGTTTTTTCCGGCGATGCTTCTTCGGAAAACAGACGTAAATTAAACCTCATTTCTCATAAATTCGTTCTGGATGCGACGCGTGATATGCTTAAAGCGTTTAAGAAAGACGGAGCAAAAGCAGCCCTTGTGGATGCGCCGCTGCTCTTTGAATCCGGTTTCAACAAGGAGTGCGATGCGATAATCGCCGTTATTGCCGATGAAAATACACGAATATCCAGAATTATCGCGAGAGACAATATAACCGAAAACGCGGCAAAATTGAGGATAAACAGTCAGCTTCCCGATGCATATCTTCAGGAAAATTCCGATTACGTAATCGACAATTCCGGTGATATTTCGGAGACAGAGAATGCCGCTATTAAGGTTTTAAATAAAATTATCGGTATGTAAGGAGAAAAAAATGTCAGAGTCAATGGGAAAAAAGATGCTTGAAAAGCTTTCGTACAGAAGAAAAAGCGTGTATGAGGAATCATCAAGCGAAAAGATAAAAAAGATTTACGAGTATGCCGACGGATACATGAAATTTCTTGATACTGCGAAAACCGAGCGTGAGTCGGCAATCGTTGCTGTCGAGATGCTGAAATCCAAAGGCTTTTCCGAATATAAAATCGGAGATAAAATTTCGGTGGGCGACAAAAGATATCTCAATCATCTCGGCAAGAGCGTAATTGCATTTACTGTCGGTAGTGAGGATATTGAAAAATGCGGAATGCGTATAATCGCCGCGCATATTGATGCTCCGAGAATAGATTTGAAGCAGGTACCTATGTACGAGGACGCGGGAATGTGCTTTTTTAAGACACATTACTACGGAGGCGTTAAAAAATATCAGTGGACCGCTATACCTTTGGCACTTCACGGTGTAATTATGAAGGCAAACGGCGAATGTGTGAGGGTTTCTGTCGGAGAGTCCGAGGATGATCCGGTCTTCTATATAAACGATCTTCTTCCTCATCTTGCTGCACGTCAGGCGAGCGAAACCCTTGGCAAAGCGGTTCCCGGTGAAAATCTTAACATTCTTGTGGGAGCGCTTCCGTACGACGATAAAGACGTGGACGAAAAGATCAAGCTTACAGCACTTTCGCTTCTCAATGAAAAATACGGCGTAACAGAGGAGGATCTTCTCAGCGCAGAGCTTTCACTCGTTCCCGCATTTAAAGCGCGCGATATAGGTTTTGACAGAGCGCTCATCGGCTCATACGCGCATGATGATAGGGTCTGTGCATATCCTGCACTTACGGCGCTTATTGACAACAGTGATACCCGTCACACCACATTGGTTGTACTTGCTGATAAGGAGGAAATCGGTTCTGACGGTGTTACCGGCATGAAATCGCGATTCCTTTCTGACATCATTGATGAAATATCCGAAAATCTCGGCAAGAACGCAGCCGTTGTCAGATATAATTCCAAGTGCCTTAGCGCCGACGTTGCGCCTGCTTTTGATCCCACGTTTGCGGATGTGTATGAGAAGAGAAATAGTGCAATAATTTCTTGCGGTGCTACTATGTGTAAATATACCGGCTCGAGAGGTAAGAACGATTCCAACGATGCATCTGCCGAGCTTATATCATTCGTCAGAAGAATTTTTGACGAAAACGGTGTAATCTGGCAAACCGCTGAGCTCGGAAAGGTTGACGAGGGCGGCGGCGGAACAGTCGCGAAATATATTGCAGGGCTGAATATTGAAACCGTTGATATCGGTGTTCCCGTTATATCTATGCATGCACCCTACGAGGTTGTGTCAAAGGCCGATGTGTACTCGGCATATGAGGCTTTTTCAGCTTTTGTTAAATAGTGCCACTAATAACTCTTTCGGTACTATAAAATTAAGGCAGGAAAAGTGATGTTTAATAAGTTAGCAAGGGCAGAGGACAGATTTAAAGAAATCGAACAAATGATCACTCTTCCCGAAATTGTATCGGACAATAAGGAATATTCCTCATTGATGAAGGAATACAAAAATCTTACGCCGATAATCGAAAAATACCGTGAATATAAGAACGAGGAAAAAGAGATGAAGGACGCGGATGAAATGATGCGTGATTCATCTCTCGACTCCGATCTTCGCGAGCTTGCAGAGGATGAATTCAAGCTTCACCGCGCAAATTGCGAAGCGATGACCGAGGAGCTTCGTATTTTGCTTATACCGAAGGATCCGAATGACTCACGCAACGTAGTGATAGAGATACGGCAGGGAGCAGGCGGCGAGGAGGCTGCACTTTTTGCGGCTGACCTTTACCGTATGTACTCAATGTATGCCTCTTCGATGGGCTTTAAGCTTGAGCTGGTTTCTATCAATGAAACCGAGCTTGGGGGAATAAAAGAGATAAATTTCCTTGTAATAGGCGACGGTGCGTATTCAAGATTTAAATTTGAGAGTGGAGTACACCGTGTACAACGCATTCCCGTTACGGAATCCAACGGCAGAATACAGACCTCTACGGTTACCGTTGCGGTACTTCCGGAAGCCGAGGACGTTGAAATTGACGTTAACCCCGCAGATATAAAAATTGAGTCCTGTAAATCCAGCGGTGCAGGCGGACAGCATATAAACAAAACAGAATCAGCTGTACGTCTTACGCATAAGCCGACAGGTATTGTTATTGAATGCGACCAGGAAAGAAGCCAGCTTCAAAACAAGGAAAAGGCAATGAAGATACTCTATACCAAGCTTTACGATATGAAAAGACGCGAGCAGGACGAGAAGATTGCCTCTACAAGAAAAAGTCAGGTGGGAAGCGGCGACAGAAGCGAAAAGATACGAACCTACAACTTTCCTCAGTCACGTATAACCGATCATAGAATAAATAAAACAATATTTACACTCACGGCTTTTCTCAACGGAGATATCGATTCATTGATTACCGATCTTATAGCTCAGGATACCGCTGAGCGCTTGAAGGGGGAGGGGTGATGACGGTGAATACTGATGTTATAAAGGTCAGAGAAGAGGATAATGACTTAAATCTGAAATTATCCTCTGCCGCCGAAATAATCAAAAACGGCGGGCTTGTTGTATTCCCGACGGAAACGGTTTACGGACTTGGCGCGGATGCGACAAATTCCGAAGCTGTAAAAAACATTTTCGTAGCAAAGGGCAGACCGTCGGATAACCCTCTTATAATTCATATAGCAACCCCCGAGGATGCCGAAAAGTATACTTATACGAATGAAATTTACTATAAGCTGGCAAAAAGGTTTATGCCGGGCCCGCTTACCGTAATTTTGAAGTCTAAGGATACAATTCCTCTTACTACTCGAGCGGGTCTTGAGACTGTGGCAGTGAGATGTCCGGAAAATAAAATCGCGCGGAGCTTGATTTTTTCGTCGGGAGTACCGATAGCCGCTCCGTCGGCAAATCTTTCGGGTACACCGTCTGCCACAAATGCGCTGCACGTTATTAACGATATGATGGGCAGAGTGGATATGATAATCGACGGCGGCGAATGCGATTTCGGACTTGAATCCACCATTGTCAAGATTGAAGATGACGATACCGTAACACTGTTACGTCCCGGAAAAATAACCGTCGAAGAGCTTTCGGAAATCGTAGAAAATGTCAAAATATCAAATGCGGTGACAAATGCTCTCAGAGAAGGCGAGGTAGCTCTTTCGCCGGGTATGAAATACAGACATTACGCGCCCGCATCTCCGCTTGAGCTTCTTGATGCCAAACCCGAGGACACCGTTGCTTACATAAAGAGCGAGGGATTAAAAAATATCGCGGTTATTGTGTATGACGGCGATTTGCAATATTTCGAGTGTGCACTCCCATATGCGAAATGTTATTCTTTTGGCAAGAAGAACGACGAAATCGCTCAGGCACACTTACTGTTTGCAATTCTCAGAGATGCAGACAAAATGAATTTTGATAAGATATATGCTCCCGCACCTGAGAAGCACGGTGTAGGTCTTGCACTTTACAATCGCATGATACGCGCCGCAGCTCATAAAATAACGAAGATATAACGATAGGATGAAGGATAGGTCACATTAAATGGCTAAAAAGAAAAAACAGGATGTAAAGGATTTTAAGGTTAACGAGAGCCCTGCTACCTTGCAGCCGATAACCGAAACTCTTGAAAAGAACTATATGCCATACGCGATGAGCGTAATTGTGTCGCGCGCAATCCCGGAGATAGACGGATTTAAGCCTTCGCACAGAAAATTGCTTTATACTATGTATAAAATGGGTTTATTAAAGGGACAAAAAACCAAGAGCGCCACTATTGTTGGAAAGACTATGGAGCTTCACCCCCACGGTGACGCTTCTATATATGAAACGATGGTTCGTCTTACCAGAGGACACGAGGCTCTTTTGCACCCGTTCATAGACAGCAAGGGTTCTTTCGGAAAGCAGTATTCGAGAGATATGGCATACGCCGCATCGCGTTATACCGAGGCAAAGCTTGATGAATTTTGTAACGAGCTGTTTTCCGGCATAGATAAGGATGCAGTCGATTTCGTACCGAACTACGATAATACCACAAAAGAGCCGGTACTTTTGCCTACGACCTTTCCTAATATACTGGTTTCTCCGAATCTCGGTATAGCAGTTGGTATGGCGTGCTCTATTTGTTCGTTCAACCTTGCCGAAATATGCGACGGAACTATTGCACTTTTAAAGAATCCAAACACGAGTATTGACCGTTTGCTTGATATCATAAAAGCTCCCGATTTCCCAGGCGGCGCTGAAATAATATATGACAGAGAACAGATGCGCAAGATATTTGAAACCGGTATCGGAAGCTTCAAGATGCGCTCAAAATTTGAGTACATTAAAAAGGATAACTGTATAGATATACTTGAAATTCCGTATTCGTCGTCAATTGAAAGTATCATGAAAAAGGCGACTGATATGATAAAGCTCGGCAAGCTTCGCGAGGTTTCCGATATTCGCGATGCAATTGACCTTAACGGCTTTAAGCTGACCTTTGATCTCAAGAAGGATGCGAATCCGGAGCTCGTTATGAAGAAGCTCTTTGCCGCAACCGAGCTTGAAAATAATTTTGACTGCAATTTCAATATACTTGTTGAAGGTACTCCCATGCAGCTCGGTGTTCGTGAGATACTCAATGAATGGATTAAATTCCGTATGAAGTGCGTGACTCGCGAGCTTACATTCGACCTTGGTAAGAAAGAACATAAGCTTGAGCTGCTCTTAGGTCTTGCTGCAATACTTATCGACATTGACGCGGCAATCAAAATAATCCGCAACACCGAAAAGGAAGAGGACGTTGTTCCTAATCTTGCCGCTGCCTTCCATCTTACAACGGCGCAGGCTGAGTACGTTGCTGAAATCAAGCTGCGCAATATTAACCGCGAGTATATCCTTAACAGAGTTCAGGAAATTGAGGAGCTTAAGAAGGAAATTGCCGAGATAAAGGAAACACTGCGGGATGAATTAAAGCTTAAGCAGTCGATTATTTTAACCCTTCAGCAGATTAAAAAACGCTACGGTAAGCCTCGCAGAACCGCGCTTGTTGAACTGACAGAAGTGCCCGCAAAAGAGAAAAAAGAAGATATTTTCTTTGAAAACTATAATTGCCGCCTTGTACTTACGAAGGGCGGATACTTCAAAAAACTCTCGGTACAGGCAGCCAGAGCCGCAGAAGAGCATAAGCTCAAGGAGGGCGACTTCATAATTTATGAAGAGGATACCGACAATCGCGGTGACGTTCTCTTCTTTACTGATAAGGCACAGATTTACAGGGCAAAGGTAGCGGATTTTGATTTGTGCAAGGCTTCGAATATGGGTGATTACGTGCCTATGAAGCTATCTATGGAGGATAACGAGCACGTTATAGGATGTAAAATGATATACGATATCATTCCTGAGCACCATATGGTTTATATTTTCGAAAACGGTAAGGGCGTACGCGTGCCGATGAAGGCGTATGATGCAAAGTCCAAGCGCAAAAAAATATCCGGTGCGTTTTCGGCTGATTCTCCTCTTGCGGGAGCGATTTACGAGGCGGACAAGCCAAAGCAGATATTTATCAGAAGCGATGGCGGAAAGGGTATGCTCATAAAGACGAGCCTCATTCCCGAAAAGTCTACCAGAACAGCTGCAGGAGTACAGATAATCCAGTTCCCGAGGAAAAAGGGAAAGGTAGAGCTTGTAACCGAGCGCATTGAGGAGCTTGGCGAGGATGCACAGAAATGCAGAAAGCTTGCAATTCCGTCAATGGGAGTTGCAATTTCACAGCTTACATTCAAATTCTAAACAAAAAAACGGCGAAATTCGCCGTTTTTTCTATTTATTCAGTAGCAGAACAGATTAAATAAAGGTTTCGAATTTGTATCCTACACCCCAAACAGTTTTAAGAACCCACTTGTCTGATACGCCTTCAAGCTTTTCGCGAAGCCTCTTAACGTGGACGTCAACGGTTCTTGAATCACCGAGGTAATCAAATCCCCACACCTTATCAAGAAGCTGATCACGGGTAAACACTCTGTTGCAGTTAGAGGCAAGGAAGTAGAGAAGCTCAAGCTCCTTGGGCGGTATATCAATGGCCTTGCCGTTGAGCTTTAACTCATATTTTTGAAGGCTGATTTCTATATTCTCGAACTTAACAACCTCGCTCTCGCTTGTTTTGGAGTGAGCGTTGTAGCGACGGAGAACCGCTTTGATTCTTGCCGAAAGCTCCTTCATGTCGAAGGGTTTAACTATGAAATCGTCAGCACCGAGCTCAAGGCCGAGGACCTTATCAAAAACGTCGCCCTTTGCGGTTATCATAATTACAGGCTTCGGGGACATTTCGCGAATTTCGCGGCAAACCTGCCAACCGTCTTTTTTGGGCATCATAATATCGAGCAAAACGAGGTCAGGCTCGTAAACCTTAAAGGTTTGAACGCCTTCAACTCCGTCGTTCGCAGTCTTTACCTTGTATCCCTCGTTTTCAAAGTAAAGCTTCAGCATGTCACATATATTAGAGTCATCATCTACAATAAGAAGTTTGGTATCCATTTTTTTATTTCCTTTCTTTAATTATTAACTTTGATAAAAACATAAAAATCTTAACAATTGAATTATACAGCATTTATTTCCACGTGTCAATACTTTTTTGTATATTTTATTTACTTACAAAAAATTACATTAATTTTCACAAAACTATTGCTAAAAAACGGGGAATATGATATCATAATAGAAGTTAAAATCAGAATGGAGATATTATGAAACTTGGTATTGTGGGACTTCCCAATGTAGGTAAAAGCACTCTTTTCAACGCAATCACAAACGCGGGTGCAGAATCGGCAAACTATCCCTTTTGCACGATTGACCCCAACGTAGGAGTTGTAGCTGTTCCGGATAAGCGGTTAGATAAGCTTGCCGAGATGTACAAGCCCGAAAAGTTTACTCCCGCAGTAATCGAATTCGTTGATATTGCAGGACTTGTACGCGGTGCTTCGCGCGGTGAGGGCCTTGGAAACAAATTTTTGGCGAACATTCGTGAGGTTGATGCGGTAGTACACGTTGTGCGCTGCTTTGAAAACAACGATATAATTCACGTAGAGGGAAATATTGACCCGCTTCGCGATGTAGAAACCATAGATATAGAGCTTATACTGTCTGACCTTGAAATAGTCGAGAGAGCAATAGAAAGAACCGCTAAAGCTGCTAAAAGCGATAAAAAGCTTTTAGAAAAACTCGCGGTTCTCGAAAAGGTAAAGAAATGTCTTGAGGAGGGTAAGTGCGCACGAGCGCTCGAGCTTACCGATGAGGAGATCTCCTATATCGAGGAATCCAGACTTCTCACCTTGAAGCCCATAATTTACGTTGCCAATATTTCGGAGAGTGAGGTAGGCGGTGAATACGAAAACAATTCCGGCTACATAGCGCTTCGTAAGCATGCAGAATCCGAGGGAAGCGAGATTATAGCCGTTAGCGCGCAGATTGAGGCTGAGCTTGCAGAGCTTGACGGTGAGGAAAAGGAGACCTTCCTTTCCGACCTCGGTATATCCGAAAGCGGTCTTGATAAGCTTATTAAATCGGGATATTCGCTCCTCGGTCTCATCAGCTTCCTTACAGCAGGTCCAAAGGAGGTTCGCGCGTGGACGATAAAGCGCGGCACTAAGGCTCCCGGAGCTGCCGGTAAAATTCACAGCGATTTTGAGCGTGGATTCATTCGTGCAGAGGTTGTGGCATTCGACGACCTCGTGCGTGAGGGGGATAAGGCAAAGGTTCGTGAAAAGGGCCTTTTGCGCAGTGAGGGTAAGGAATATGTTATGAAGGACGGAGACGTCGTAGAATTCTTGTTTAACGTATAATTACCGATTTTGGCATGAAATATATTTTTCTATCTTCAAAATATTTTTCATCTCCGATATTCAGCACTATCCTATCACTTGAAAAAATCAGTGTCTTTGCCATTTTTGGCTCATAAGTAAACTTATATTCATTATTTTTGCTTTCATGGCGTCCGAGGATTATCGTGTGGCTTCCGTCGATAACCTCGAGCGCCATATTTTTTGTTTCACCGTCGAGCATATCGACGCCGAGATACGTATAAAAACAACCGCCAAATAAAACTGTGAGCATATTTTTCTTCGTTTCACCAATCTTGTAGGTATATAGCGGTATCACGGAAGCATCACCGACGCTTATAACGTCCTCATTTTCGTATACCGAAAGCTTAATACCGCCTTTGTCCGTAAGCTCCTTGATTTCAAAAAGAATCAACTCCTCGTTTATGCTGCGCGGTGTCGGAATAAATATTTCGCGAATTAAAATTAAGCTTGCGAGAGTTTCCGTCGCTTCGCGGAGCGTATAGGAATAATGAGTGAGAACATATTTATCAATCCGCGTAAGGTTTTCCTTTGCAACTTCCTCATACAGATCGTATGAATCCGACTTTTTGTAGGAAGAAATATCTATAACCGAAATTTCCGAGTCGTCGGTTATAATTATGCGTTCGTCCGAGAAGCTTTTGTAAGTGATTTTCGTAGAGCTTTCAACGGTATAGGTAAGTGCCAGCGAAGAGGATAAAATAATTACGAGCAGTGAGGATAGGGAAATAATCGCAAGCTTCTTATGCTTTATTTCGAACAAAAAGAACGCAAAGAATAGTACCGTGAAAATTACCGAAAAGATTTTTATAATAACAAAATTTGTTGACGCGGTTGCTAAATTGAAATTCGAAAGACAGTCGGAAAGTCCGATGATAGCCTTGCCGAGCGGAATCGTCAGATACCTGATAGGAAGTATTCCGCCGAAGACGATAAGTAAAAGACCTAAATATATGAACATCTGCGTAAGTAAGGAGAAAATCAATGTAGAGAGCGGGGCGAGAATTGATACTGTGTCAAATTTAAGCGTTGTGATGGCAAAGGTTGCTGCAATCGCAAAAATTGAGGTAAGAAAAGAATCGGAAATCCATTTTATAAAGGAAGATTTTCTGTATTTTTCGCTTCTGTATTCTCCGAGTACTACAATACCAAACGTGGCAAATGCAGAAAGCCAAAGAGAAAGATCGAATATTGAGTACGGTTCTATTATGCAGATGAAGGATACGGCTATAAAAAGTGAGGTAAGGGAGTCCCTAGTGCGAGAAAGCAAGAAAAGAAGCGAGGATATTATCATCATAATTCCGGCTCTGACCACTGAAACCGAGAATCCCGTAAGGGCCATATAGGTCAAAGTAAAGAATACGGTAAATATCGTGGAAGGCTTTTTACCTAATCCGAAAAAACGCAATAGCTTGTCAAACCCAATAGCTAAAATGGAGAGATGCATGCCGCTCAGTGCGAGAATGTGTGAAATTCCGATTCTTGAAAAGTCAAGCTTAGTTCCGGTTGGCAGGTAGTTGCGTTCTCCGAGTAAAAGCGCGCACAAAAGACCGCCTGTGTCTTCATCGGAAAGAGAAATTATACGTTTGCAAATTTTTTCACGAATACCGGAGAGTTTGTTTGTGAGTGAAGGCTCTGTATATTCCTTGAGAGATACAGAGCTTACTTCGTCAATAATTCCGGATATTCCGCGCGATGTATAATAGCTCTCGGAATCAAAGCTTCCGTTCGAGGAAAAACTTTCGATTTCTCCTTTTAGAAGAATATTTGCTCCTACCGATAAATCCTCACACATTTCCTTGTCGATATAAGCGATGAGACGGTAACTTGAAAATGAAGCCCCCTCTATATCCTCGGTTTTTAAATAAACGCCGGAGTTGTACGTATAGCTCTCTATTTTTTCGACGGTTGCCGAAATTACAACCTCTCCGTCATAGCGGTTATACGCTTTAAACCAGATATCAAAATAACAAAAGGATAAAAGGGAAGCTATGAGCGCCGACAAAATAGCTGCTCTGAAAAATGCTGCGTTAAAAAATTGCTTCGCCTTTGGAATAAATGAAAGCGCGAGTGCGGAGAAAAGAATGGATACAAAGATAACCCGTATGGCAGTGTTATCGTAAAAAGAAAAAAATACAAAAGAGCCCAGCATAACACAGAGTATTAGGCTGAGCGGTCTTTTGTAAAATATCTTCATAATGAATATCCTTAATTGATAAAATGCGAGCCGTTAGGAATAACGAAATTAAATGCGTTGCGCACGACCGAGAAATCAATACTTTTAGCGCCTTTAATTTCACCGTCAATGCAAATAGCAACGGGACTTTCAAATTCCATTTTAAAGTGATCGGTGCGCTTTGTTTTTATATGCTGCTTTGCTTTAGGATTTTCGATATACGTTCCTTTTTTATAGGAGGAAACAAGACGCAAGAATGTAAAGCGAGAAACCTTATTAATGGTGCAAATGTCGAGAATACCGTCATTCATTTTAGCCAGTGGTGCGGCTTTATATCCTCCGCCGCAAAATTTTCCGTTTCCAATGGCGGTAAGGGTGTAGACTCCTTCCCAAACCTCTCCATCATCGAAAATAAGCTTCATTTTTGTTCCGATTCTTTTAAAGAACACCTTGAGAACACCAAGGGTGTATGAAAATGACGGGGTTATAAACTTGCGCTTTTTGATTTTTGCAGCTTCCTTTGCAGCCGCACAGTCAAAACCTATATTAACCATATTGACGCAATAGGAATCATTGTACTTTATAAGGTCGAGGGGAATTGTGTCACCGTCAATCTGAGCATCAATTTCATAGAAAAGCTCGTTGTTGGTAAAATTACGCACGAAATCATTACCCGAGCCATAGGGAACTATTCCAAACTCGACGTTGGGGTTACAGGGGGCGCTGTTGACGATTTCGTTGAGCGTTCCGTCGCCTCCAATGCAAATAAAGCGCTGGCGCTCGTTGGAAATGCGTATCATTGAGCGTACGTATTCCGTCGCATCGCCGGAGCAGGTGGTGTAATATATATGATAGCTTAACTGTCTGTTTCGGCAGGAGGACTTTATTATTTCTTCCAAGTTTTGTTGCTTTTTGGGTCTGCCGGATTTTGGGTTAAGTATAAAGTGAAAAATCACAAAAACATCCTCCGCAGAGATAATCAATATGTTTATTATATCAAATGCACATGAAAATGTCAATATCCCGTAGGGATATTTGGAAATGTAAAATTATATTTACTTATGTTTTTTCGGAGATGAGCGGATCAAGTCGTAATATGCTTTTGCCGCTTGCTCGGTTTTGTTAGTTCCGAATTCATAGTATTTTTTACCCACCAAATCATGTGGAAGATAGGTTTGCGCAACATAATTGTTTTCATAATCGTGCGGATATAAGTATCCCTTAAAATCAGGACTTCTCAGATGCTCGGGAACGGTTGCTCCAAGTCCCTTTTCCAGATCATCCTTGGCGAGATGATATGCCATATACGATGAGTTCGATTTTGGCGCGGTAGCTAAGATGCAGGTGGCGTTTGCAAGCGGGATAGCCGCTTCCGGCAGTCCGACCGCCTTTGCACTCTCAACGCATGCGTATGTAATCGCTGCGGCCATGGGATATGCAGCACCAACGTCCTCACTTGCAATAACGAGAAGTCTTCTGCACGCAGAAAGAATGTCACCGGAGGCAAGTATTTTTGCAAGGTAAAAGACTGCCGCATCCGGATCGGAGCCGCGAATTGATTTTTGAAGACAGGAGAGAAGATCGTAATGTACGTCACCGTTTCGGTCAAAATGACCTACCACAGATGGCATAAGAGCTTTTACGGTGTCCTCGGTTATAGATTTATCGGATATGTAAAAGGCGTTTTCAAGGATGCCGATACTCATACGGACATCACCGCCGGCGGCAGCGGCAATTGCTTTGAGAATTTTTCGGTCAGCGGTCTTATTATCCGAAAATTCGGCATTAAGAAGTGATATGGCGCGTTCAAGCGTAGGAACACAGTCATCCGCGGTAACAGATTTAAATTCAAACACCGAAGAGCGCGAAAGAAGTGCGTTATAGACGTAGTAGTACGGATTTTCGGTGGTAGAGGCTATCAGGGTGATCTTGCCGTTTTCCATAAATTCGAGAAGCGACTGTTGCTGCTTCTTATTGAAATATTGAATTTCATCAAGATACAGAAGTGTTCCGTTTTCCGCAAACATATTGTCGGTAGAGGATATGACTTCTTTGATGTCTGAAATGCTTGCAGTGGTTGCATTAAGCTTATGGAGCTGCATATTTGAAAGGGAAGCGATGATGTTTGCAACCGTGGTTTTTCCCGTGCCGGGTGGACCGTAGAAAATCATATTTGGAATTCTTTTATTTTCAATAAGACTTCTTATAATGCCGCCCTTTCCGACAAGGTGCGCTTGACCGGCAATTTCGTCAAAGCTTTTCGGACGCATTCTGTCCGCTAAGGGTTGATTTGTCATGTTTCCTCCGATATTACGATATTATAGAAGATTTGGGGGTAATGCATCGTTGTACCGTGCGTCTTAGCTCCTCGTTTTCGGGAAGAATAAGCGCGGGGTCCTTTTCGATTATTTCCTTTGCGGCAGCAAACGCATTTGTAACCAGCTCGCCGTCATCGCAAATTTTAGCTATTTTAAAATCAAATCCGCCGCTTTGACGCAGATCGGAATCCTGGCCGGTGGCGAAGAAATCACCGGGACCTCTCATAATAAGGTCGCGCTCGGCAATTTCATAACCGTCGTATGTGGATTTCATAATTTCAAGGCGCTCGATAGCCTTGTCGGCAGTGCTGTCAGATACTAAAACGCAGTAGGATTTTCTCGTACCTCTGCCTACTCGTCCGCGCAACTGATGAAGCTGTGAAAGACCGAATCTCTCTGCGTTTTCGATAATCATAAGAGAGGCATTCGGCACATTTACACCAACCTCAATAACCGTTGTTGACACCAATACGTCAATTTCACCGTCAAGAAATTTCTTCATAACCTCGTCTTTTTCGGAGGCTTTCATTTTGCCGTGAAGACATTCGATGCGCAAATTTGTTAATTTCTGCCTCAAATTTTCGGTGTATTCAACGGCATTTTTAATGTTTGACTTTTCCGAAGCAACATCAAAAGGATTTTTTATTGAGGCAGGTGTAAAGAAGTCACCATCATCCTCTGTGGCTTGTATAGCAGGACAAACGATATAGCACTGTCCGCCGTTTTCCACCACTTTTGAAATGAACGTATTCAAACGCTCTCGATAGCTTTCGTTAACAACGTAGGTGTCAACGCGAAGCCTGCCCTTAGGAAATTCGGTTATTCTTGACACGTCAAGATCGCCGTACATTGTGAGGGCGAGTGTGCGCGGAATGGGCGTCGCACTCATAACAAGAAGATGCGCTGTTTTTGCTTTGTCTTTTAGACGGGCTCTTTGAGAAACACCGAAGCGGTGCTGCTCGTCTGTTATTACTAAGCCCAAATTCAGAAACTCAACTTTGTCGGAAATTAAGGCATGAGTTCCGATAACCACGTCTGCGTTTCCGTTTGCAAGATCTGAATATATGCGCTTTTTTTCCTTTTGCGAGGTTGAGCCGAGTAAAAGCTCGGTTTTTATTCCCAGAGCTCCAAGCAATTTTTGAATATCGACGTAGTGCTGACGTGAAAGAATTTCGGTTGGTGCCATCAAGGCAGCCTGATAACCGCTCTTTACGGCAATATAAATCGCGATTGTTGCGCAGATCGTTTTTCCTGTTCCTACGTCACCTGCGATAATACGCGCCATAGGACGTATTTTTCCGTCTTTATCCTTGAATACGGTGTCTTTATAAATATCGTTGACCGCATTTTTTTGCGATGAGGTAAGCTCGTACGGCAAGAGTGAGGTCAGGGGCGTCAGGTCGCACGGAGAAAAGGGGACACCGTTTGCCGCTCGATTGACGCGTGATGATAAGGAAACGCCGATACCGAACATAAATAGCTCGTCAAACGCAAGTCTTTTCAAAGATTTTGACAGAGCCTCCTCGCTTTCGGGAAAATGTACATTTCTGAGCGCATATGACAAAACCGGAAGCGAATTTTTAATTCTGATATCATCGGGGAGGGGGTCTACGATACCTGAGAGAGCCTCGTTTATAAAGTTCTCAAGCAGCTTATCGATAAATTTTGACGAAAGTCCGTCCGTTAACGGATATACAGGAGTAAGAGGCGGAAGCTCTTTGTCCGGAAGAATCTGCTCGTATTTAGGATTTGTAAATTGAATTTTCTTTCTTGAAACGGTTGCTTTTCCAAAGAATCGGAATTCATCACCGATGTGAAAGACATCCTTGACAAACGGGGTGTTAAAAAAGACCATTTCGCATACGCCGCTTTCATCAAACGCGCGGAATTTCGAAATAGTAAGTCCGCGGCGGAGCGTGGCACTCTTTACCTCTGATGCAACAGTGAGAACAACCGATACCGATGAGTCGCTTTGTATATCGGATAAGAGCGAAATATTGCCGCGTCTTTCATAAGCTCTTGGGAAAAAATAAAGTAAATCTTCGAGTGTGTATATTCCAAGCTTTGAAAGCTGTTTTTCGCGCGTAGGCCCAACGCCGTTAAGCGAAGAAACCGAGTCTGTCAACGAAAGCTTACTCATATTTACCTCCCAAAATATTTATAATTACATTCTACACTATTTTGGGATATATTTCAAGTGTGAAAGCGCATTTTTATTTAAACTCATAAGAAGATATTCGAGGTTGACAAACCGATATATGTATGATATACTAAATTGATATAGGAAGCGGCGCGCTCGCGTACGCGTACTGATACGAGGTTTTTATGATAATACTTGGAATCGACCCGGGACTTGCCATCGTAGGTTGGGGCGTTATTGAGTGCGTGCGGGGAAATCTCCGTCCGATAGCATACGGTGCAATAAGAACTCCGGCACACACCGACATAGAAGCACGGCTTTTAATGATACAAAACGATTTGGAAACTATTATTGAAAAATACAAGCCGGATGAGATGGCGGTCGAGGAGTTGTTTTTCAATACCAATATTACAACAGGTATTGCAGTTGCCGAAGCAAGAGGCGTGATACTTTGTACCGCGCATAAGCACGGCGTAAAAATAAGCGAGTATACACCGCTTCAGGTTAAACAGGCGGTTGTTGGATACGGCAAAGCAGAGAAGCATCAGGTTATTGCCATGGTAAGCTCGATATTAAAGCTGAAAGAAGCTCCTAAGCCTGACGATACGGCTGATGCGGTAGCAATCGCAATTTGTCACGCGCAGTCCTCCGGCTCAAGTATGGGCAAATATTTTAATAAACGTTAAATGGTGAAAATATGTGGGTAGCGAATAATTGGAAAGAATACAGTGTTATTGACACCTCGGATGGCGAGAAGCTCGAGCTTTGGGGGAAATACAGCCTTATAAGACCCGATCCTCAGGTTATTTGGAAGACCGAAAAGAAAAATCCTCTTTGGAAGCGCGCCGATGCAAGCTATCGCAGAAGCCGTACCGGTGGCGGCGCTTGGAGCGACAACGCACTTCCCGAAACGTGGACTATAGATTATAGGGATTTGACGTTTCAAATAAAGCCCATGGGCTTCAAGCATACAGGTCTTTTTCCCGAGCAGGCAACCAACTGGGATTGGTTCAGAAATCTTATTGATAACGCAAAAAGACCTATAAGCGTACTTAATCTTTTTGCTTATACAGGTGGCGCAACAATAGCTGCGGCAAAGTCGGGCGCATCCGTTTGCCACGTTGATGCATCACGCGGTATGGTTAACTCGGCCAAAGAAAACGCAAGACTCTCAGGACTTCAGGATGCCCCGATTCGTTATATCGTTGATGATTGCAAAAAGTTCATAGAACGCGAGATAAGACGCGGCAGAAAGTATGATGCCATAATTATGGATCCTCCGTCGTACGGAAGAGGTCCGACGGGCGAGGTGTGGAAAATCGAGGAAAGCATTGATGAATTCGTTTCCTTAAGCGCCGAGGTTCTCTCGGAAAATCCGCTCTTTTTCCTCATCAACTCCTATACGACGGGACTTTCGGCTTCTACTATGAAATACATAACCGATACGCGTATTTTGAAGAAACACAAAGGTATCAGCGCAGCTGATGAAATCGGTCTACCCGTAAAGGACACGGGACTTATACTTCCTTGCGGATGTAGTGTAAGGATTTCTTTTGATTAGAAAGGTGCAAAAAATTGCAGAACGAAACTATAAGAGTTGAAAATCTCAGCTTTTCATATCAGGATGCGGAAAATTCCTCATCCGTTGTAAAGGATACACCCGCGCTTTCGGACGTAAGCTTTGTGATTAAAGAGGGTGAATACGTTTCGGTGCTCGGTCATAACGGCTCGGGAAAATCAACATTGGCTAAGCTTATAAATCTGATACTTACTCCAACAGAAGGCAAAATATACGTAGACGGCGTTGACGTTACGGCAGAAGATTTTTCCGATGATGACGTATTTTCGGTACGGCAAAAGGTGGGGATGGTTTTCCAAAATCCCGACAATCAGCTTGTCGCCACCGTTGTCGAAGAGGACGTCGCGTTCGGACCTGAAAATCTCGGACTTCCGCGTGAAGAGATACGTAGAAGAGTAAAAGAATCGCTCTCCCTCGTTGGAATGACCGAATATGCCCGTCATGCTCCTCATAAGCTTTCGGGAGGTCAGAAGCAAAGGGTTGCTATTGCGGGTATAATAGCCATGCGTCCCAAAATCATAATTTTTGATGAATCGACGGCAATGCTTGACCCTCTCGGACGTCGCGAAGTTATGAATATTATGGAGCGCTTAAACCGCGAGGAGAAGATTACGGTGCTGAATATAACACATTACATGGATGAAGCGGCGAGAGCTGACCGTGTAATCGTAATAAACGATGGAAAAATCGCGTTTGACAGCACTGCCAAAGAGGTTTTTTCTCACGTAGACAAGCTTCATAAAATGGGACTTGAAGCTCCTCAGGGGCGTGAGCTAATTCACAGCCTTTGTGCTGAGGGAATCGATATTAAATCTGATGCGCTGACCGAAGAAGAGTGTACAGGAGCGCTTATAAACTATCTGGGGAAATTAGTAGATGAACATAATTGAGCTTAAGGACGTATCTTACGTTTACAGTAAGGGTACTCCTTTTGAAAAAAAAGCGTTGGACAACGTAAACGTTTCCTTTGAAAAGGGAAAAATAACCGGTTTAATAGGACATACCGGCTCGGGTAAATCCACGCTTGTAAATCTTTTAAACGGATTATACCGTCCCACCGACGGAAAGGTTCTTCTCGGCGGTGAGGATATTTGGGAAAACCCGAAGGAAATAGTAAAAATCAGATATCGCGTAGGACTTGTAATGCAGTACCCCGAGTATCAGCTGTTTGACGAAACCGTAAGGCTGGATATCGGATTCGCGCCGCGAAACCAAGGACTTACTCCGGAAGAGACTGAGCTGCGCGTAATGGAAGCTGCGCGCTTTGTAGGTATTGACGAGGATTTGCTTGATAAATCTCCGTTCGAGCTTTCGGGCGGACAGAAACGCCGCGTAGCCATTGCGGGAATTCTTGCTATGCAACCCGAGGTGCTCGTGCTTGACGAGCCCGCGGCAGGTCTTGATCCTAACGGAAGACGCGAAATTTTGGGCGGACTTTCAAGATATGTAAGCGAAAGAGGCGCAACAATTATCCTTGTCAGTCACTCAATGGAGGATATGGCTCATTACTGCGATAACGTAGTGGTAATGAACAAGTCTAAGGTTTATAAAAGCGGAACTGTTGATGAAATCTTTTCAGATGCTGAGAAGCTTTCCGAGATTGGTCTTGACGTGCCCGAGGTAGCTAAAATTGCGGCAAATCTCCGCAAAAGCGGTTTTGATATCGGAGGTAAGCTTTATACTGTAGAAGGCGTCAAAAAGGGTATAATCGACTATATCGGGAGGTGTAAGAGATGATTTCCGATATAACTCTCGGTCAATTTTTTCCGGGTTACTCTCCTCTTCATAAGCTAGACCCAAGAACCAAAATCTTACTTGCGCTACTGTATATAGTTGCGGTTTTCCTTGTGAATAACCCCGTGGGATTTCTTTTTATCCTGCTTATTACGGCGTTTTTTGTTGCTATAAGCCGAATATCCTTCAAGGTTGTTTTGCGAGGAATCAAGCCGATAATTTTCGTTTTGATATTTACGTCGCTTATAAACCTCTTCTTAACACGCGGTCCGGGCGAGCCTCTTGTTAAGTTCTGGATATTTAAAATCTATAAAGAGGGAATAATAAAAGCGGTATTTATGTCATTGCGAGTCATCCTGCTTATTATAGGAACGAGCATGCTTCTTACCTATACGACATCTCCGATATCCTTAACCGACGGTTTGGAATCACTGCTTAAGCCGCTTAAATTGATTAAAGTACCGGTGCATCTTTTCGCAATGATGATGACTATTGCGCTTAGATTTATACCTACCTTGGTAGAGGAAACCGAAAAGATTATGAATGCACAGAAGTCGCGCGGAGCTGATTTTTCAAGCGGAGGCCTTATAAAACGTGCAAAGTCGCTCATACCGCTTTTAGTACCGCTTTTCGTATCCTCGTTTAAACGCGCTGACGAGCTTGCTTGTGCAATGGAGTGCCGTTGCTACCGCGGAGATAAAAACAGAACAAAATTTATAGAGCTTAAATACAAGGGACGGGATTATCTCTGGCTTTTCCTCGCTCTCGTATTTTTTGCCGCTGTAATTCTTCTTAAAATACTTCCTTACAAATTTGATGTTGCCGGCGTATTTTACGACGTCGCATTCTTCCGCATTTGATATGAAATATTTTGCAAAAATTAATTATCTTGGTACCGACTTTCACGGATTCCAGGTACAGCCATCCGAAAGAACCGTGCAGGGCGAGCTTTCACAAGCTCTGAGGCAAGCGCTGGGCGCACCGTCTACGGTTACCGGATGCAGCCGCACGGATGCGGGCGTTCACGCCAACGAGTTCTGCGTAAAAATCGAGTGCGAGGGAGCGACCGTGCCGGCAGATAAGCTTCCCGTTGCCGTAGCTCCGTATTTACCGAACGATATATCATTATATTACGCAGAGGAATGCGACGAAAAATTCCATCCTAGATACGACGTCATATCCAAAGAGTATTTGTACCGTATAAGAAACCGACGTATATACGATCCGTTTGATTTCGGACGGGTGTGGTTTTTTCCGCGCGAAATATCCGAAAACGGTATTGCGCTCATGAACGAGGCGGCAAAATATATCGTAGGAAAAAAGGATTTTTCGGCATTTATGTCCGAGGGATCCGACGTTGAGGATACGGTACGTGAGGTATATTATCTTAACGTTGTAAAAAACGGTGATACTATCGAAATCAGAATTTCTGCCAACGGTTTTCTTTACAATATGGTGAGAATTATCGTTGGAACGCTTATAGACGTGGCTGTCGGTAAAATTAAGCCCGAGAATTTAAGCGGTATAATCGAGTCAAAGGACAGGAAAAACGCAGGAATGACAGCGCCGCCTGAGGGGCTGTATCTCAATAAAGTAAAATACTGATTACCAAATTTGTATTTTAAATGCAGAATACCTAAGAACCCGTGGGGCAAAATTAAAAAAACGCTTCACGGGGTTCTTTTATGAAAAAGAAAAACAAAGCTCTTTTAGTTTTCGCTTCGGTGATATTGATTCTATCCCTGCTTATTGTTTTTTTAGTAAGCGGAATTTATATATATGCAAAACGAAATATAGATTTCTCACTTGACGAGAAGCTTTTTTGTGATAACAAGAATACGAGCATAACAAAGCTGTATTACGATGAAAGCGGTGGGAGCGGCGTCTATATTCCAAAGGAGCTGTGTTCGATTTTACCTGCTGAAAACCGAAAAATCTGGTATTCATACGATGAAATAGGCGACAACCTCAAGGATGCATTTATCGCCGTTGAAGACAGGGATTTTTTTGTTCACAAGGGTGTCAATTTTCGCCGCACTGCCTTTGCATTAATTAATTATTTTCTTCATATTAAACCAAAATTCGGAGCTTCGACAATTACACAGCAAACCATTAAAAATATCAGCGGTGACAATGAACAAACGATTTCAAGAAAGCTCTCGGAAATTATTAGGGCAGTTAATATCGAAAAGAAGCACACAAAAGAAGAAATCTTCGAGCTTTACCTCAACATAGTGCCTATGAGCGAAAAAATATCCGGTGTTGGATTTGCTTCCGAATACTATTTCGGTAAAACTCCCGACTCCTTGACAAATGCCGAGGCTGCAACGCTTGTAGGAATAACAAATGCTCCAACGCGCTACAATCCGTATAGGCATCCCGATGCCTGTATTGAAAAGCGCAACAAGGTTCTCTATGCAATGCTTGATTTCGGAAAAATCAGCCCCGCTGAATATTCTGACGCGGTAAGCGAGCCTCTTTCGCTTGTTAATTCGGATGATATCGGTGAAAACACGAATTCCTGGTTTGCTGAAACAGTGTGCGATGACATTTGCCGCGATCTTTCGGAAAAAAAGGGAATTTCACAGAGTGCTGCACGCCTTCTTGTGTTGAACGGAGGTTTATCGGTATACACAACGGTAAACCCGGATATACAGTCCACTCTTGAAAGATATTTCGAAAATAAAAGCAATTTTTCGGATGCCGTAAACTCGGGACTTAATTACTCCATGGTAGTCACGGATTCGAAAAACGGAAATCTGCTTGGAATAGTTGGCGGAGTCGGAAAAAAGAAGGGCAACCGTATTATAAATTATGCGCTTGTTCCGCGCACTCCCGGATCGGCTATTAAGCCGCTGTCGTTATACGGACCTATAATTAATCAAAAACGCGCAAACTGGGCAACGGTTTTTGATGATTCTCCCGTACTCTTTAACGAGGACGGAAACGGAAATTATATACCTTATCCCAAAAACTATCCTGACTCTTACGATGGCGCTATAACCTTATCGGATGCATTGCGTGTTTCAAAGAATACGGTAGCGGTAAGAATTTTCAATATGCTTGGTGCTGACAGAATTTTTTCAAATCTGAAACGCGATTTTTTCTTTGATACACTTGTTGATGAAAAAACGATGTCGGACGGACGAAAAATAACCGATAAGGCCGCCGCACCTTTGGCGCTCGGTCAGCTAAGCTACGGTGTATCGCTAAGAAAGCTTACGGAAGCATATACGGTATTTCCGAGTGACGGAACACTTTCTCGTGGGCGTTCTTACGTAGCGGTATATGATGGTGACGGTAAAGTTTTATTAGATAATCCAATATCGTCTAAGCAGGTTTTTTCAACAAAATGTGCGCGCATTATGAATAAGCTCCTTGAAAGAGTTACCGAAAGCGGAACAGCGAAAGCAATAACTCTTGACGAGATTGTAGATACCGCCGGAAAAACAGGAACGTCCGGCAAGGATAAAGACCGCCTCTTTATCGGATATACTCCGTATTATACAGCCGGAATTTGGTGCGGATACGAAAAGGGAAACGAAAGCATCGGTTATCAACCGAAAAGCCATCTTGAAATATGGGATGAAATAATGAAGGAGCTGCACGAAACACGCCTAAAACACGAGGATAACGTGGAGAGCTTTTCAACGGTAGGACTTGAATATTTACCGTACTGCAAGGACTCCGGGCAGCTATATAGCGATAAGTGTATAGAGGATTCAGACAGGACAAAGCTCGCTTACGGATATTTTACCGAAGATAATAAACCGACGAAGCTTTGCAAGCATCACTTATCAAATACAGATTATTTGAAAGATTATTTATACACATCATACGAGGGAGAGTATTTTTATATGGGTACGGGAAGGCGTCGTAAAAGCGCTTGACAGTATCACGTCATCTAAAAGAAAATGAAATATAATATAATTTATTCAGACAGAAAAACAATTTCATTGACGGTAAAGAATGGGGAAATAACGGTTCGCGCACCGAAAAAAATACCGGAAACCCGAATAGATGATTTTATAAAAAGTCACGCTCGATGGCTGGAAAAAGCACTCGAACGTGATAAAATCCGAACTCAAAGGCACAGCGCTCCGACGGAGGATGAAGTCAAGAGACTGAAAAAAGCAGCAAAATTGTATATGATAGAAAAAACGGAATATTTTGCAAATATTATGAGTTTAAAATACGGCAGAATAACAATAACGTCTGCTAAAACTCGTTTTGGTTCTTGCTCGTCAAAGGGAAATATATCATATTCATATCTTTTGATGTTGTATCCCGAAGCTGCTCGGGAATATGTCATTGTCCATGAGCTTGCGCACCTTAAAGAAATGAATCACTCAAGGCGCTTTTACAAAATAATTGAAGGGGTTTTGCCCGACTATAAAGAAAGAAGACGAATGCTGAAATAAGCATTCGTCTTTATCTGTATTCAAGGGTGTGTGATATAAGCTTTTCACCTGAGTACTCAAGCTTTAGTGAAAAAAAGCGTTCCTCGGTATCAATGAGATTAAGGAAAATTTTGTCGCCCTCCCAAATGGGAAGTGCGGTGATTTTTTCCTTTTTCACCCACCGAAGAGTGCCCTCGGGACAGTCGTTTTTTAAAACTCCGCTAAAATCGGCACATGTAAAAAGGTGCATGTATTCGGTTCCGTACAAGTCGGAAACAAAGGTAACAATGCCGCGATAGTATAGATTTTTTGCACATAATCCGGTTTCTTCCTTGATTTCGCGGCGCGCGCAGTCGTACGGAGTTTCTCCGTGCTCAAATTTTCCGCCGATACCAATCCACTTGTCGTGATTTTCGTCGTTTTTCTTTTTGATGCGGTGCATCATAAGATATGCGCCGTCTTTTACAAGATAGCATAGGGAAGTATTTTTCATTTTATCACCTCACGGATATATTATCACAAAATCAGTGATAAATCAAGTATGAATTTTCCGTTAACAATAAATATTTATATATTGACTTTTTTTGTAAAAAAGCTATAATTAATAAGGTTAGATACACTTTTTTGAATGTCCTATGTATCTTATAGATAGAAGGAGAACCTATTTATGAAACGGTGGTTTAAGTACGTTAAGCCCTATATGTCATCCTTTATACTCGGCCCTATCGGTATGATAATTGAGGTTGTAGGTGAAATGTTTATGCCCCTTGTTCTTGCGCGCATTATTAACAGCGGCGAGGCGGGAACACTTACAATCAGCGAAAGTATCTGGGCATCCGTAATGCTTACTGCCATAGTTCTCTTTATGATGTCGGGTGGAGTCTGCGGAGCATATTTTGGCGCAAAAGCTTCGGTCAATTTTGCTGCAGATTTAAGAAAAGACCTGTATTCAAAGGTTCAAAATTATTCCTTTGCCAATATTGATAAGTTTTCCACCGGCTCGCTTGTAACACGTATGACAAATGACGTCACACAGATTCAGAACTTTGTAAACACGCTCTTACGTATGGCGCTTCGTTCTCCGGGTATGCTTATCGGCGGAATCATTATGGCTATCATGTTAAAACCCACGCTTTCCATTGTTTTGGCGGTAAGTATCCCGTGCATGATAATTGTAATACTGGTGCTTATAAAGGTTTCTTTTCCTCGATTTGGAATTATGCAGAGGAAAATCGACCGTCTTAACTCGACCGTTCGCGAAAATGTTACTAACGTAAGAGTTGTAAAATCGTTCGTCCGCGAGGATTTTGAAATCAAAAAATTTGAAGAGGACAACTACGAGCTTAAAAATTCGGGTATGCGCGCGGTTCGCATTATGATTTTTATGGGCCCGGTAATGAATTTCTTCATGTATGCGTCGGTTATTGCAATCATCTGGTTTGGACACGGCATGGTCTTAAGCGAGCAGAACTTAGTCGGCGGTATGCGTGTCGGTGACCTCAGCGCGTTCGTTGCTTATGCTACGCAAATACTGTCTTCGCTGATGATGGTTACATTCTTGCTTATGATTTCTTCACGTGCTTTAGCTTCTGGAAAAAGAATTTGCGAGGTGCTTGACGAAAAAATCGATATTACCGATTATAATGCCGAAGATTCGGAAAAAACGGTTAATTTGGGCGAGATAGAGTTCAAAAACGTAACCTTCCGCTACTACAAAAACAGCACTGATACGGTTCTTGACAATATAAATCTCAAAATCAAAGCAGGCTCTACCGTCGGAATTATCGGCTCTACAGGCTGCGGAAAAACAACTCTCGTTTCTATGATACCCAGGCTTTACGATACCGACGAAGGTGAAATACTTGTGGACGGTGTAAACGTAAAGAATTATTCACTTAAAAATCTCCGCGACGGTGTCGGTATGGTTCTTCAAAAGAACGTTTTATTTGCAGGCAGTATTAATGATAATCTCCGTTGGGGAAATCAGGACGCCGACGATGAGGAAATTAAGCGTTTTTCTGAATACGCCGCAGCAGACAAATTTGTCAGCGCCTTTGGGAATGGATACGAAACTCTTCTTGAGAAGGGTGGAACAAATCTTTCGGGTGGTCAGAAGCAGAGACTTTGTATCGCGAGAGCTCTTCTTAAAAAGCCGAAAATCCTTATACTTGTCGACTCCACCAGCGCAGTTGACACTGCAACCGAAACTCAGATACGCACCGCTCTTGCAAACTCATTGCCCGGATGCACAAAAATCATAATTGCACAAAGAATTACGTCGGTACAGCATGCCGAGCAAATAATCGTTATGAACGACGGCAGAATTACCGGTATAGGAACGCACGAGGAGCTTATCAACAATAACGCCGAATATTCGGAAATATACTATTCGCAGATGGACAAAAAGGAGGCGTGAGTTATGGCAAGAAGTATTGAACAACTCAGAAAACAGTATAACAGCAAATCTCACGGCGAGTCCTTGCGCGGCGGTCCGGGTATGCGCGGTGGAAAAAGAGGCTCCGGAAAACCTAAGAACCTTGGTGCTACCGTCAAAAGACTTTTAAGCTATGTGGGAAAATACAAATTTAGACTTATTTTCGTCTTTGTTTGTATGATAATGACGACGCTTTCATCTCTTTTCGGAAGCTATCTTATCGTTCCCATTATCAACAGAATAACGCTTGAAGTAGATCCGACTGCAGAGTTAAATCCGAGTGCCGCAGCGATGTTTGCCGACAAGGTGATCAGCGCCATCGTTGATACACCGCTTGTTTCGGCTTTAATGAAGGGAACAGCTCTCTCTGTGACCGTTTACGTTTTTTGCGCCCTTTGCATTCTCGGCCTTGTGTATGCCATTTCGGTTCTCGGCAGCTATTTGCAGGCGCGCATTATGCTTTCTATTTCGCAAAATTCAATAGAAAATATAAGAAACGATTTGTTCTCAAAGCTTCAAAGGTTGCCTGTAAGATATTTTGATTCGCATCCTACAGGCGAAATTATGAGCCGTTTTACGAACGATGTCGATAATATAGACGTAATGCTTAACAACTCCTTAACGTCTATCGTAAGCGGTATAATAACGCTTCTCGGAACCTTTATCTTCATGCTTACAACTAATTTATGGCTCACCGCCATAACTGTTGTGTTTATACCGATTCTCATTATGGCGGCAGGTTACATCGGAAAGCGATCGGCTAAGTACTATATAGATCAGCAAGCAGCCATAGGCGCGGTAAACGGATATATTGAGGAAACGATAAGCGGACAAAAGGTTGTTAAGGTATTCAACCACGAGGATGAATGCATTGAAGAAATGGAGCTTATCAACGAGGACCTCAGAAAGAAGCAGGAAAGGGCACAGTTCTGGGGCGGCGTTACCGGTCCTATAATGCACAATATCAGCCTTATCTGTTACGCAATTACTCTCGGTGTCGGCGGTGTCCTTATGTGCGTTACCGGATTTACTCCCGGTGAGCTTACAGCGTTTGCAACCTATTCCAAGCAGTTCTCGATGCCGATAAGCCAGCTTTCGATGCAGGTTTCTACACTGTTTGCGGCACTTGCGGGAGCTGAGCGCGTATTTAATATTATGGACGAAATACCCGAGGATGAAAACGCTATTGATGCGTATTCGGGCGAGATTATCGGCGACGTAATTCTTAAGGACGTTACATTTGGCTACGTAGAGGGCAAGACCGTTCTTAAAAACATTTCTCTTTACGCGCACCCCGGACAGAAAATTGCCTTCGTAGGCTCTACCGGAGCGGGAAAAACAACTATCACGAATCTTTTAAACCGTTTTTATGATATAAATGACGGAGAAATTCTAATTGACGGAAGACCGCTAAAATCCTTTGACCGTGAGCATCTCAGAAAGAATATCGCAATGGTTCTTCAGGATACCCATTTATTTACGGGAACGGTTATGGAAAATATCCGTTACGGACGTCTTGACGCAACAGATGACGAGGTTATTGCGGCTGCAAAAACCGC
>JAZLCX010000067.1:0-6846 GCA_045614425.1 Eubacteriales bacterium | reverse complement strand
CCGTCCTCCTTGGTGTAATACACGTATTCGTTATTACCCGTGAGTCCGAGATAGACGGGTACGCTTACCTCTTGGTTTGCCTTTGTCGGATGCGCTGTATATCCCTCTTTTGCTTCCTCGGAATATTTATAAACGCGGGTGGCATCGCGGTATGCTCCGATTCCCGTCAGGTAATACCATTCGTACTCTGCATAACCGAGCTCGCCAACAAAGGTCTGTCGCGAATCGGCAAGATATATATGCTCTCCTGCAAGAAGAACAAGGTAGCCGCACCACTTAGCAAGCGATATTTTCGAAAGGTCCTCGCCGAGCAGCTTTGCGTTTACGTTGGTTGAGCGTGTGGCGATGCTTCTTTCGAGATTTATGGTTTTTTTGTCGAGTGCGGACACACCGAGCGAGGATATGAAAATCGGGTCGTCGAAGAAGGAAATCGATTCTCCGATTGCGAAAATACCGCTGTGAATATATGACACGGGGTATATTGTCGGCAGAATATCTATATCGGTATCCCGCCTTGTGTGGTAGTAAATGCTTCCTCCGCCGTCGTCACCTTCCTTGAATACTGCGAGAGCCTCTCCCGTTGCCAGCATCGATTTTACGCCAAAGCTTCCGACACCGTCGTTGAAGTAGTTGAGAATTCCGAAGTAGAGGGGATTATTTCTTCCCGAAAGGTCGCGTGAGGAGTAAAAAACAGTGTTCGGAAGACTCTTGTTTCCGGAGAGGAAAACTCTGCCGTCAAAGCATTCCGCAACAGTACAGCCGAGTATTGCCTCTCTGCCGCTTAATTTAGCTCCCGACTCGGAGAGAAAGTTTGTGCCCGCAGAGTTTTTTGTAAACGTTGCAGGGTCCATAGTTCCTTGAATTTCAACCTCGCGTCCGTCAAGGGCATCCCTGTTATCACTCTGTATGATTACAGCCGTCATAAATTCATCCTTGATTTTCAGTGAATACTGCGTATTAGCGCCGTCGACGGTCACTTTCTCTATACTTTTTGCGGGACTCATAATGGGGATTTCAATGCTTATGGCATTATGGCGCGCGCCGTAAACGATTGTTATGCCCGAGAAATCAAAATCTTTAAAAACGTCGTTTTCAAAGGTGTGGGTATCGCCGGCATAGTCGATGCTTTTAAGAGAGGTGCAGAGGTTAAATACCGCAACCCCGATATGATATATACCCGAGCCGAGATGAAATTTTTCAAGCGCCGTGCAAGCGATAAACGCGCTGTTGTCTATCGTTTTTATGCTGTCACGTGTAATTACGGTTTTCAGCGACGAGCAGCCCATAAACGCCATTTTTCCTACACGGGTCACAGTATCCGACAGTGTAACCGAGGTTATGAGCTTGTTATAATAGAAGGCACTGTCAAGAATTTCCGTCACCTTATACTTCTCGTTTCCGATGCTAACGTACGAGGGTATATAAACTGCGCCGCCCGCACCACTTTCAATTCCGCTTACCGCTGCGAGCTTTTCTTCCTCGGATATTATCTTGAAGGTAAGCCCTTCGCTCCTGGCGGCAACGTCGGATGCCGCGGTAATTACGTAGCGCTCCTTAAACCTTTCGGTTAAAAGATTCCTTTGCTCGTACTCCTTGCCGTTATAGTAGGTTGTGGGAACGTAGGGCAGAGCCCCGTCATCCCCCACTCGCTCTGCTGTGCCGTCACCCCGCACGCGTGTAATGTTTTCGCCGTCAAGAATATATAGGTCGCTGCCGGAAACAAAGCCGCGGCTTTTTGTGTCCTTAATGCTGATTATAGGACTTTGAAGGGTTATTTTATCTCTGTCATTTAACGGAAATCTGTAAAGCGACTCTCCTGCGTGAAAGACTACGAATTCCTCACCCTCGAGGCTTTTGTGGGTGTATATGGAGTGAATATTTTTGTAGACGGTGGTAATTTTTCGGAATCCCGGTACGCTTTCGGTTATTCCGCCGCCGCCCCCGGCATAATCGCGGTACATGTTTTCAAGGTAAGAAAAGCGATATCGCTTCCCGTTTCCCGAGCTTGAAGAAAAATCGACACCGCGCATGTCCGAATAGGAAACTGTATATTCTCCCGCCGTACCCGTGTAATTTCTTTTTACTGCCATATTATGCCCATCCGTTTACGTTTTGGTAGGAAGGATCTATCTCACGCATGCCGTTATATCTGATTGCCGCCAGCGATTCCTGATAAAGAGTTCTGTAATATCGCGCCATATCGGGACTGTCGTCAAGCCAGACGTATGATGCCGAGAGAAGTGCGAGAAGATGCTCACAGCCGCGTGGCAGAATGATTTTTTCCTCAGGGCTTCCGCTTAATTTTTGCGGTGCTCTTTTATACGTTACAGTGATTTTGCCCGTGTACCCGCTTGGTATCTTTACAACAGAATCCATTACCGACGAGCCTTGTATTACGTTTCCGTATTCGTCGCTCGGAAGTGACTTAAAGCATAAAAAGCTGTCCGTATAATCCAGAATATCGTACGCCGTATGCTCATTGGGTATCGGAATATCTTCAATATCGGGACCGTAGAGCTCGTCATAGAGCGAAAAATCAAAAATGCTGAAGCTGTAATCGCCGAGAAATTTTATCTCGCCTTCACCGTGAAGAAATCCGCGGTGCAGCTGCATTTTGCCGGAAAAGTCAAATTCGGATTCCTCCTCGCCCTCGCACACCTTATAGCTGCCCGTGCCGGATGTTCTGAAGGCATAAGCCTTTGCCATGTATTTTACCGAATTTGTCTCGCCGCCCTTATGGCGTATCACGGGAATATTTGACACGGGTGAAATCCCGCTTTTGTAAATGCTTACAGTTTCATATAACGGGCACTCTGTGAAAATAACGCGGAGCGCACGCTCTGCTGCGGAAAGAATTCTTTCGGGCGAATCGGTTTCGCTTTCAAATCCGAGCGATAAAATTTCCGCGCATAAATCGTTGTAGGTCAATTTTATTCCTCCTTTCAGGATGAGGAAGATATACTCCCTCATCCCTTTTCAGCTAAGTAATGGGTGTAAAATCAGAGGCTTGTAGCTCCGCTTACCTCGGTCGCCGAGTCGACTGCGAGCAGAATGTGCTTGTAAGTGCCGAAGCCGACACCGAAGCGACATCTGCCGTTCCATACATAGTTGCCGGTATGATTGTCAACCCAGTTAGAGACGGTGAGGGGAACTCTGTTGAAGAACATATTACCCGAAAGGTTTCTGTTGGCCTCGCTCGACATAATCATAACTCTGTCATCCTCGGTCTGCCATCCGGGAAGAATAATCACGTTCCAGCCTCCGAAATGAAGGTTGATATCGTTGTAGCCGTTTCCGAGCGCGCCCTCCGAGCCGCAAACCTTTTTCGCAATGGTTTCTGCGACGGGACGGTTGCCGGGAAGAATTATGGTATCTGCGGTATAACCGAGGGGTTCTCCGTTTTCGTCCTTCATATTTCTTATTTTCACGGAAAGCTCGCCGAGGGACTCCTCAAACGCCGCGGTTGAGGAAACTCTCGCGTCTGCCGCTCCGCTTGAAAATATGTCGCCCCAGAAATAATTAGCCTGAGTACCGCCATCCGACGCTCCCCACTTGTGACTTGAGGAGAAAAGAGGAAGATTGTCTGCTGTTGTGAGGTCGAGAGTAGCTCTTGCAAACTTTCCGGTTGCAGCCGTGCCGCTCGTAAGCGCATATTCGCAGATTTTATTCATCGTCTTGTAGTAGGCGCGGGTGAAGTTCTCGGCTCTGCGCTTAGCATCTGCCGCCACACCGTAGTTTGCGTCCTCCATCATCTCCGCGGTGATGATAAACTCCTTCATAAACTGAATGTGCTCGATAAATTTGCGGTAGGTCTCCTCAATATTATCGGGCTCTGCGCCGCCGCCCTCAAGCACCGCACTGAACACGTCGAACTCGTTCTGACCTATAATGGTCTCACCGAAGCGTGAGCTTTTTTCCACGTTGAAGAGCCAGGAGCATATTCCTCCCTTCTTGGTGAGCAGGTCGCTTTCGTGCTCGATAATCATTTTGATAGGGGTTTCAAGCTTGCCTATCGCTCCGTTATTTAATCCGGTTGATTTTGCGTAAAATATCATTACTAATCTCCTTTACCTTATTCCTTAAAATATATAAGAGCCTTGCCTTTGGTCATCGCGTCGTCTATGTTCAAAACATAGCCGAACATGCCTCCTGCACCGGTGATGCCTATGCAATGGTTCCTTTCGTCGTAGTAGCAATCGCATGGAGCCGAGATGGTCAATTCTTCCGGGCAATCTTCTACGTCCGCCTCGAAAACCATATTTTCGTTAACGAAGAATCCCTTTATCGTTTCTTTGCCGCTGTTTTGCGGGAGCGATTCGATTGCAATAAATTTTTTGTCGTCGCTTTCGTTAAATGCCTTGACAAGAGAGCCGGTTTCAAAAAAATACATTGCGCCGGCTTTGTAGTCAAATGCGGACATTATTTTAACCTCGACGATTTCCGGAGCGCAGTGCTTTCCGTTCAACATTTTTACAAGTTTAAACATATTATTTCCTTTCTTTTTCTGTTTTTATTTTGCCGAAACACGCTTGTAAAGTCTTCGTATTTCAGCATCGGACACGCCCGTAAAGATTTCTCTTGCTGCCGTCATTTCGGACTCGGACATAGAGCCCTGAGGCGCAGAAGTAACGGTGCGTGTCGCGTAAAGATGGGAGCGGTTGTCCTTTCGTTGCCTCTTTGCAGTCGCAAGATAGGCTTCCGCAGGTGTAAGACCAAGGTCGCGAAGCGCGGCGTACCTTATGGGATTTTCGAGCTCGCAAATATCGGTGAGTCCCGAAAGCTCGTGAAATTCGCTCTTGAGAGCCTTGACGTCCTCGGCGGCGAGGGCTGCGTAATCTACATCGACCTCTGCTTTTTCCTCATTATCTTCGCACGGGGTGTCGTTTTGTAGGGTATCCTCCGCCTCGGGCGAGGGTGTACCGTCAACCTCGCTGGGCTCGGTCAGGTCTTCTGCCGTCAGCATTTCGCTTTTGACCTCTTCCATTACTTATTTCCTCCGCGAAGGTCGTTTTTACCGGTGGTCTTCGTTACCTTGGGCGCGTTTTTGCCGTTCTTTTTCGACGCCTCTATCTTGGCAAAATCATAGGTGGCGTATGGGGAAAAATCCTTTTTCTTCATTCCTTTTATTCCTTTCTTTTCTGTTTTATTTAGAATTTGCCTTGTCCTTTATATAGTCAAGGTAGTCGCTTGAATAATAAGCGCTGGAGTTCATAGTGTAAGCATACTCCGCAAGCTCCTTAGCAACGTCTTCTCCGAGACCGAGCGAAAGAGCGTATTCGTGCGCTTGCTTTTTGTTGAATTTGTTTTTAATGATGGCGTCAAGAGCGCTGTCGCGCAGCCTCTTTTTCTCTCTGTCGCTTACCGTCTTTGCAAGCAGCGCCGCGCTCTCGTTATCGAGTCCCGCCGCAAGAGCATAGCTGAAAGCGTCTTCGAGGTTGACTATGCCGGATTTTTGCGCGCCTGCGAGCACCTTTTCGTATTTCTCTCCGCGCTCCTTGAGGTATTCGGCATACCCCGTGCGATTTTTCGCTTCGTTTTCTGCGTATTTTGAAATCGCTCCGGCTTTGCGCTTCTGCATATTCGAGTAAGCCTGGCCGCTGAGATAATCGGAGTATCCGCTTGAGGTAAGTCCAATATTGGAAAGCCCCTCGGCAACTGCGCCGTATTCGCTCCGTGTGCGTTTATAATCGCCGGTTATGTCGCGGATGGAGTCGGCGTAAATCTTTTCCGACTGTATGCCGTTTGTCTTGAGCCAATCCTCGTACCCCGTCGCAGTATTTTCCTTCTTTTTATTCTGAAGATAGTTTTCGATGAACTCTTCAAGAGTCGTCTTAGACATATTTCATCCCTCCCTCCTTCAGCATATTTGTGTCGTTAGCCTCTTTTTCGGTAGCAAGGGTGAAGTACTCTACGTTCTCTCTGGCGTAGGGATAGTGGGCGCGCTCCTGACACTGCCAATAGCGGAGCAGGGTTACGTTTTGCGACGGGTCGCCGAGCGTTCCTGCCTTCAGGTTTTCAAGGTTGCGCTCCCAAAGAGCCTCTCTCTGATACTCCGCACCTCCGTTAAGGTCTACCGAGAAAAGATAAGAGTCGTCGTAATAGTACTCGCCCGTCATAACGTCGTATTCTATAAAATCGTAGCGATTGAACTCGGCATTATGTACTCTGCCGTACGAGTCCTTAAAGGAAAGCGAGCGCGGCTCGTCCGCAAAGGCAAGATACTGTTCGAAAATCAGCCTGTCAATCTTTGCGTAGGCGGTGTGCTTCATCTTTTTCTTGGACTCAAGACGGCCCGACGCCTGAGAGATTTTGAGCTGTCTTGCATAGCCCGATTCGGGCGTGTAGGTGTCAAGACCTTGGAGCGCGTCGGAAATACCGAGTATTCGCTTTGAATGCTCGTAGAGCCTCTCCGCCTCGGCTATATCCTGCGATATGTCGGGGGTGGTGTCAACCTTTCCGTACTGCGCGGCGCTCTCGCCGGGCTTCATTTTTATCACCTGGCCGAATACCGAATTGTTAAGCGAAATGCTTGCGTCCTCGGGTACTATCGGGGTTATTCCGGCGCGAAGAAGCTTTTGAAGTATTCTTGACTCTATTTTGTTTATAGCCTGCTGCTCGGGACGTATATACTCACAGTCCGACTGACCGAAAAGGGCATCTCCGAACGAGGTGTTCTTTCGGATTACTATCGGAAATGAGGTCGGAGTGTAGTAGGGGATTTTTGTGCTTTCCATAAGAAATCCGCCATCCCCCTCGACAAGTACGCCGTCTGCCAGCGTCGGCGAGACGGGAAGAATCCTTGCCCCGTCGCGAAGGAGAATTTCCTTAGACAGAGTCTCGAATATT
>JAZLCX010000066.1:0-5116 GCA_045614425.1 Eubacteriales bacterium | reverse complement strand
TTTTTTATACTAAATATTAGCTATCATTCGGGAGCAACTTGACTTTTTTTGAGTCCATAAAGTATAATGAACAAAAAATTACGGAGGACTGGAAATGTTTAAAATCTACAAAATTTCTTCCTTCAGCCCTGTTGACTATGCAGCTGAAGAGTTAAAAAAGTACCTTAGGATGATGATGCCTGAATGCGGAGATATCGTAATAAAATACGATCCTTCGGCGACCGACGGATTCCGTTTAGGTCTTATGCAAGATTTCGGACTTGATGTATCCGACGTAGCTGACGTCGAGCTTGACGATATACTTTATATAGACACTGACGTACACGGTGGCATAATTGCCGGATCAAATCCGCGCAGCGTGCTACTTGCGGTATACGAGTACCTAAGACAAAACGGCTGCCGCTGGCTTATGCCCGGCGTTGACGGAGAGTATATTCCTATGCAGGATATAAAGGCTATAAAATACAGATTTGTGCCGTCCTGCCGTTACCGCGGACTTTGTAACGAGGGTGCTGAATTCCAGCAAAGTATGATCGAATGTATAGACTTTCTTCCCAAGGTCGGAATGAACGTCTTTATGATGGAATTTTTTATTCCGTCATATTACTACTCCTATTACCATCACAGACGAAACGAGGAAAACCGTCCGCCTGAGCGGCTATCTGAAAATCAGATACTTCAGTGGAAGCGTCAGTGTGAATCGGAGCTCTCAAGACGCGGACTTCAGTTCCACGATATCGGCCACGGCTTTACTGCAAGCCCGTTCGGTCTGTTTAGAAGCCCCACTATTACCGACTATGAACCTCTTGTAAAGGACGAGTTCCGTCCCTACCTCGCAATGATAAACGGAGAACGCAAGCTCTTCAACAACGCGCCGTATATGACGCAGTTCTGTATGTCTAACCCTAAAGCAAGAGAATTAGTTTCGGATTTCGTTGTTGACTATGCAAAAAAGCATTCCAATTCCGACTATCTGCACGTATGGCTTGCAGACAGCAAAAAAAATCACTGCGAATGTGAAGAATGTAAGGAGAAAACTCCGTCGGACTGGTATATGATTCTTCTTAACGAAATAGACGAAAAGCTTACCCGCGAAAATATAAACGTGCGTATAGTGTTTATCGCTTATTGCGACACTATTTTCGCTCCACTTGAAGAGAAAATTAAAAATATTCCGCGCTTTACGATGCTTTTCGCTCCGATTCACAGAAGCTATGCAATATCTCTGCCGGAGGGTGAACCGCAAAAAGCCGGAAAATACGAAGGGAAAGAAAGCATCTATCCCACCAACCTCGCTTGGAGCTTAGAACACTTCAAGGAATGGAAAAAAATGTGGCCGGGCGCTTCGGTTGTTTATGAATATCACTTCTGGCGCCACCAGTGCTATGACATTGCAGGACTTAAACACGCAAAGCTGGTTCACGATGACGTAAAAATCTATCACGAGCACGGACTTGGCGGAATTATACAGGACGGCTCGCAGAGAAGCTTCTTCCCTAACGGTCTTCCCTTCTACACCTATGCAAGAACCCTTTTCGATACCTCCGTCAATCTTGAGGATCTAATTGAGGATTACTATAGCCACGCCTACGGCGAGGATTGGAGAGAATTCCGTGATTACCTTGCAAAGCTTTACGAGGCTCTTCCATTCGAATATTTCTCGCGCGATATGGCGAGGAACAGACCAAACGGACATCGCGATCCCGAACGTGCAAAAAAGCTTATCCAAATCAGAGAGATTACAAAAGAAGGCCGCGCTCTTATAAAAGCGCACTACAATTCAGACATTCGTATCAGAACCGTTTGTGTAAGGCTTCTTGAGCATCACGCAGACTTCTGCGACCTTATTTCAGACTGGTTGCTTGCAAAGGCAAACGGAGAAACCGAACGAGCAACAGAGCTTTACGACAAAGCGCGTATTGAATTTGGAAAGCGCGAGGCAGAAATTCAGCTCTTCTTTGACCATACTATGTATTTCGGCGATTACGAGTGGGCGAATAAAGTAAATCCTTCTTCAGACGACGGCATGTATCTGCAATAATTAAATCCGAAACTGTTACATATTTACAAGCTGAAAACACGCAGTTCACTACGGGCGTTTGCGTATATCAAACAACTAAGAAGAGGAAATAAATATAAGAAGAGGAAATAAATATGGGTGACCACAAGTATTATTATGATTTCGATTCCGAAATAGGTCTTAGAGACTGGGAAATAATAAATGAAGATGAGAAAAAAACAACTATACGTAAGATTGTAACCGATTTAGTTGGCCGTTACGTTTTTCTCTATCCTGCAACTGGCACTTATTTTCCGGAACTTCTTTTTCTCTCTGTTAATGGAGATAAAAAGAGGGTTACCAAGCGTGACGCCATGTACATTGACCACGACAACGCAAGATACGGTATTGAAATAGAGCTTAAAGAAGGAAAAAACGAGCTTATTGCCGAGCTTTCAATAAACGAATCGAATAGACCGATTGAGGAAACACCGATAAGACTCGCGGCCGCAGAAGCGCCGCCAAAACCTTTTCCGTTCAGGTCGAAAATCCATCCTTACTCACACTGTGACTTTTCATATACCGAAAGAGATGTTTCTCTTAGCGGCTTCGCAGAGGGCGTCGGAAGAATCAATTCACCGGGCAGATTCGGTTTCGCAAAGGGCGACGGACTTCTCGACTCCGCGATGCCCGCTCTGGGCGTAGTTGATAAAATGTTTATATGCGGTCAGCCGAAATATAAAAAGAATTACCGTTGGAGCTATTCTCTGCTCCCCGAAGGTATGCCTCTGCACAGTTCATACGAGCCGCGCGACATTGATATTGACGACGACGAGATCAAGGTCAACCACCTATCCGTATATTGGGCGGCAATGCACGAGGGAAAAAAATTTGCATGCACCTATTCGCTTGCAGCCCCTGCAATACTTACAGAGCGCGAGGATGCGCGCATGCGACTGTCCGGACTCAGATATGCGGGAAATTATCAGTCGATTCTCATTCCCCGAAAAAACGGCATTGAGGAATGCGCGATCGATACTGCCGACATAAGCAATATGGCAGAAAACTGGCTTATGCTCTTTAACTCCACGGAATTTCCGGATATTCCTATTATGCTGATATTTGATAGAAATCCCGAGAAGTTAACCGTAACGAGAGATAAGCTTGGACGGCTTTTATCCCTTGATTTCGAGGGAACTCCGCTTATGCTGAGCCTGACTCCATTTGGTATTGAACGCTTTGAACCCGGACAAATGCCCACCCGCGAAGCAATAAAGCGCGCTGAATTTTGGAGCCGCGCAGCTCTTGCATACCCTGTTCGTGAGACCGATTATTTCAAAATTAACGAAGAAGAAAAAACCGTAACAGTCATTGAAAAATTTGAGTATAGATATATAAAGGATTCCTGGGGAACCGTACCTCTCGAAACTGCTGCCCTCCCCCCGCCACTATCTATATGCAAAACGGCAATATGCCCCGGCTCGCGCGACTTTCTTTTCCCGACTAAATACGGTCACCTCTGGGGTGCTCTCGGCAAAACAGCCGAATACACAATTCCGATGATGCCGACCGAGCGTAAATTCCCGTTTCGCAGCGCTGACTCTGAAATTTCAAGTCTTCTTTCTGAGGATTTGGAAGATTTCGAAAAATTTCTTTCCCAATTCCCAGACAATAGGCTAAGCTATCCGTTTTCGGGCGCGCTTATTGAACCGTTTGCATATACGTCTACGTTGAGCTTCTTTATGAATCAAAAGGACCGTGAATTTTTCAGGTCAAAGCTCCAAAAAAGCCTTAAAAATGCTCTTAGCGACACTACTGTGTCGGACTATGCCATTATAAGCTGGCGCGAACTTATGAACACCAACCCCGACCGCGATGCTTTAATGAAAATTTATAACGACGATAAGATGAAATATTTCCGTTTCCGCAATCATCTTGTCAGAATTGAGCCCTTTACGGCTGCAAAATTCTACATATGTTATATAAATCTCGGTAATATTTCCTCCGGAAGAATAAAAACAGGCTCGGAAGAAGAGATACTCGGCTTGAAAATTCCGCTTATCGAAAACGATTGGGGCGCAGGTCTTACCTTCTACTACACATACCTTGCTTCTCTTGCCGTAGGCTCGTTTAACGAGGTAAAAAAGAATTGGCCGCGTCTTAAAAACCTCTATTCCTTTTTTGACCTGTTTCACGATTTTGCTTGTATGGGTACAGGTTACAGCGACGAAGGAACAACCTGGGTAGAGGGCGCAAACTACGGAGTTTTCACCTCGTTTACACAAATGGCGGAAATCGTCGGAGATAAGGAGTCACGCGACTTCGCTATATACAATGCTGCAAAACAGTTCGCGCTTCGCTTGGCTGTAATCAATGCAGGTCCCGAGTTTTTCCCAAAATACTTCGAAACAGACCCCTGGTACACGGTGAAGGCATTTCGCGAGGAAGCAGTACCGTACAGCGCTTTCCAAAATTATCCCGACCTTTGCCATGACCTGCGCACAGATTCCTTATATGCATTCACTACCGAAGGACTTTATCCCGAGGCATTTAGCGGTTTCCGTATGCACTGCGGTGAGTCATACAATGCGATTATGAATAAAGCGCAAGAATATATAAGCGATTTTCGGTCTTTTAATAATCCACACTGGGGAGTTTTTCAACCCTTTGCAAGCCTACTTACAGACAGGGTGCTTGACAGCGCATATCCTGCAGAAAAGGCTCGGGCGCTTATAGAATACGGACATAAAAACGGAATACTTATGCAAGAGTGGCGCGGAATACATATCTTCAGCCGTGCCCTTCCGAAAAACTGGTTCAGATGTCAGCTTCTCGCTTGGCTTGAAATGCGTAAGCATAAGATTTGGTGGGAATTATGGGAGGAAACCGTGATTGATGAAGCTGTTTACGAAAATGATACCGCAACGATATATTTTACTCACTCTAAACACGGGCCGATGAAGATGAAATTCGGTATATCCGAATCGCCTAAAATGGTCACCTTAAACGGAGAGAAAATCACGTTTTCAATTGAAAACAGCGAAAAACTCATAATAACTCCAAATTCAGACGGAATTTTAAAAATACACTTTTAAAATTAAACGACAAAGAAAAAGC
>JAZLCX010000065.1:0-5899 GCA_045614425.1 Eubacteriales bacterium | reverse complement strand
AAAAAACGCATTAAACTCTCGCTGTTTTTGGCTAGACTAAATAAAATCGCAAATGTTTATTATCTTCTTTTTTTTCGATTTTGCTGCTTGAAGCGATTTATATGCTCCGCCGTAGCTATGACTCACGTATGCGATTACCAAATCAACGTTTGCCATCATCCACTGATTCCTCTTTGAAATAGCAAATCTCAAAGGTGTGCTCTCGATGGGTGGATATAGTGACGTATCGTATAGTCCTAGGATTTGCATTTCTTTGATTTTTGCCTGTTCGGATAATGTAATATAAGGCGTAACGTAAACAAGTTCAATATTTGCATATTCACGTTTTAATTTTCTGCACACCTCAGCACAAATTTCATCAAATTCCCCGTATCCACCGAGATAAAAAGTAATACGCTTAGAATTCGTAATATTTTTGCATATTTGCTCTTTTACCTTTTCTTTCACCTTTTCTTTTGAAGAAATGAACGAGTGTCCTGTAAAACCGATTATCATATTCACCTCGTTTTTCGTGGTTTCCCACGATTACACGAATATATTATACATCACAGCAAAGAGTTTGTCAATATCGTGGAATTCCACGAGATAAAAAATTCATAATTCCCTATAATAATTGTGGAATTCCACAAATATAGGTAGGGACAGTTATGACATTAAATAATGCCATCGTTAAGCGTATAGAAGAAATTTGCAAGGAGCGCGGCGGAAACGTATGCGATATCTCCCTAAACGGAGGTATGTCGCCGTCGGCAATTTACGACATCATTAAAGGAAGAACGAAATCATCAAAGGTTATTACGATAAAGCGCTTTTGCGAGGGCGCGGGAATTACCTTGGCCGAGTTTTTTGACAGGGATTATTTCAACGAGGCTGAGGAAGATTGATTTTGTTTCAAAGACGGACGTATTGACAGAAGAAAAACAAGAGCAAGAATAGAAGGAAAATTCTCCTTTTACTCTTGCTCTTGTTTTATTAATTTTACATAATTGAATGCGTCAAGACGTATCTAACGCCAAAGCGCGCATTTAAAAACGCCTTAAACGTTTACCCGCGCTCTCTTTCGTCCTCTCGTCAGCCGCTTTAAAAGCGAGTGCAGCTTCGGAGTGTTATACCTTAGAACGAGCGTTGGCAGAATATTAAGAAACAGGTTTACCGCTGCAACGGGCAGTGCCACCGTAAATGCCGTGACACCCTCTAGGGTAAGCATTGCGAGAAAGCCGATGGGGTATGAGAGTCTGTGCGTAAGCACACCCTTATTGCACTCTATTATAAAGAGCTCTATGTATTCGGGATTGTCGGGCTCAAGAAGTCTTTTCTTGCTGAATCCGCCGATGCCGCCAAGCTCCCAGACCTTGTCCTTCCAGAGCCTTACGCGCAGGCGTTTGTACATCCTCATTTCAAAATCCGAGACCTTAAATACGGGGTTCGTTATCCCAAACCAGCCGTTTGGCAAATTCTTTACCGTAATGGCAATCGTGCCGTCAAGCGCAAATTGGAGCGCGGTGCACCACACCGTAGCTATTACTATGTAGTACCAGGCGGCGACACCGAAGATAATATTCAGCGCCGATATCACACACATAGCAAAGCCTATGATTGAAAGATACAGTTTCATTATTCACCGTATACGAGCGGAATTTTGTAAAAATCCTCGTAGGCTTTAACCCACAGCCCGTAGTTTTCATTCTTCATTTTTTCGACAGCCTCACGCCTTGACAGTGTGCTGTCGGGGTAGATTGCGGGGAGAATGTTCAGCGTATACTCCTGCACGGGATATCCGTCACCGTCGAGAGTGTCGCTGTCGGTCATAGTTATAAAAATCGGCACAACGGGTACGTTGTTTTTGACCGCGAGGTAGAACGCGCCGTCCTGCATCGGACGGGGCTTTCTGTAATTGTGCCACATTGCCTGCTCGGGATAAACGAGTATCGTCTCACCGCGCGAAAGGAGTGTCGAGACCGCCGATGAAAACTTCTTCATAGTCGAAATCTGACTCGAAAGGGGCAGTGTGTTTGAGTGACGCAAAAAGAGCTCAAAGCCCTTCGGGGGATTGGTGTAGTTTCCCTCGCGTATAATCTTGTAAAGCATTCGTCCGCCCATCTTTTTGCGGAGCGCACGCCATATCGCATAGTTGTCGCAAACGCTGAAGTGGTTAGAGGTAACGAAAGAACCGCCGGTCACGGCAGAAAAATTTTCGATACCGCGCACTTCCTTTATTATGAGCTGACCGTTTGAGATAAGCTTTTCATAAAAGCGCTGACCGAAAAAATTTGCGATTTTCGTCTTTATTTTGCTCGTAAGCTTCTCGTTGAGGTAGTCTATCTCATCGGGCATCAGCGGATAGGTTTCGGGGTCGTCCTCTACGTCAAGGTGCCAGAGCTTCTTTTTTTCAAGCTCTTCGATTCTTTGAAGAAGCACCTCTGTGTGATTCAAGTTTTCCATAGGATAATCCTTAGTTTTGAGAAAGCATTTTGACAAACGTGCAGTCGGAAGCCACTATTTTGAGGGCGTGTTCAAGAATTTCCTTTGCGACCGCGTCCTTTTTCGCCTTGTCCGCGTCGCCGAAATTGGCTTTTCTTGTGAGAATCATTTCATGGAACGGTGACAATTCGGCATAGTGCCAGAAATGCTCGCCGTCAACAACGTCGTCGTATTCCCACGGCTTTTTGTAAAGCGCGTAGTGTACGATATTCTTTTTGCCCTCGCACTCGACGGGGTAGGGAACCTTGTTCCAGCCGTTAGGCAAAAGCTTGATTTTACCGTGACAGAGACGGTTCAGATATGCTTGGTCGGGGTCGAGAAGGTCGAAATCGTATTTGCTTATCAACTCTACAAAGCGGTTTTCGATTTTCGCCTTTCTGAATTCGGCGAGGTTGAGAAGCAGAACGCCGGAATTCACGTATCCCGCGGGGTCAACACCGACAGCCTCTTTCGCATAAAGCATGAACTCGGGAGTGTTGCTGACGAACTGCTCCTTTGCCGCGCCTATGATATTATTTCCGAGCTCGGTGAAATAAAGCTCCGAAATATCGCCGAGAACGACAAGGTCGCAGTCAAGATAAATTATTTTGTCATACTCGGGGAACAGCGAGGCTATGAAGAGTCTGTAATAGCTGACAAGCGAGAAGTGATATACGTTCTTAAGACGTGATTTTATTCCCTCAAGCTTGTCGGAGATATCTGTAAAATCAATCTTGAATCCGGGCTTTTCGTTTCTCTTTACAAGCTCGATATTCTTCCCGTCAAGTCCGGTGTTCAGAACTATGATTCGGTAATTATAATTATCGGATGCGTTTTCTATCAGTGACGCGACGGCAATGTCAAGGTAGGGTATGTAGTTGTCGTCGGTTGAAAAGAAAATCGGAATCTCGTTTTTTACCTGTGTGTCACGAAGCATGTTTTGTTTCCTTTTGAATAAATTATACTGAATTTGTCCTTGCGCTTTAATAATTATACACTTTTATATAAACTAAAAATAAACTAAATATATTTGATTATATCGGCGTAGGTGTAGAGCGAGCCGAGGCAAAGAAGAGGAGTCCCCGCCTTTAAAGCTTCGGTGAGTGCAGCCTTGACCGCTGCCGAAACGGTCGGATATGGCTCGGCAGGCACACCGACATCCGAGAGAACCCTTGCGTAATCCTCGGCGGAAAGCGCCCTCGGGTTTTCCGGTGCTATCGTAAAGGCGCGCGCGGCTATTTTTGAAAGCTCGCGGGCAACGAACTCATAATCCTTGTCCCGAAGAATTCCCGTAAGCACGAAAACACGGCAGTCCTTAAAGTAATGCTCGGCGCTCCGAACAGCGCTTGCAATTCCCTCGGGATTGTGCGCCCCGTCGAAGATAACGAGGGGGGAGTGTGAAATTATTTCGAATCTTGCGGGCCACCTTGCCGAAAGAAGACCTGCCTTTACGGCAGCGTCGGATATCGAAAGTCCTCTTTTTCCAAGAATTTCCACAGCCCGAAGCACACGGGCGGCATTCTTCGGCTGGTAAAGCCCGAGAAGCTTTATTTTTACGTCGGAAAAGGACTCGTAATCAAAGGACGAGCCGTCAAGGTCAGCCGAAAGATTTCGTATGCCTTCGTAATTCACGTCGAAAAATTCAGAGCCGGATTCTTTAGCACGGGTGCGGATTATATCCTTTGGCGCGCCGTCCTCCCCGCCGTAAAGCACGGGGGCGCTATCCTTTATTATACCCGCCTTTTCCGCGGCGATTTTTTCAACCGTGTCACCGAGATAATCGGTGTGGTCGAGGGCGATTCCCGTAATGACTGAAAGCAGGGGATTTCTTATCACGTTTGTGGAATCAAGTCTTCCGCCCATTCCCGCCTCAAGAACCACGACGTCACATCCGCACTCGGCAAAATAGAGAAACGCGATGGCGGTAATAAGCTCAAACTCGGTGGGCCTGTCGGTCATTCGGTCGGCAATCGGCTTGACTCTTGCCGTTATGTCGGCGAGAGTGTTGTTGTCGATATTCTCGCCCATAAAGCGCATGCGCTCGTTAAACTCTTTTATATACGGCGAGGTGTAAAGACCGGTTTTGTATCCCGCCGCCCTGAGAATCGACTCGAGCATGGCACAAAACGAGCCCTTGCCGTTTGTGCCGGCAACGTGTATGAATTTCAATTTTTTCTCGGGTGAGCCGAGCTTCTCGCAAAGCTCGCTTATTCTTTCAAGTCCTGGCTTGCAGAAGGTCCAGCTTATTCCGTGAATATATTCAATAGCTTCGTCGTATGTCATTTCTTTTTCCTCAAAATAGAGTTTACCTGTGCCATGAAGGCGCGGTTTTTCAACAGATACAGTAAAATCGCACATTCAAGCGCGCCGACAATGACGTAGTTCAAAAGACGCCAGAGCACGAGCACGTAAAAGGGAATCGAGTAAAAGGCGCTGAGACCGAGTGTTTTTATAATAACCGAGCCGAAAAGATGTGCCGACAAAACGCTTGATATAACCCTGACGGAGATGGGACAGGTGGGCAGAAATTTATACACGCCTCCGCTGATAAGACCTATCGCGCACGCGCCCGCCGTCACCGCGGGGTTTATTGCATATCCTACAAGCACACAGCCGACAAGGTCCGCCGTGACACCGACGGCAGCGCCGACGGGCGCACCGAAAAGCATACCGGCAAGAATTATAGGCAGGTTTTCAAAGCTGAATCGCATAACGTCTCCCATCGGGATGGCAAGATATTTGCCGAAGACGATGCTCAGCGCGACAAGAATAGCCGATGCGGCAAGAACCGTAAGAGTTTTGAAAAGAATAATTTTGTTTTCTCTTTTTTGCATAAAAACAGCCTCCTTAAATACAGATTTACATCTTCCGTACCAAGGCGGCTACATAATGATGGCTTCCTACGGCAACAGTGGGATGCGAAGAGCACATCGCAGACGGCATTAAGCCTTCGTTTCGTTCGAGTGACAACTCCCCGTCCACCCGACACTACACGCATGTCCTTCTACTCTGTTATGTATGCGTATATTTTAACATAAAAAAACATAAATTTCAATAGAACGACAAGATTTTTTAATAAAAAAACGCCGCTGCAAAGGGTGATGTTCTTAGCGAAGAATTTGAAAAGCGCCGTTAAGTGCGAGCATCGCATTTGACTAGACAAACGCAAATGGGCGAATTCCAAACCCATATTACAAACAGAAAGAGAGAACAAATCGGTTTATAGCCGAAATGTCCTCTCTTTTTTCTGTCTGTGAAGTTTTCGCTGCCGCGAAAGTGAAGTTGCGTTGCAGTGAAGTTTGTGCTACGCACAAGTGAAGTTAAGTTTGCCCCAATCTTCGCCGTCAGGCGAAACTTCACTATCCGTAGGATAACTTCACTTACGAAGTAAACTTCACTTGCCCGAAAGGGCAAACTTAGTTTTAGCGTGTTCTCCGTT
>JAZLCX010000064.1:0-11253 GCA_045614425.1 Eubacteriales bacterium | reverse complement strand
GTGATAGCATCTAACATTTCAGTTAAAAGAGCCATGTTTATATGGATTTTTTCTTTTGTAATATCGTCATGAGCAAGAGTTTGCTTGCGTATTGTTTTCAAATCTGAACATAGACTATCATATTTATGATCCAAATGCATACTAATATTTTTATTGAAACTATTGACTTTTCCCAACTAATAAGGTACTATTTAGATAGCAAACAAAGGAGCTTGGGAAAATGCTTAAAATAAATAAGATCTCATCGTATAGCCCCGTTGACTATGCGGCTGAGGAGCTTAAAAAGTACCTCAGAATGATGATGCCCGAGTGCGGCGACGTCGTAATAAAGTATGACCCCGATGCAAAGGACGGCTTCCGTCTCGGACTTATGCAGGATTTCGGACTTGACGTTTCCGATGCCGATGATACCGAGCTCGACGACATTCTTTACATAGATACCGATACTGAGGGCGGTATAATTGCGGGAAGCAACCCCAGGAGCGTTCTTCTTGCGGTTTACGAATACCTTCGTCAGAACGATTGCCGTTGGCTTATGCCCGGTGTTGACGGCGAATATATTCCTATGAAGGATATAGTACCCGTTAAGTACAGATTTAAGCCCTCCTGCCGTTACCGCGGTCAGTGCAACGAAGGAGCTGAGTACCAGGGCAATATGCTTGAAATGATAGATTTCGCTCCCAAAATCGGTATGAACGTATTTATGATGGAGTTCTTTGTTCCGAGCTATTACAGAACCTATTACAACCATTTGAAAAATCAAGAAAACCGCCCTCCCGAGCCGGTATCCGACACACAGATTCTTCAGTGGAAGCGTCAGTGTGAGTCCGAGCTTTCAAGAAGAGGACTTCAGTTCCACGATATCGGTCACGGATTTACTGCCGAGCCCTTCGGAATGGAAAGAATCGGCGAGGAGGTCGATTACGACGCTCGTCTTCCGGAGGAATACCGTCCCTTCATCGCAATGCTTAACGGAGAGCGTAAGGTGTTTAAAAATGCTCCCTATATGACACAGTTCTGTATGTCTAATCCTACGGCGAGATCAATGGTTGCCGATTACATAGTTGAATACGCGGCAAATCATTCAAATTCCGACTATCTCCACGTATGGCTCGCCGACAGTAAGGGTAACCACTGCGAGTGCGATGAATGTGAGAAGAAGACTCCTTCCGATTGGTATATGCTCCTTCTCAATGAGATAGACGAGAAGCTTACTGCAAGAAAGCTTGCCACCCGTGTCGTATTTATTGCATATTGCGATACTATTTTTGCCCCCCTTGAAGAGAAAATTGCAAATCCCGACAGATTTACGATGCTCTTTGCTCCCATACACAGAAGCTACGCAACAACCCTTCCCGCAGGCGAAGTACAGAAGGCTCTTAAGTACAAGAAGAACGATAACGTATATCCGAACAACCTCGCATGGAGCTTTGAATATTACAACGAGTGGAAGAAAGTATGGCCGGGCTCGTCGGTTGTTTACGAATACCACTTCTGGCGTCATCAGGCATACGACCCATCCGGACTTGAAATTGCAAGGCGCGTTCACGAGGACGTAAAGGAATATAAGGCACGCGGACTTGACGGAATCATACAGGATGGCTCACAGAGAAGCTTCTTCCCGAACGGATTTGCCTTCTATACCTACGCGAGAACTCTCTATGATACCTCGCTCACCTACGACGAAATACTCGAGGATTACTTCAGCCACGCCTACGGTGAGGATTGGAGAGAATTCCGCGATTATCTTGCAAAAATTAACGAGGCTCTTCCTTTTGCTTACTTCTCTCGTGACGAGGCGAAGCACCGCCCCAACGTTCACAAGGACGAGGAGCGGGCAAAGAAAATTCTAAATCTCAAGGACGTAGTACTTAATGAGGGCCGTGAGCTTATCAAAGCGCATTACAACTCGGATATACGCTCGAGAACCTTTGCGGTAAGACTTCTTGAATTCCACGTTGAATTTTGCGAGCTTGTTGCCGATTGGATGTATGCTAAGGCTACGGGTGTTGATGTTGATACGTCCCTTGAGATTCTTGAGAAGGCGCGTATCACCTTTGGAAGACACGAGGCTGAGATAGAAAATTACTACGACCATCACATCTATTTCAGTGAGTATTTCTATACCAACCGCGCGAAGTATCTCTATCAGCAGGATATATTCCAGATATAAAATCTTAAAAATAACAAAAGAGCAAGATAAAGGGAAAATCCCTCCGTCTTGCTCTTTTTTCGGTTATACTGAGTAAACCGAAAAAGTTTAAGCGTGTGATCCTTCTATTGCCTCGTTATCGCGGAAAAGCATGGATATACACCATATACCTGCAAGAGCTACCGCAATATAGATAATTCTTGCGAGTATAGACGTAGCGCCGCCGCTTATCCAGGCTACAGCATCAAAAGTAAAAAGACCTACCGCGCCCCAGTTTAAAGCACCTACTATTACAAGCAGAAGTGCGATCTTGTCTATTATCATTTTCAAAACCTCGGCTTTTTATTGGTGGACTCGGTCCGATGTTAGTTTGCCGTGTAAGGATTTTTTTATTCTATGGAAAATTATTCATTAAAACTCGGAACGTTTTCACCAAAGCCGCTTTTCAAGGTTTCAAGAGCCTTTTTTTCGATTCTCGAAACGTAAGAACGTGAAATTTTCAAATGCTTTGCAACTTCGCGCTGTGTTTTCGGCTCGTATCCCATAAGACCGTAGCGTAAAATTATAATTTCCTTTTCCCGTCCTGTAAGAAGCGTGTCTACAAGCCTGCGTATTTTTTCAATATGCATTTTGAGTTCAATATCCTCGCAGGTAGAGTCATCCACACTGATGATATCAAGATAGGTAAGAGGGTTTCCGTCCTTGTCGATATCAATAGTTTCGTTTATTGATATTTCGGCATGATTCTTTTTTGCAGAACGGAAATACATAAGTATTTCGTTTTGTACGCATCTCGCTCCGTAAGTTGCAAACCTCGTACCTTTCTCGCTTTTAAAGGTATCCACGGCTTTTATCAGTCCAAGGCTTCCTATGGAAATCAGCTCGTCTTGTGCTCCGTAGGATGCATAGTATTTTCTTATAATGTGTGAAACAAGCCTGAGATTATGCTCAATCAGCTTTGCTCTTGCGCCTGCATCTCCGTCACGCATCCTTGAAAAAAGATCCCGCTCCTCTTTGCTTGAGAGCGGCGGGGGAAAGTTCTGCGAGCTTGAGAGTCCGAGAATAAGCGAGATAAACCTTGCAAATATATTCGTTAATCCAAACATAAAGCCTCCGTCATAGCATTCTGTAGCTAATATATGCGACGGAGGCTTGTCATCTTTCATACTGTTGAAATTAATTCGGGTGTAAGTATTCTGTAACCCTCACCTACAGAGAGCGTAATTATGTTTCTTCCGGTAATTTCGCGGAATTTCTTGTTCATTACGGATATATGAGTGCGAATGTTTGAAAGCTCGGGCGCCTTGCTTTCTTTGAATGCATACTTCAAAATATCCTGAGCGGATTTAGGTGTTGGATAGGTTGCTATAAGAGTGCGCAATATCATAGTTTCGGTTTTTGTGAAGGGAAGCGGCTTGTTGAAATACATAGGAATACTTATGTCAACAGTAGCATCAATTCCGGCAAGCTTGTAGTTGCCGGGTGAACGTATAGAGTTTGAATACGCATAGTCGGAAATAAACTTGAATATACTCGAGGCGTAAGACGTCCGTTTTATAATTCCGTCAAAGAGTATTCTGTCACCGTCTGTGCGGCTTTCGGCAAGGGCGAAAATCGGAACCGACGCGTAGGAACGAAGTCGGCGGCAAAAGTCATCCGGCGAAGAAAGGGCTTCGGGATTTATAATTATAACCGCACTGTAAAGAGCGGATATCTCGGAAAGAGCCTCTGTCGGTGTAGACCCGTGTGAAATAATTCCCATATAGTAGAACATTTCCGCCATGGCTCTCGCTTCTTTTTTGGATTTGCTGATGATAAGTAACATAGAATTTTCCTCTCCTTGAAATTATAAATCAAAAATATGCGTCAGTCAATAAGTTTTTTATTTTTCTTGACATGCGCGCGAATAAATAGTATAATTGAATAGATAAAAAAACGAGGTGCTTTTATGAAAACAGTCCTTATAACCGGAGCTTCACGCGGCATAGGGTGTGCTATGGTAAAGCTCTTTTCCGAGCGCGGTTATTCTGTTGCATTCACTTATAAAAAATCCGACGAGGCTGCAAAAGAGCTTTCGGAGCAAACCGGGGCGCTCGCCATAAAGGCGGACTCATCGGTCGAGGCCGACGTTGTCCGTGCGGTTAAGACTGTTGAGGACAAGCTGGGAAATGTAGATATCCTGATAAATAACGCCGCAGTTTCTTCTTTTGCGCTTTTTACGGATATCACGCTTGATGAGTGGAACGAAATCTTTTCCGTTAATGTAAACGGAGCTTTTATGTATTCAAAGGCAGTCCTTCCGTCAATGATATCAAGAAAATACGGAAGAATTATAAATATATCGTCAGTCTGGGGTATAACAGGTTCTTCCTGTGAGGTTCACTACTCGGCAACCAAGGCGGCAATCATCGGAATGACGAAGGCTCTCGCAAAGGAAGTCGGTCCGTCGGGAATTACGGTAAACTGTATAGCGCCCGGAGTTATTGATACTGAAATGAATTCCAAGCTTTCCGATGAGGATATGCGTCAGCTTTCGGACGATACGCCTCTTATGCGCATAGGCAAGCCTCAGGAGATTGCGGCGGCGGCGCTTTTTCTTGCCGGTGACGAGGCCTCGTTTATTACGGGCGAGGTGCTTAACGTAAGCGGCGGGTACGTTATATAAGTACGGATTTTAAAATATTGATTAAATATTTAAAAATCTCTTGCATTTTCAACGTTCGTTTGGTATAATATTTATTGTTCCTTGTGTCGGATGGAGCCATACCAGCCGGGGAAGTAGCGGAGCCTTGTACCTGAAACCCGCTATAGCAGGGGTTAATTCCTTTCCCGAGGGCTGCTTTTGTGTGGTCTGCGCCGTCATTGTTTGTGTTGAAGAATTGGTCTCGCGCAATTCGAGGCTGTGAACCATGTCAGGTGGGGAACCAAGCAGCATTAAGCGGTTTATCGGATGTGCCGCGAGGTTGCCTGTTCGGAGCAAACGTGGCGGTTAACGCATGTAGAAGCATTTCGACGGAGAGGTGTATGGCTCTTTTCGACACAAGGACAGCGAGCGTATGCGAATTTTCGCCTACGCCTTTTTACTAGTAAAAGCAGAAAAGGAGGGCAGCTTGTATGTCCGATTATAAGGCGCTTTACAGAAAATGGCGGCCCTTTGATTTTGATGACGTATGCGGTCAGCGCGGAGTAACCGATATACTTAAATACGAGGTCGCAAACGACAAAATATCTCATGCGTATCTCTTCTGCGGCTCGCGCGGAACGGGAAAGACCAGCTGCGCCAAAATTCTTGCCAAGGCCGTGAACTGTCTTGACAGCAAAGACGGAAACCCTTGCAATAAATGTAAGGCCTGCCGCTCGATTGATATGGGTGTTGCCACCGACGTAATCGAGATGGACGCAGCTAGTAATAACGGTGTCGGTGACGTAAGAAGCCTGAAGGATGAAATCACCTTTACTCCCGCGGAGTTAAAATATCGCGTTTATATAATAGACGAGGTTCATATGATGTCCGGCGCGGCATTCAACGCCCTTCTTAAAACACTTGAAGAGCCGCCGGAGTACGTAGTATTTATACTTGCGACGACCGAGTTCCACAAGCTTCCGTCAACTATTGTGTCAAGGTGCCAGCGCTTCGATTTCAGGCGCATGACCTCAGAGGTCATAATGGAGCGGCTTGCAACTATTGCAAAGGCCGAGGGAATATCTCTCGGCGATGACGGAGCGCGGCTTATAGCCCGTGCCGCAAGGGGCGGTATGCGCGATGCCGTAAGCCTTCTTGAGCTTTGCTCCGCTTCACGCGTGCATATTGATGCAGATTTTGTGGCATCTACCGTGGGTACAGGCGACAGAGCGATGGTGTATAAGCTTATAACGGCTATCGGCTCGTCGGATTACAGCACAGTTTATTCCATAATTGACGACGTCGTTATGCGCAGTGCCGATATATCGGTTTTCTGGCAGGATATCATAGATGCATATCGAGATATAATGGTCGTTAAAAATACAGATAAAGCAAGAGCATATCTTGACCTTACCGATATCGAATACGAAACTCTTACGGAAATAGCCAAAAGCTTTACAATGTCCGCTCTTTCTTACCATACCTCTCTCATTGAGGATGCTATGGCTGATATGCAGAGGGCGGTTAATTCAAAGCGCAGTGTTGCTGAAATAGCACTTACAAAAATGTGCGATGCTAAGCTTTCTGTTACCACCGAGTCGCTTCTTTTAAGAGTGGAAGAGCTCGAGAAACAGATTTCTATGATGAAAATGGGCGTGCCAACTTCCGGAGCGAAGCTTGAACAGAATAAGCCGAAGGAGTCTTCTAACGTAAAAAACGCGACATCCGCGCCGATTTCCGAGCCGAGCTTTGAAGCCGTGCCTTACGATAAATGGGATGCGGTCGTAGAGCGTATCGGTGAACTCAAGCGTTCGCTTTCGAGTCAGTTTGTCGGAGCTTCGGCGTATAAAACCGGAGACGGCAGCTTCTTAGTAAAAATGAACGAGTTTTTTGCCTCCAGAATAATCGCAAACGTTTCGGATTTCGCTATTTTGAAGGGCGTCATAGCTGAGGTCGAGGGAAAAACGGCAGCTGATATCAACGTCGCTGTAGAGAAGGCAGCTTCTAAAACCGATGGGTTTCAGGATGATTTTGAAAGCTTATTAAAATAATTCATACAGTCGCTGTTGCGACAGAATTGGAGTAGGATATGAAAGTAAGATTACCACAGGGAATGGGCGGCGGCCCTGCAAATATGCAGTCGATGCTCAAGCAGGCTCAGAAGATGCAGGAGGATATGGCCGTAATGCAGGAGGAGCTTGAGGCTCGTGAATATGAGGTTTCCGCAGGCGGCGGTGTAGTCGCAGTTAAAATAAACGGCAAAAAGGAAATTCTTTCGGTTAAAATCGCCGAGGAAGTAGTTGACCCCGATGACGTGGAAACTCTTGAGGATCTTATTGTTGCCGCTGTAAACGAGGCTATCAAAAAGGTTGAGTCAACCTCTAACGAGGAAATGCAGAAGCTCACCGGCTCCATGGGAATCCCCGGAATTCCCGGTCTTTTCTAAGCTATGGCAGATTACATTCCACCAATTAAACGTCTGATAGAACAGTTCAGGAAGCTTCCCGGTGTCGGAGCTAAAACTGCCGCAAGATACGCATTTGCGGCGCTCAATTTCACCGAGGAGGAAGCCCTTGTTTTTTCCGATGCACTGATCGGGTTGAAAAGGGACGTGCATAAATGTCCTCTTTGCTTCGGGCTTTCATCTTCACCCGACAAATGCGATATATGCAATAATGAGGATAGAGACAATACCGTTATTTGCGTTGTCGAAGACGCAAAGGACGTTATGGTAATGGAGCGTGTAAGAGGTTACCGAGGTCTCTATCACGTTCTCGGAGGTACGCTTTCGCCTCTTGATAACGTGACTGCCGACGACCTTACGGTAAAGGAGCTCATCGAGCGTGTCAAAGAGGGAACTGTTAAGGAGATAATTGTCGCAACGAATCCAACCCCGGGAGGAGATACTACCGCGGCATATCTTGCACGTGTGCTTGAACCGTATGAGGTTGAGGTTTCGCGTCTTGCTTACGGAATACCGGTCGGCGGAGATATCGAATACGCCGATGAGGTTACTCTTTACAGAGCAATGGAAGGAAGAAGATATTTCTGATAAATAATTTATAAAGGATAAAAGCCTTTTGCGCTTTTATCCTTTTTTCTTTTTTCGCATATTATACCATTGCGTATTTGAATTTGAGTCGTAAATTATCTGCAATCATAGCGATAAATTCTGAGTTGGTCGGTTTCCCGCGGCTGTTTTGGATCGTATATCCGAAGTAGGAGTTAAGGGTGTCGACGTCGCCTCTGTCCCACGCAACCTCAATGGCGTGTCTTATCGCGCGCTCTACTCTTGATGTCGTAGTTTGATATTTTTTGGCTACGGAGGGGTAGAGAACTTTCGTTACGGAGTTTATAATGTCGTTGTCATCAATTGTCATAAGTATTGCTGCGCGAAGATACTGATATCCTTTGATATGTGCGGGAATTCCAATCTGATGTATTATTTTCGTTACCTGTGCTTCCATGTCCGATACGGCGTTTTCTCTCTGCGCGCCGCCGTTGCTTTTAGCTTTCAGAACTGCGTTCAGGTGATATACGAGAGCACCGAAATCGAATGGCTTCGGAATACATAAGTCTGCGCCGGCCTCGGTTGCTTCGAGGAGTATAGACTGCTTATTTATAGGTGACATAAGAATAAAGGAAGGCTTGTCTGCAAAATTGAGAGTCGATGCGGCGCGTATTATTCCTATTCCGTCAAGCTTCGATATCCAAAGATCCACAATTACCGCATCATATTTGTTCTTCGCGATCAAATCAAGCGCTAAGTTTCCGTCGCGCGCCTCATCGCAATGATTAAATCCCGCAGAGCTGAGATTTTCTATGAGTTTTGCCCTTTCCTCGTCGTTTTCGTCACAAATTAAAATTTTTGCATTGTTTTCCATTTAATTTCTCCTTTTCTTTGTAAAATTGGTAAAATTTGGTAATTTTTGGAAGTAAGTTTATTGTACCACAAAACGAAAAGCAAAATCAATAGGAAATGTCGCGAAAAAATTTACGAAGTTAAATGGTAAAAAATGGTAAAAATTACCAAATCGAAACCGAAAGCAACAAGCTTCGTCAAAAAAGCACCAAAAACATACTTTTTTGCATTTAAAATGCAGGTGAGGAGGGCTAAAAGTGTCAAAAGGTAACAGAAAATTATAGATTTATTTATATTAATGTATTGCAAAGTAAAAATGTATATGATATAATGTATCTGTGAGAATTTGTGGTTTATGCCATTTTAACAATTTTATGATTATTTTTTTAAGGAGATATACCCCAATATGAACCCTAACGTAACTAAAAACAGCTTTGTAAACGAATGGATTTCGGACATGGCTAAAATGGTTAAGCCGTCAGAGATAATACTTATTGACGGTTCCGCCGCTCAGACCGAGATGCTTCGCAGCCAGGCAATTGCAAACGGTGAGCTTCTCAAGCTTAATGAAGAAAAGCTTCCGAATTGCTACCTCCACCGCACCGCAATCAACGACGTTGCGCGTGTAGAAAACAGAACCTTTATCTGCACGTCTAAAAAAGAGGATGCCGGAAATATAAACAACTGGATGGATCCCAAGGAATGCTATGCAAAGCTTTCCAAGCTTTATGAGGGCTCTTACAAGAACAAGCCCATGTACGTAATACCTTATTCCATGTCGGTTGTAGGTTCGGACTTTGCAAAATACGGAATAGAGCTTACCGATTCCATCTACGTCGTTCTTAATATGCTTATTATGACTAGAGTCGGACTCGATGTTCTCGAGGCGCTCGGCGACAGCCCCGATTTCATAAAGGGACTCCACGCGCGCGCTGATATTGATGAAGATAACAGATACATATGCCATTTCCCCGAGGACAATACGATTTGGTCTGTAAACTCCGGTTACGGCGGAAACGTTCTTCTCGGTAAGAAGTGCTTCGCTCTCAGAATTGCATCCTACCTCGGACGCAAGGAGGGATGGATGGCAGAGCATATGCTTATTCTCGGAATTGAAAATCCCGAGGGTGAGGTTAAGTACGTAAGCGCCGCATTCCCCTCTGCTTGCGGTAAAACCAACCTTGCAATGCTTATTCCCCCCGAATTTTACAAGAAGAAGGGCTATAAGACCTGGTGCGTCGGCGATGATATAGCTTGGCTCAGAGTCGGCAAGGACGGAGGTCTTTGGGCGGTTAACCCCGAGAACGGTTTCTTCGGCGTTGCTCCCGGTACTAACGAGAACTCAAACCCCAATGCGCTTCACACAGCTATGCGCGATACAATATACACCAACGTATGTCATAATCTCGACGATAATACTGTATGGTGGGAGGGACTTGATAACAATCCTCCTAAGAATGCTCTTAACTGGAAGGGCGAGAAGTGGGATTACACTAAGTACGACAAGTCCGACAAGGTGAACACCTCGGGCGCTCATCCCAACTCAAGATTTACCGCTATGGCAGCAAACTGCCCCTGCCTCTCCGACAAGTTTAACGATCCCGCAGGTGTGCCGATTTCGGCTATCATATTTGGCGGACGCCGTGCAAAAACAGCGCCCCTTGTATATCAGTCGATGGGATGGCAGCACGGTGCGTTTGTCGGTTCTATAATGGCTTCCGAAACTACTGCAGCGGCAGCGGGTGCAGTCGGTGTAGTTCGTCGTGACCCGATGGCTATGCGTCCCTTCGTAGGATACGATATGGGCGATTATTGGGCACACTGGCTTAATATGGGCAAGATAGTAAAGAATCCCCCCAAGATTTTCCACGTCAACTGGTTCAGAACCGATGATGAGGGACACTTCATCTGGCCCGGATTCGGTGATAATATGCGCGTTCTTATGTGGATTCTTGCCAGATGCGAAGGCAAGGTTGATGCAGTAGAGACCGCAATCGGTTACGTTCCGAAGCCCGAAGACATCAACGTTGAGGGATTGGATATAGACAGTGCAACTCTTGCAGAGCTTCTTTCTGTTGACAAAGAGCTTTGGCTTGAGGATTGCAAGGGAATAAGAGAATTCTACGCTCAGGTTGGCGACAGAGTTCCTGCTGAATTCTACGAAGAGCTTGAAGCACTCGAGGCAAGACTTTCTAAATAATTTTTAAATTAAAAAACATTTGTAAGGAAGGTAAAGGATATGAAAAGATTACTGAGTATTTTGGCTATCTTTATTCTAGTGCTTTCTCTTGCCTGCTTGTCCTCTTGCGGCAAGGATGACGATTCCGGAAATAATCCTCCCGCCGACGGAGGCGTAGACGGTCCCATAATCGATTACCCGTAAATTTTTAGGAGAGTTAAAATGAAGAATCTTAAGGTTGATAAGTTAAACGTAAAAATTTTTGATACCCGTCGCGAGATGGGCGAGGATGCCGCTCTTGACATCAAAAACAAGTTTTGCGAGCTTCTCAAGACAAAGGAGAGCATCAATGTAATTTTTGCTGCTGCTCCTTCACAGAACGATGTTCTTAAGGCGCTTGCTGAGGATAAGGACATTGAGTGGGGAAGAGTAAACGC
>JAZLCX010000063.1:0-27011 GCA_045614425.1 Eubacteriales bacterium | reverse complement strand
TTCCTTCGCTCTATCAATCGCCTTTGCGGTATCGTGAACGTCATCAATGGCATCGGCAAATTTTTTAGCCCCATTGGCGACTCGAATAGCATCAACCGTTTCGCCGCATCCGGAAACGATTGGCAGTAAATCTACAGCGTCACCGACAAGGCCTATCCAAGCGCCTACGTCAGACGGATCCGATATTACCTCCACAACGCTTCCTACAAAAGAAACTACGTCAAAGAGGGTTCCCCAGAACTGTCCGCCGTCATCTCTGCGCATTACGGGATTGTTATCGCAGTATGCAAAAAGGTTTTTGTCGGTTAGTGCTTGGGGTGTAGCCCAAATCGTATCTATATAATCCGCCGAAATAAACCTACCCGTATTACAGTCGTAATATCTTGAATTCAGGTAATAAAGCCCAAGGTCGGTGTCGTAATAATAGCCTCTGTACCTGAACGGATTATTAACTGCACTCGTGCTGTAGCCGCCGTTATAATAAGCCTCGTAGCACTTACCGAAAGCGTCGTACTCGTAGGATATGAGCTTAGTTCCGGCTTCGTCATATACCGCGACTATGTCACCGAAGATGTTTTTTCGTACCGTGAGGATAGCAAAAGCTATTACGACTCGCACATAGAGTGAATTTTTTGTGTTTTTTGGATTATCGTCTTTGCAATGTCATACATTGCTTCATCCTCTGCACCAAAAATCCCTAAAAAATTCATCCCCCTGTGTCGAAGAATTTTTAATAAACAAATTTTTAGACAGAGCGAAGCAAAGATTTGCAGTTAATATACCAATATTGACAAGAGGCTTTGCAAAGCTATGGCAAAAAGTTGTTATTAAAAATCGAGCCTTAATAGCTTTTGCTATCCTCTTGTCCCATACGTCCTCGGCATAATCCGCCCCGTGATACCTCATTCCGAGCGGAAGCCCTTCGGCATCGTAAATATATACCGTAATATTTTCGTTCGTTTTTTCAAAGTTTTTGGAGCAATCAGAAGATAATCTCCGGCAGGAATACGGAAAGCACCGCTATTACCGTCGCTATGACCGTATATTTATCAAGCCGCTCCTTTATTATCGGGGCAACGAGCGCAACTGCAACGAAGCCGAAGGCGGAGGAGACGGGTGTATACACCGAGACGTCCATCATACCGACGATAATGATAGTCATAAGGGCGCATAAATTAGAGTTCAATGTCGTTAAAATGGAGTTGAAAATATTCTTGTTTACGATTATTTTCTTTATCCCTATCGGCTCACCACTCCTTATCAGGATATAAACGAGTAGGAGGGCGGTGCCGAGAATCGCACTGAAAAAATTGGTCATAATGAGAAGCGAGTTTGAATTCCCTACTCCCGCATCTAGCGAATATCTTTTTTCGATATAGGTTGCACCGCAACCTAACACACACACCACGACGATAAAGATGATTCCAAGTGGGTGAACGAGCCTTTCGCCCGTGGCGTTATTCTCTGCCCCACGCTTCGACTTTTTAAGATTTGAGAAGAATAGCAGCCCCGCTGCAAGAATAAGAAGGACAACGCGAGCTATTCTGTCCGGCGTTATCTCCTCGGCAAACGCAAACCGACCGAGGAGCATCGAGGCACCGAGCGCCAACCCCGACCTTGCGAAAGATATGAAGGCGAAGGAGCCATAGCGGAAAAGGTATAGTCCGAAGACGTGACCGATGACAACAATGAGCGCATAGAAGAAGGCGTAAATACAGGTCCTAAAGTTCACCGAGAGCGAAAAGCCGTTGAACATCCAAAAGAAGAAAATGGATAAAAGGCTTGTTTCCACCGAATACACGAGAGGGCCGCCAAGACCGCTGACCGCAAAGGTTTGACTGTTTTTCTTTGAAAAGAATTTAGATACGCAGGTTGAGGTGAGAATACCCGCCCAAAGCAAAGCTAACACCATATTAACCCCCTAAAAAACTTTTTATCTGACGAAGCTTTTATTCAGTATATATTCTTATCAAGTACTGCTCTTTCTCCACCAAAGGTATCAAGATACATCGGCACTGTGCAGTTATCAATGATATTATGATGAATGAGCCACGGAAGCGCCTTATGTCCGTATATCAAAAATTCGTCGCCGATTTTCACATCTCTCGGCTCGCCGATCACGGTAAGGTCCATCGAGTTTGCCGTTATAATGATATTCTCGGGTGGCGTGTCAACAGATTGACCTACACCGTGAACGTCTATCGCGGGGGAATTGAAGTTGACAAACACGTTTCCCTTAATGACGACCTGCGACGCAAATCCGTCAACACTTGCCTCTTTCATTTATTTTTCCTTGATTATAGATCAAACCGAAGGCTTTGTCAATATTAAATCCTAAAAAACATAAAAAACAAACCTATCGCCTCTGCAGGCGTCAATCCGTACCCGTGAGGATTCCCATAAAGCAACAAAAAAATCCCGAATTTCTTCGGGATTTTTTTCGTAGGGTGATTACTGAAGCTGATATTTCTGCTTGTAGTATACGACCTTCTGTTGGAATTCAAAGGAATCCTCAAGGGCGGTCGAGTACTTATGCATATCGGGTGTTCCAGTCTTGGAAATTTCAACGACGAAGCCTGCTATGTTGGAGCAGTGGTCGGAAACTCTCTCAATATTATTGAGAATATCCGAGAGAACGAAGCCGTGCTCTATCGTGCACTCGTTCTTCTGAAGTCTGATGATGTGATTGAGCTTTATATTATCGCGAAGGCTGTCTACTACCTCCTCTATGGGCTCAACCTCTGCGGCAAGCTCTATATCGTTTTTGAGGAAGGACTCAAGCGTGATGCCGAGTATCTCGGTAAGAGCCGAGCGAATTACGCCAAGCTCCTTATTTGCCTGAGCGGAGAAGGAAATCTTCTTATCTCTCATTTCCTCGGCAGATTCAGCAATATTTACCGAGTGGTCGGAAATTCGCTCGAGGTCGCCGATTATATGAAGAAGCTTTGTGATTTCAGCCGCTTCCTCTGCGGGAAGGTCGCATCCCGAGAGCTTAACGAGATAAGTACCGAGTGCGTCCTCGTACATATCGACCTTTTCTTCGAGAGCTCTTATCTCCTCTGCAACCTTTGCATCGTAGTTGTCAAGAAGAGCAAGCGATTTTTCAAAAGCCTTAATGGATATTTCGGCCATCTCCTCGGTAACCTTAGAGGTCTGCTCAACGGCAACGGTAGGCGTTCCGAAAAGACGCTCGTCGAGCTTCGTTTCAATCGCGCTCGTTTCGTTTTCCTTATCCTTAATCGTAAGATTAACAAGCTTTATAACCTTATTGTAGAACGGAATAACCACAATAACGCCGATAATATTAAATGCGGTGTGAATTATCGCAATATCCCACATATTTACGTTGCTATCAAGGAAGGGCATATCAACGAATATACTCACAATATAGAAGACGCCGAGTATTATAGTAGAGTAGATAGCCTTGTAATAAAGGAGAAGCAAAGCCGAGCGCTTACCGTTTTTATTTGCGTTGAGTGCCGAAAGAATAGCGGTAATACAGGTTCCTATATTGAAGCCAACGACAAGCGGAATTGCCGCACCGAAGGTTATACCGCCCGCAATCGAGAGCGCCTGCAAAATTCCTATTGAAGCTGATGAGGACTGAATGACCGCAGTGAAAATCATTCCGGCGATGAGCGCGAGGAAGGGATTTTCGAACATAGTGAGTATCGGCTCAAGCTTATCTCCAAAGCCCTCTACGGCAACGGACATTATATCCATACCCGTCATAAGAATGACAAATCCGAGAAGAACTCCTGCAATATCTCTTTTTCTGCCGCGCTTAACGCTCATTATTATTACGATACCTATTACGGCAAGAATCGGCATCCACGCCGAAGGCTTAAGCCACTTGAGCGCCGCAAGGCCCATCTCAGCACCCTCGATTCCCGAAAGTCCCGTAATCCAAGCTGTAACGGTAGTACCGATGCCCGCGCCGAGAACGACTCCCGCCGCCTGCACAAGCGTCATTGCGCCCGAGTTAACAAAACCGACGACCATGACCGTCGTAGCGGAAGAGGACTGAATAATGGCAGTGACACCCATTCCGAGCAAAAAGCCTTTGAGGGGGCTCGAGGTCATCTTGCCGAGAATCGTCTTAAGCTGTGAACCTGCACATTTTTTCAGCGAATCGCCCATGATTTCCATTCCGTAAAGGAAGAGGGCGAGACCTGAAAACAAATTCAAAATGTTAAAGATTGTTTCCATTAATATATCTCCTTAGTTAGTGTTTCGTTTAGTCCTTATATAAACCGCTGTCCGTTTATGATAAGCCTGAAGTCCGTTCCGAGCTTGTCCGCAGCCCTGCGGCAAAGCATCATTCGTCCGAGGAAAATCTCGAAATAATTCATAAGCGAGCTTATCTCGGTATCTATGGTGAGTCTAAGGATTATTTCCTTTTTATCCTCGCTTATTTCAAGTGAGGAGGACTCAACCGAATAGTTTACACGGTCGTGAATATCAAAGGTTGAAATGTCGGAATTTCTTACGCGCGAGCGTCTTACGTCGGATTTATCGGCTAAAATAAGCGCCGCCGCAAGGGCGCTCACGGGAACTCCGTTTCCCTCGTCATGATTTCCTATAGCGGTAACAATCGCAGCTATATCCTCCGGCTCCATTCCCATTTTATCAAGTATACGGAACGCCATTACGGCGCCGCTTTGGGAATGCTCCTCGCGGTTTACGAGGTTGCCTATATCGTGAAGGTATCCCGCAATCTTTGAAAGCTCCACGGTTTTCTCATCATATCCGAGCGTTGCCAGTATATATGCCGCACATTCCGCAGTTCTCGTAACGTGGGCGCTGCTGTGCTCTGTAAAACCAAGCGCCTTGAGCGACTCGTCGGCCGCCTTTATATATGCATTGACGGCACTGTTTTTCTTTATACTCTCGTAAGTAATCATCTTTTCTCCTTGGGGATGACGATAACCCCATCTCTCCCCATTATAATTATACACGCATTTTGTGTGTTTTTCAAGTCTTTTTGTTGCTTTTTTTCCTTCATCCATTGACTTTAACGCGTATGCGTGATATAATCTGTAATTATTTTAGAAAAAAGGAGCACGGAAATGTGGTTTGTTGATTTATTTAATTATCTCAGAGATTTAAATCTCGCATCCGTTGCCGTAAGACTCGTCCTTGCAATACTTTTCGGCGGTCTTATCGGTCTTGAACGCGGAAAGCAGGGACGCGCGGCGGGAATGAGAACACATATTCTCGTATGCATCGGCTCAGCCCTCACCGCTATGATAGGCTTCTATGCAAACTCGATTTCGGGAGTCAGCTCCGATCCCCTCAGAATTGCCGCGCAGGTAGTATCCGGCATAGGCTTTCTCGGAGTCGGTACTATTCTCTTAAAGGGAAGATTCCAGATAACCGGTCTTACCACCGCTGCTTGCGTATGGGCGACCGCCACTGTCGGTCTCGCTCTCGGCGCAGGCTTCTACGAGGGAGCAATAATCGGTTTTTTGGCAATTTTTCTCACGGTCACCGTCTTTCACAGACTTGAATACAAGCTTGGAAAGCATCAGAAGCACTACGGAATATACGTTGAGATAAATTCTGACGCCCACATTCGCGAGGCGATAAAAATTCTCACCGAAAGATATGCCGCAACGGGAATTCAGATAACGAAGGCAAGAAGCGCGATATCCGGCAACGTCGGTATCGAAGCCAACATAAACAATACGAAAAAGCAAAATCCTCCCGCGAAAATTTCAGCCGAGCTTGAAGACATCGACTTTGTAATTTACGCGATGGAATCGGTATAATATCAAAACCGAAAAAGAGGCGCTGTGTCAACGTAGCACAGTGCCTCTTTATTTATATCAATTTTTGAGTGAATGTATAGGTGCGGGTATTCTTCCGCCTCGAGCTATAAAGTCAGCGCACGAAGCTTCCTTTACGGGCATTATCGGAGCATAACCGAGAAGTCCTCCGAACTCGGCTGACTCACCGACGCCCTTGCCGTAAACGGGAATCACTCTTACTGCGGTGGTCTTATTGTTGACGACTCCTATTGATATTTCATCGGCAATAATTCCGGATATGGTTGCAGCTGAGGTGTCACCGGGTATTGCTATCATATCAAGTCCCACCGAGCAAACGGCAGTCATAGCCTCAAGCTTTTCAAGAGAAAGAGTACCGCATTTAACAGCGTCTATCATTCCGCGGTCCTCGGAAACGGGAATAAACGCACCGGAAAGTCCGCCTACGTGGCTTGATGCCATAACGCCACCCTTTTTGACAGCATCGTTAAGAAGAGCAAGCGCCGCCGTCGTTCCGTGAGTGCCGCATATCTCAAGTCCCATATTCTCGAGTATCTCCGCAACCGAGTCACCTGCCGCCGGCGTAGGTGCAAGCGAAAGGTCGACTATGCCGTATGGAGCGCCGAGCCTTGACGACGCCTCGGCAGCTATGAGCTGACCCACTCTCGTTATCTTGAAAGCGATTTTCTTTACGGTATCTGCAAGCGCGGAAAAGTCGCACGCTCCCGCCTCTTTCACGGCTGCTGCCACAACTCCGGGGCCGCTGACACCTACGTTAATTACAGTGTCGCTCTCGCCTATTCCGTGCACCGCACCCGCCATAAAGGGATTATCCTCGGGGATATTGGCAAACACAACGAGCTTTGCACAGCCGAGAGAATCCTTGTCGCGTGTAAGATAGGCGGTCTCTTTGATTATTTCGCCCATTCTTTTAACGGCATCCATATTTATGCCCGCCTTTGTGGTTGCCACGTTTATCGACGAGCAAACTATATTCGTTTCGGAGAGGGCCTCGGGAATCGACTCGATAAGATTCTTAGCTCCTAAGATTTCGCCCTTCTGAACGTGAGCGGAATATCCGCCGATAAAGTTTACACCCAGCTCACTTGCGGCGCGCTCAAGAACCCTTGCAAGTCTTACAAATCCGTCCGGTGAAAGTCCCGCGCCTATATAAGAAATCGGGGTTACCGATACTCTCTTATTTACAATCGGAATACCGTACGTACGCTCAAGGTCCTCGCAAACCGACACGAGATTTTTTGCCGAGCGGGTAATTTTATCATATATTTTTGCTTCAAGACGCGCGGGGTCATCGGATATACAGTCGAATAGGGATATTCCCATAGTTACAGTACGTATATCGAGGTTTTCCTCGCGTATCATTCTTATTGTTTCAAGTATATCGCCTGTGTTGAGCATATCAGATTCTGTGCATCGTATTAAAGATATCCTCGTGCATTACACGAATATCAACTCCGCACTCCCCTCCTGCCTTGCTCATCGCATCGGCAAATCTTGAAAAATCAACGGTCATTCCCTCAAGAGAAACCATCATTATCATCGCAAAATATTCGTTAAGGACGGTCTGGCTGATGTCGATAATATTGACACCGTACTTTGCGCACTCGGCGCTCGCCATTGCGATGATTCCGACCTTATCCTTTCCCGTTACCGTAATAACAGCTTTCATTTTTCCCTCCGTATGAAGTTATATTTTCATTATATATTTTACCACGTTTTTTTTCTTTGTCAATATTGTCGCTTGAAATATCGCGCGCTTTATGATACAATATACTTATACTGTCCGGCCGAAACACATTCGGATTATTACTCTTGCCTGCGACGGAGGTTTTTATGAAAAGCGGAATTATACCTATAAACAAATCAGAGGGCCTCTCCTCCTTCGCCGTCGTGAAGCGCGCACGGCGTCTTTTCGGATGTGAGAAGGCGGGTCACACGGGAACGCTTGACCCGATGGCCACGGGCGTTCTTCCCGTCCTGCTCGGTCGCGCCGTTAAGGCGAGCGAATATATGCTCACGTCGGACAAGCACTACTCTGCCGTCCTGCTTCTCGGAATAACAACCGACACCGAGGACGTAACGGGAAATATCCTCACCGAATGCAGTGAGATTCCCGACGAGGACACCGTTCTTTCTGCAATATATTCCTTCCTCGGAGAAAGCGAGCAGATACCCCCTATGTACTCCGCCCTGAAGGTCGGCGGAAAAAAGCTTTGCGACCTTGCACGCAAGGGTGAGGTAATCGAGCGTGAGCCGAGAAGAATAACGGTTTACGATATATCGGCTGCGCGCATAAATGAAAAAGAATACAAAATTGACGTAGTTTGCTCGAAGGGCACTTACATACGCACTCTTTGTGCAGATATAGGCAAAAAACTTAACACCGGTGCAGTTATGAAGGCTCTTACAAGAACCGAGGCGTCGGGATTTACCCTTGACGAATCCTACACCCTCGACGAGCTTGAGGCTATGAGCGAGGAAGAGAGAGAGTCAAAAATTCTCCCGGTAGAACGAATCTTTAAGGATAAAAGGCTTGTCACGCTTCCGCCGTTCTTTGCGCGTCTTGCGAGGTGCGGCGTGGAGATATACTTAAATAAAATAGGATTTTCGGCAGAGATTGGACAGCGGGTTATGCTCGCCGACAGTGACGGCTTTTTCGCGCTCGGCGAAGTAAGAGAATTTGACACGGGAGCTGCAATAAAGCCTATAAAACAGTTTTAACCAATTTCATTTCGGAGGGGAGGATTCTTATGGCAAAGCGAGAATTTACAAAAGAACAGCTTTCGGCTATCGAGACACGCGACAGAACACTTCTCGTTTCCGCGGCAGCGGGCTCGGGAAAAACCGCAACGCTTATAGAAAGAATTATCCGTTCCGTGACAGATGCGGAGAATCCCGAGAAAATTACCGATATGCTCATCGTCACCTTTACCAACGCGGCGGTAGAGGAGCTTCGCACACGAGTCAGCGATGCGCTTAAGGCAAAGCTTGCCGAAGAGCCCGAGAACAAACGGATTGAAGAAGAGCTATACTCTCTTCCGTCGGCGAAGATTTTGACAATCGACGCCTTTTGCAACGATATTTTGAAAAACAATACCGAGCGCTTCGGCATCTCTCCGCGCTACCGCATAGCCGACCCGACGGAAGCCGTATTGCTTTCGCACTCGGTCTTTACGGCGCTTATAGAGGCAGCTTATAACGGTGAGCTTTCAGATGCTTGTACAGCCGAAGAGTTTGAGGAGCTTACAAGCTCTCTTTCTGGCGTTAAAAACTCGAGTGCTCTCGAAGAGGTTTTTGAATTTCTTTACGAAAAATCAAAGAGCCACGAGGACGGTGTCAAAATTTTCGAGAATTTTGCGCGCCGACTTGACGAATACGGAAATCTGCCAATCGATGAAAATCCGTACGTAAAATACGCAATCTCGCGCACAAAGGAAATGGTCTCCCACTTCTCCGGTTTTAATTCAAAGCTCATTTTTTCCTTGGGAGACGATGAAAGGTTCTTGGAATTCGCCCAAAAAATCGGCGTCTTACTGAACGAAATTCTTAATGCGCAGGGCTATAATGAAATCAAAGCTCTCATCACCAATGCCGGCCTACCCACCATACCAACCGTAAGGGGCGAGAAAACGCCGGAGCAGCTCTTAATGCGCGAGCTTCGTGACAACATCAAAAAGGAGCTTTTTGAAAAATGCGCATCAAAATATTTCTCCTACACGGAAGACGAGTGGCGCATACATATAAAGCGCCTCGCGGAGCTTGGTAATACACTTGCCAAATTTATCAAAAAATTCGACTCGGTTTTCTTTGAGGAAAAGAAAAAAAGAGCGATACTTGAATACTCCGACGTCGAAAGACTCGCCTTTCTTTCTCTCTACGAGCCCGACGGCTCGCTTAGTGAGCTTGCACTATCCCTGAAAAATGAGTTTTCTTCTGTTTATATAGACGAATACCAGGACGTAAACGCGCTTCAGAATAAAATCTTTCTTGCGCTCTCGCGTGACGATAACCGCTTTGCCGTCGGCGATATAAAGCAATCGATATACGGTTTCCGAAGCGCGCGTCCCGACATTTTCGCCGAGATGAAGGAGAGCTTTCCTCCCCTTGAATCCTCGAACCCCTCGGAATCGGCTTCCATATTTATGTCTAACAACTTCCGCTCCGATGAGGGCATTATCGACTTTGCAAACGATATTTTTGACAAAATGTTTGCTCTCCGCCCCGAAGCAATAGGATATGACAGTAAGGAAAAGCTGATCTTCTCAAAGAAATACAACCACCCCGTGCCGCAATATCGCGCTCCAAAGGTCCATCTGTTTACAAAGGGTGACGCGAATAGCGATGCGGATTCTGATGAGAACGCCGCCGAAACATGCTGTCCGCGTTGGGTTGCGGAAAAGATAAAGTGGCTTCTTGAAAACGGCACTCTCGATTCGGGAAAGCCCGTCGCGCCGTCGGATATAGCAATAATACTGCGCAAGGACGGCGGAAGAAGCAAGCTTTACGCCGATGCGCTTGAGGCCGCGGGAATAAAAGCACACGCCCCCGACAGTGTCGACTTTTTCTTGAATTCCGAGATACAGCTTATGCTCTGCCTTCTCAACGCAATAAACAATCCGATGAGGGATATTTACCTTGCCGGACTTATGCTCTCTCCGCTTTTCAATTTCACTCCGGACGAGCTTTACCTTGCAAGACGCCTCGGCGGTCTTTCGCTTTGGAATTCAGTTAACAGCTACTCCGAAGCTAACCCCGAAAATGAAAAGTTTTTATCGTTTATAAGGACTGTTAACCGCTATCGCACGGTTTCCGAGGGAATGCAGGCGGACTCCTTGATTTTGCGTCTTTATAACGAAACAGGCATCCTCGCACTTGCCGCAAAGAATGGCTCCAAGGAAAATCTCATGCTTCTTTACGACTATGCGCGTAAGTTTGAAGCATCATCCTTCGAAGGACTCTATAACTTTATAAATTACGTAAACGCGCAGATTGAATCCGGCGCCACCTTCTCATCAAAAAAAGAGGACGGCTCCGACGATGCTGTCACAATAATGACCGTGCATAAATCAAAGGGTCTTGAGTTTCCTATTGTTTTTCTTGCGGATGCTTCATCCTCGCTCATCTCGAGAAACGAGCAGAGTCCAAAGGTCGCTTATTCCGAAGAAATGGGCATAGGAATAAAAATCAGACGTGAAGGCGGTATAGCGCTTCTCGAAAGCCCCGTATATAATGCAGTCGTCGACCGCAATATTGAAAAATCCATAGAGGAGGAGCTTCGCGTATACTACGTCGCCCTGACAAGAGCGCGCGAAGAGCTCTACGTTACCGCCGCGCTGAATTCGGCATCTAAGGAAAAATATCTCAGCGCCGCTGCATCAAGAAGATTATACACCTCTCCCTATTCACTGCGCGAGCTTAAAAGCTTTGTTGATATTATGTTTTTATGCGACACGCGTGCAGAGATAACATGGGAAGAGGACTCCGATTCAGAAGCGTCAAGTCCCGAAGCTTGCACACCCACGCCGACAGACCTCAATGAAGAATCACATACCGAAAAGGCTTCTTTGGAAGACGCTAAGCTCCGAGAGCTTCTTTGCGACCGCTTTTCATACAGTTACCCGAAGATTCACTTGACAAAGCTGCCCGAAAAGATGTCAATTTCCAAGCTTTACCCCACCGTGCTTGACGGTGAAGAGGACGCGGTTTCCCCCACTCTCGACGACACCCGTGTCAAGAAGGATTCAAAATCCCCCTCCCCTCTTCCCAAGTTTATCACGGGAAGCTCGGAATACGAAAGCGCAAAGTGTGGTATTGCAACCCACAGCTTCCTTCAGTTCTTTAACGTTGACGCCTTTATCAAGGATGGCGCAAAAGCCGAGCTTTCAAGGCTTGTACGCGAAGAATTTATCTCCGAAGAGGATAAAGAACGTGTGCGGATTGACGAAATAGAGCTTTTCAAGAAATCGGCGCTTCTTCAAAAAATGCGCTGCGCGAAAAAGCTTTACCGAGAATTCCGCTTCAGCGTTATGCTCCCAGCCGAGCTCTTCACAGAGGACCCCGAGAAAAAGGCCGCTGTTTCCGGCAAGGAAATACTTCTTCAGGGAGTAATAGACTGTATTATAGAAAATGAAGACGGCTCGCTCGCACTCATTGACTATAAAACCGACAGACTTACAAAGGAAGAGCTCTCCGACAAAGCTCTTGCAAAGGCAACTCTTGTAGCTAAGCACTCCCTGCAGCTTTCCTATTATGCCTTGGCAATAGAGAAGATTTTCGGCAAATACCCCGATAGCGTGCAGATTTATTCGCTCATGCTCGGGGATACGGTAGACGTTCTTTCCGATTAAATACTAAAGGCTCTTACTGCAAAAATGCAGCAAGAGCCTTTTTCTTTTCTGTTTATTTTTCGACAACTGTTATAATGTCGACGATTTTTTCAAGAGCATACTCGTAGTATACGGCTTCCTTGAAATACTCTTCGCCGTAGTATTCGAGCATTTCTTCCTTTATTTCAGCTTTCCTCTCTTCCCTTTCCTCATCGGTTTCAAGAGCCTCGAGCTCGGAATCATATACGTTCTCTATATAATAATCATGGTATTCCTTGACTGTATCATTATACATAGTTTCGAATACGTCACTCGGAGGAATCAAATTTTCCTCTCTCATTATATAATAAAATATTATTTTTTCCTTAATAAGCGACTCCGCCTCTGCGGTCAGGTAAGCCACCCAATCGGTGCCGTATGGGAGTTGATAGTAAGCAAGGGCAAAATCGTCTATGCTCGCATAATAAGAGGAGTAATAGGTCTGATACTGTGTAACAAGCTCTCCGTAAGACTGCGAAAAAATTTCATTAACCTTGCTTTCCGGGAGCTTTTTTACCTTAACCCTTTCGTTAAGCGCCTTCCACATCGCTTCCTCAATAAGTCCCCGGCGCGTCTCTTCGTATTCCTTCTTTACCTCTTCTCTAAGGCTTGCAAGGTGCTTTTCTACGATATTTGCGCCCTCATAATCCTTGAGGTCCTCGGCGGTTATTTTCAAGGTTTCGGTTATAAAGCTTTCGTTATACTCAGGCGCATTGTAAATGACCGAGGATTTCATATACACGTCAAACTTAGCGCTTTTTCCGCGAAGAGTTGTTTCGTAATAATCGAACGGGAAGCTCACGTCTATCGTAAGGGGAGCGGTGTCACATCTCATAGCGCCGACAACAGTCATATCGCGGTAGGTCACCTTGCCCTCGCCGTAATTAAACTGAGGAGTTCCGGAAAGCTTTGCGCCCATGGCCTTTCCGCCATCAGCTGTGAAATACTCGGCAAATCCCTCGCCGTACTTCTCGTCAAGGTTGTCAGCGCCTAGGTCGATTCTCTCTCCGCTCTTGGTTACAGTTGTACCGTCCGGGTAAATCGCAGTGTAGTTTAGGAATATTACGTCGCCCGAGAGCACCTTGCCATCCTTTACAATATCGCTTTCGGGATTGAACTGATAATTCCACGGAATAGCGCCGACGAGCGATTCCTCAAAGCCGTTCATAAAGGAAAGCGAGCCTATTTCAAGATAATATATATCTCCAAGAAGGTTTGAACAACCCTCAATTTCTACTTCATTTCCTTCATCGTCAATGGTATATCCTCTGTAATAAACTCCGACCTTGTGACCGACGTCAATGGGAACCATATATTTTTCAGCGCCCTTTTCCTCAGGTTCCTTTGACCTGTTTTTGTAACGCAGATTCATAATCTTACGGTAAACATCCTCCTCGGTTGTTTCGTAAATCGAGAGCTCTACCGTAAGATCCTTATAATCCTTCTCGGAAAGCTTTATATAATCCGAAAGGTCGCTCGTCATATAATCAAAATCGTCCTTTAAAAGCACCATTACGAGCCCGACAGTAAGCGTTACAACAAGGAAAAATGCGATAACAGATATCGTAATATTTTTAGGGGTGAGGAATTCCTTGCCTTTGCTCTTTACCTCTTTGGGAGGGCGTTTAAATGCCACGTCGTATGACTTTATTTTCTGCTTTTTACTCATTTTAATCTCCAATTAAAATTATCTTTCTTCTGATATAAGGCTGTCCGCGTACGCCGTCGCCAAAGTGTCACAGCGCTCGTTATAATCGTGTCCATTGTGTCCCTTGACCCAAATAAAGCTTATTTTATGAATTTTCGAAAGCTCGTATATCCTCTCCCAAAGATCGGGATTTTTAAGTTCATCCTTGCCCCTTTTCCATCCCTTTTCGCGCCAGGCATAAATCCAGCCTTCGTTAAACGCATCAACGAGATACTTAGAATCAGAATAAAGATTTACAATACATGGCTCCTTCAGCGCTTCAAGCCCGGATATGGCCGCCAGAAGCTCCATTCGGTTGTTAGTCGTAAGGAGCTCACCGCCGGATATTTCCTTCTCGTATTTTCCGTAAACGAGTATTGCCGCATATCCTCCGCGCCCGGGATTCCCGCGGCAAGCTCCGTCGGTGTATAGATTAACCTCTTTCATTTTAATATCCATTCTGCCGCCAAAGGCGACTGTACGAAATTTAAGGCGTGAACGCACGAAGTTACATGCAGATAAACGTTATTTCACGCCGGATATATTCCCGACCGCACAAACTATAGTTGAATTTTCGGCATCGCTTCGCGACGATTTGGTGACGGGCACCAAATCGCGAAAATTCGAGGCGTGAACACATAAAGCGCCCGTTTAGATAAACGTTATTTCACGCCGGTTCTATAAAGAAATCCGACAGGATGCTGCCGGATTTCTTCTCTTTCAAAATGTCTGTTTACTCGCTCGCAGCATCCTTTGCCATAGATGCAGGGTCACCAAAGGTGTAGCTGTTGCCGACAAGCTCGTTCGTATACTTGTAAGTAACCTGAATGTATCCGTTCTTATCGGGCGCTTCAGCCTTCACTTCCTCGAATGCAAGGAACCAGTCCATAAGCTTGTTGAACTGAGCGGCAGCCATAATATTGTTCTTGCCGAGCATTTCCTCGATAGAGAAGTTCTTGTAGTAAAGAACGTAATAGTAGTAATACTCCTCAAGCTCATCCTTGAAGTCTTCATATTCCTTATCGGTTATTACCTGGTCGTATACGTCAGCTACAAGGAATATCTGAACGATGGGCTCTACACTCTGTCTTGCCTTCTCTTCTATTGCTGCCTTTGCTTCCTTAACGGTCTCAACCTTCTTGATGTCAGCGGTAACCTTGTCAATAAGGAACTTATTGAAGTTTCCGCCGTACTGCTTGTAGTTTGAAATACCCTTCTGAGTATCGTAGGTGCCGGTATAGAATGCGCTCTCGTACGACTCAAAAATCTGGTCATACGCATCCTCTACTGCTTCCTCGGGAAGCTTAGTGCCAAGCTTTACGTTCTTGGTGATGAAGTAATAGATCTCTCTTGCAAGATTTGTCTTTATCTCTTCATTGTACGACGACTGAAGATAATTATAGGTAAGAAGCTTGTAATTCTTGTAGAGCACGGTTCTGAGGTCATCCGTCTGACCCTCGCCCTTTATATCAAGAAGCTTCTTAACGTTTGCAACCTTGTCAGCCTCTATCTTATCGTAAGCAGCCTGTGCTTTCACCTGATTTGCCTTTGCTCCGGTCTTTGCGTCCTCTGCCTCGCCTGCCTTACCGTTAAGCGCCTCGTCTGCAGCGGCGAGCTTATTCTGAAGCTCCTGAAGCTTTTCGGCATCCTTTTCGCCGTCGGGCTTAGCATTCTCGGCATCATACGCAGCCTTTGCCTCATCGTATTTATCCTCTGCATCGCTAAGCTCCTTGTCTGCATTGTCAAGAGCAGTCTGAGCGGTCTTGATATCGGTGTAATAAGCAACGATCTTCTTTACCATATCGGCAATGCTGAGACTGTCATCGGTCTTGTACTTAGCGCCAAGCTCCTTAATGGCGTTTTTTTCGTCCTCGGTTGCATCATCGTCAAGCGCCGCATACTCGTTAACGAAAAGAATCTCGAATATAATGTCTTCGGTAAGATCCTTGCCGAATACGGTGTTTATAAGAAGCTCGGTCGTATACTCGGATGTTTCGGTAAAGTATACGGGATAGATGTGATAGGTAAGCTCCTTATCCTTAAGGTCGCGCTTGTTGCCGAAGGTATCGGTTACGAGAGTTTCCTCATCGTAGGTAACGTCGGTAAACGTACCGATAGCGTCGTCATTGCCTGCAACCCAGTTAATCTTTATTACGGAATAGGTAACCTCATTTTCTCCCTCGGTAACCTTGAATTCAGCAGGAGACTCGCCGATCTTCTGACCGGAAAGATATCTTGCAAGGGTGGTAGCCGTCTCACCGTCAGCAAGGGGTGCGCCTATAACCACAAGCTCATTCTTAATACTCTCAGCCTCGCCGTCGCCAACCTTTTTGGTGTAGCTGACGTAAGCCTTATCGCCCTCATTCGCAACGCCTTCGGTAATTCTCGAAGAAACCCAGTTGATCTTTATGTTGGAATAGGTGTAGGACTTCTCGCCCTCAGTAGCCGTGAACTTTTCAAGGCTTGCGGAAATCGTCTTGCCGGAAAGGTAGGACTCTATTGTAGTAGCCTTTGCCTCACCCTCGGGAGCCTTACCGATAACTATTCTGTGGTTTGTATATACCTCAGGCTCGACGGTGGTGTCGCCGTCAAGAGTCTTGGTGTAGGTAACGTAAGCTACGTCGCCTTCAACAGTCGTGCCGGTAGATACGCTCTCATATACCTTGTCCTCGAACTTGTGGCTTGCAAAGTAGTCGGTGAGAAGCTCGTAAAGTGCCTCTGACACCTCGTCATCGCCATAGTCGCCGCTGGGACGGAGCTGAATGCTCACCGGAGACGTGCTCTTCATTTTATCGGCGTAAAGAACCGACGTTACACCGTCGAAATCGGCGGTTACGTAGTAAGAATAGTAAACTACGTCGCGTCCGTTGGGAATGCCCACGGTCAATTTCTCAGCCTCGTCACCCTCAGCCTCGGAAATTGCGGCGTAAATATTGTCAAGCACCTTCTCTTCTCTTACGTCGGGGTCGAGAAGGAACTCTCCGTTTTCAATTATGAGCGCCTTGATGGCTTTTTCAAAAGCTGCCTTCTCTTCGCTTGAAAAGGTTGCATAATTTGCCATATTGTCATCCGCGAGGCTGTAACCGCAGCCGAACAGCGAAAGAGCAAGTATAGCTACAAGAAGAATTGCACCTATGATTCTTTTCATTTTCGTTTCCTTTATATAAAATTATTTTTATTCTTTATTTTCACCGCGCACGCGCTCGGTGATTAAAGATAATTATAACACATAAAAACGGAAATTGCAAACACTTTTTTCTATTTTTTCTATATTTTAGAAATGTTTTTTACAAGACATCCGGAAAAAACCGTTTTTCGTCATTTTTTCTTATTTCAAGTCGTCGGGATATCCGATTTCGGTGTCCGGAACCTCGGCGTTAAGAAGGGAAACAAAGTTTCTCGCTATCTTCTTAAAAGCAAAGGTCGAAATATAGAAGTCGGAAACCGCAGCAGTCACGGCAACGCCCTCGGAATTTTCCTGATGAATGCTTACCCTAACGCGTCTGTCGTCGATTCTGTAGAAGTGATAAACGTAGGTATAAGGCGAAGCATTGGGAACCGAGTCGTCAATTTCGAGAGTTATTTTCATAATACTGCTCGACGGGTCGGGAGCCGATGCACGGTCCTCGTCCGGAAGTATATCAACGTAATCCGTGAAGTAAATCATCTTCATCAAGGTTCTAAAGGATGCCGAGCCGAGCGAATCGGGTAAAACCGCCCCGTGCTCCTCCGGAGTTGCATCGCACAAATGCTCGAAAAGAACCTTGAGGCTGACACCGCCGCCAACCGTATACTTTTCGTTATCGGGATTCGAGACAAACTCGGTAAATTTGTTAGGAGTGCACTCGCCGTACGAGGTTACGAAAACGCCAAGTGCGTCATCCTCATTCTTCGGCTGAGTAAGGTCAAAGAGATATCCGCCTTTAAGGTCGGACATATTGAACTCTATTCCGAGCTTATCAACATGAGCTATGTCAAGCATAAGCAAATTGTTTCTTGTCCAAAAGCTCTCAAAATCGTATTTCAAGAAAACAAAATCCTTTGCCGGAACTCTTGTAACGATCTCGTACAAATCCGAAGCAATATACCTCGTATTCGTTTCGGGGTCTACCTCGCTCACGTAAAGCGTAAAACCGATGGTTGTTCTGTGTGTGTAATCGTCAAGCTCGTCCTCGCCCTTGCCGTTATCAACAACCTTTATTCCCCTGGGAAGCTCAAAATAAATCGTATGAGCGTAAAGACCGTACTTTTTCATAACCTCGGGCGTAAGTCCTACCGCAAGCGCTTTGTCACCGGAAAGTCCGGCTGCCGTAGCCGTAGAGCTCTCTTCCGAAAGTCCGCCGAGTATCTTTACAACGGTTTCGCATACACCCGCGCTGAGACCGTACAGGCTTCTTTCGTCCTCAAGCAGATTTTCATAAAGCGACTCTCCGTAATAGGGATCGCGCTCCGAGCTGTTCTGGAACTTAAATGCGGTAACAAGCTCACTCGTTATAAAGTAATCTATTCTTGATATTTTGTATGTCGTGAAATCCGCAAAATGCTGGTAATAAGCCTTGCGATCCTCAAGCTCTATTTCCTGATATCCGAGAGACTTTCCTTTAAGCTTGTTTTTGAGAGTAAGGTCCGCGCCGTCGGTAACTTTGGAAAGGTCGATCCAATAGGTTGCCTCTCCCGCATCGGCGCCGTCAATTATAACCTTGTAGCGATAGCCGACTATGGAATCCGCTCCGACCTTTTCTTCTTCTTTACCATCCTTGTCAAATATATCGATTATTTCGGTTATTACATACTTGCTGCTTACGACCTGAGAATTACTCTCGGTATAATCGACAGTGAACGAAATATTGAGCGCATCGCCTATTTTAGCATTTCTGAGACTGCTTTGCGTTGCCGAGTCAAATATCGGTGCGGCGAGGTCAATTACTGCGTGAAGCGCGTGGGGTGCAACCTCTTTTCCGTCAAGCTTTGCAGTATATGTCACCTTCAAAGCGTCGTAAGAAGCACCTGCACTCGCGCCGTCAGCCACAATATCAACCCCATCGGTGATTATTGCTTCTATCGCAGTTATTGTATACTCGTATCTTACCGTGTCATTATCAGCAAAATCGATAAGATTTCTGTAGTAGAAAATTGTAGCAATAATTTCATCCGCCTGCTCGCCGAGCTTGCGGCCTGCAAGTGATTTTATGATACGCTCGTAATTTCGGCTCTCGTAGTTGGGAACGAAATTCTTGTTTTCCTTAAGCTTCTTAAGAACGTCTTGATATGCGCGAAGATCTAACTCGATAACGTCATACCCCGTGCTCTCGATGCCGCTTGATTCGGCGCTGTCGGTGAGAACCGAATTCAAGGTATCAACGTACGCAATTACCTTGGACGAATCCGTAACCTCGGTAACGCGGCACTCCGCACCGCAGGTGCAGTCAGCCTCGTCGCATTTTCCGCGACAAGGGCAGGTATTTTTATCGCATTCGCAGCTTCCGTCGTGAAGCTGATTAAGCCACTGGTAGTATCCCGTGGTAAGAAAAGGGCCGTATCCGCTGTCCTCTTCAAGTCCCTCCGCGACAAGAAGGGGCTTTACAAAGTTCGATATATTTGATACTGCGTAATCGTAGTAGTTGTTAAGTGAGGAATATATATACGGACGCTCCGTACCGTTTTCGTAAACGATGAAGTAGTAGCCTGTTCCGGTAACGCTTTTGGCGCCGATTTTCACCGACCTTTGCACAGTGTTGCCAAGCTCATCCGTATAGCTGAACGAAACCGAGCCGTACTTTCCGTCCTCGAATCCGAACTCCTTCATCTGGAGTTCCTTTTTAGCGGGATCGGTTTCAAATGGAATGCGCTCATCAAAATAAGGGGACTGAAGCGCAAGACAAAGATAGTCAACAAGGGTGAACCGTCCGAAACCGTCGGTTGTGTCTATCGCAAAAAGCTGCGAATAATCGAACGCCGGCTCAACTCCTAAGATCTCGGGATAAAAAATCTTCGGCTGACCGTCTTCTACGTAGTATAGGGTGTGATAATCATCGCCCTCAAGAATCGTAAATCCGAACTCGCCGGTTTGATTTTTGATAGCAATGAAATTTATATATTCTTTTCTGTTTATCGACGGATAAGCAAGAGCAAGTCCGTTCTGCCTTGCCTCTCCGTCAATTATTTCGGGGATTTCAGACAGCTGAGCGCCCGTATCGTCCTTCAGAGCGACGGACACGAGGTTGATAACAACAAGCACCGCTGTCAAAGCAAAGAAGACTGCAAGAAGAATCGCTGTGAGGTAAAGATTTCTCGGTATCTTCGTTTTTTGTACGTGTTTCATCTTTTCCTCCTTACAAGAATCTGCGTTTTATGAGAATTACCGCGCCGAGTATTCCGACGGCTGTGGGAACTATCATAATAACAACAGTGTAAACGCCGATTGCCGCCTTCGAAATTCCGTTTGTTTCTTTGATTATTATGCGGGGCTTTTTCACGTCATTGTCAACGTACTTATTCGAGTATATAATCTGATCCTCTTCGCTCATTGTGGTGGGGATGATGAATTTTCCCGCGCTCGACGCCGAGTTGAAGGAAAGTGCGCCAAGATCCATAGATGCATGCTCGTCAACGCGTGAGATGTTTTCCACTACGGCAGAAATGATATCGTAGTTGGCAAACGACACCTCGCCGAGAAGCGACGATGAGAAGAAGTCGGCGCTGTTCGCGCAGAAGAGATAAGAGTAAGAGTAAACCGCCGAGATGCTGTCAATTTCACGTCTTACCGTAACTGCGGCAAGATCGTATTTGCCCATAGGGCCGTCAATGTAACTTGTTATCTCACCCGTGTCCTTATTCTTCATATATCGCTGCGCGCTATCCGATGTAGTAAGAAAGGGGGCGTAGTTTCTCGAGGCAAATCCTGCACCCGATTCCTGAGCTGATAAGGATTCCTTGAACGAGCAGCCAACAGAGCCGGAATTTGAAAATACCATAAGCGGCGCGCTCGAAAGCGTCGCATACTCTCCGTAAAGAGCATATCCGTAGCTCTCCTCGTCTGTATCGTACTTCGCGATAAGATTCGTGCCGGTGTTCTCGGAATCTTCAAGAGAAGACTCTCTGTCTACAACTATAGAATCGCTGAAATCGAATCCCCATTCGTAAAGGAAGCTCTCAAATATGGGAAGAGATATTTCGTAATCCTTTGCAACAGCAATAGCGCCCTGCTTCATAACGAGATATCTATCCAGCTTTTCGATATCGGTTACGTATGAAAACTCGTCGAGCCTATCCTCGTCGTAGGTGAAATCCTCGCGGGGATTATTTATTATAAGAAGTGCGCAATCCTCGGGAACTCTGTCGACTGTCGAAAGATAAAGAGGTTTAATCTCAAGTCCTCTTTCGGCAAGAAGAGCTGCAAAAACCTCCGTTTCGCGGCTCATCTCAGAGTCCTTGTTATTGGGATCGTAGTAGGTCGCCCCTTTTTCAGCAAGAAAATACGCGACCGGCTTTGATATTGAGGTTACCGACTTTATAAGCGACGCGATGCGGTATTCACCGTTATAATACTGTGCTTCGCTTGAACCGGTTGCCCAGAAATAATCAGCCGACACTATTCTGTATCTATCGCCGTAAGAAACGATTACGTGATTTGAATTTATCTTCGACAGCGACGTGGTTTTATACTTCGCAAACGCTGTCGGATTTATGATAACGTTTTCGGCATCCACCTCGAAGGTGTCGGAATACCTCTTTTGAAGCTTAAGCGCCATAAAATATGTCAGACGCGTTTTCTCTGAAGCTATGAGATAATCCTCGTCGGTACAGAAGAGAACCTTAACCTTCTTCCCGCTGCCCTCTCCACTCGCCTTTATATCGTCAAACATCTCATCGCATTCCTCTACCATAGCGTCACTGAGAGAATACAAACCCTCAGGAGTCATATCGAGAAACAGCGTATTCTGAATTCCAAAATAATAGAGCAGCATATTGAGAGCAAAAATCGAGACAACCGAAAGAAGCGTGATTGCCGTGAATATTTTAGTTCTTCTGCTCTTTGCTTTGAACAGTCCTTTTTTCATCTGGTTGACTATCCCTTTCTTAACTTGTGCTTGATTTTAAATCGGTTTTGGTGGGTGGCACTTGCCTGAGACCAACCCGAAAAATCAAGCGCTAAAATCTTTTTAGTGTTTCTTGGCAAGGAAAATTTATCTGTTCCTTCTTCTTATGATTACAACGGCTCCTGTTATTGCGACAGCCGCGGGAATCGCTACTGCGATAGCGGTATAAATACGGGCGACTCCCATTGTAAGATTTTCAAGAACCTGAGAAGCGTACAAAACCTCGCGGCAACCGTAAGGCATTATTCCGCCGCCATAGAAATCCTGAAGAAGCGAATACATAAAGTCCTTATTTGAATATTCTCTCGACGTCAAAGCATCGGATACAGAGAGATATATACTGGGTATAACGAAAATTTTCGCAACCTTTCCGTCCTTTGCTGCATATTCCGACGTAGCGGCTATACAGTAGCTGCCTGAGGAGGAAACGGTCTTACCGCCTGCCTCGAGAACCGATGAAGACGAAGAGGTAAGTAAGGGTTTTGCATTACCGGAAAGCTCAAGCGCCGATACTTCGCGTATTATAACGCCTCCGTCCGAATATTTGGAAACCCTCTTCGATATTTTGGAGGCGGTATCATTCGATGCAAATTCCGCGGTCAGCGTAAATCCGTCGGTGGTTATTGCGTTTCTCGAATCCTTTATCATGTTACGGATTGCTTTGCCGTCTGCACCTTCACTCGTCGAAAAGCTTATTCCGTGCTCAGCAAGGAATCCCTCAAGCACGTTAAGCTTTTTAACGTATGGGTCGAGCGCCACGTAAAGATTTCCGCCCCTCTCGATATAGGCTTCGAGTCGGTCGATTTCGGCATAGCCCTCTCGCGCCGCTTCGAAATCACTCGTGGGATTTGATATTACAAGAAGGTCGGCATCCTCGGGCACTCCGCTCTTGCGCAAATCAACAACCTTTATGATATATCCGGCATAGCCGAGAATGTTTGTTATCGCAACATCGACTGTCTCGCCGTGATGCTGCGTGAAGTATGCAACCTTCTTATCCTTCGAAACCACCCCACGTATCATCGCGGCAAACACCTCTTCGCCGTTATACGCGGTTATGTAATTTGATGAATCGAGGGTGTAAAAAGGAGAAAATCCCGCGCTCGTATATCTGTCGGTAATGAGCTTGTATTCCTCGCCGCACTCGATTATAACCGAGGTCTTGTATATCGGAATCTCGTTTTCCTTTGCTTCCGTGCTCTCGTCATCAACAAGATTTTTATCTATTTTGTATTTTGAAAGGTTTACGAGCTCTCCGTCCTTGTTTTGCTTCGTGATTATGTTCACGTAATCAAGCTCTATAAAGTCGGGATATCTTTCTTCAAGCTCTTTTGCGGTTATATAAACCTCTCTGCCGGTAGTATGGACCTTAACGTCGTTTTCCGGCATGCAGAAGGATATCTTTACCTTTTTGCCGGCATTTATAGCTTCCTCAAAAAGCTCGTCGGTATGACCGGAAAGCGAATAGTCGTATTCGTCCTGATAGTAGTATCTGAGTCCGAGAAGGTTTCCAAGCGTAAAAATGATAATGTTGGCGACAACAACCGTCATGACAATTATCAAATCGGCAAGATAAGAATAGGCCCTGTCGGATTTTTTGTTTTCTTTATTCATCGTTTACATTCCTTTCCCCAATGCGAAATAAAGAGAGCTCTCTCCTTGCCATAAGGGGTGAATTTTTTGGTTTAAGTCGCTTATCAGCCGCAACGGCGTCTGTCGTATATACGAATGGTGAGATAAAGGAAAATTCCCGATACGCTGAGGTAGTATATTATCGAGGAAAGCTCGAAATATCCTCCGACAAATCCCTGATATCTCGAAAGCACCGATATAAAATCAAGAACGTACATTCTGAACCAGTGCGCCGTCGGGAAGAGATTGGAAAGCACTCCCACAAGTAAAAACGCAATGATAATGGCAATCGTTCCTATTGCCGCCGCAAGCTGATTCTCGGTGAGCGATGAAACGAAAAGTCCGATGGAAATGAAAAGCATTCCGACAAGAAGAATAGCTATCACGTTGCCGAAAAGTATGAAGAACTTAACCACCGCATAGTAATTAAGCACGAGGAAATAGAGCGAATTAAGTATTATGCAGCCCGCAAACATAACGTATGCGGCAAGAAACTTTCCGAAAACCATACCGGTTATGGACACCGGTGAGGTAAGAAGAAGCTGCTCGGTCTTAATCTTTCTCTCTTCACTGAAGGATTTCATTGTAAGAAGCGGTAATATGATAGACGATACGAGTATCATATAAGTGAAAAATGGGGTTACGTCACTCGACATGGAAAAGAGAGTGGTAAGACAGAATATCGCTCCTCCCGTGAGAAGATACATAACCAAAAATACGTATCCTATAACACTCGTGAAATAAGAGTGCAATTCTTTTTTGAAAACTGCAAGCATTGTTATCTCCGTTCCGCCGTCACAGACGGCAAAGTTAAGTTTCAAATAATAATTGTATTTTAAGTGCGTCAGTGCGCGCGCCTGCGCTTAGCCGCGGGCTTTTCGCCCTCACCGTTGGAGCGGTCGACAAGCCTTATGAATATGCTCTCAAGATCCGTACCGGATGGAGTAAGACCGATAATATGCCACATCTTCTGAGCGCAAAGGTTAAATATAGGCTTTCTCGCATCAACTCCCCTGTCGCTCTCTACAATATAAGCATAGGAATCGGCTTCGCGCTCGCCGGTTGCTACAACCTTTTTAACACCGCGCACAGCAGCAAGCGCCGTCTCAACCTCTTTCTGAGGTCCGCATATCTTGATGCGGTAACGGTATCCGTCCTCTATGGTCTTTGTCAGGTCCTCGGTTCTCTCGTTGGCAATTATTATTCCCTTGTTGATAATAATCACTCTCTCGCAAACCGCCTGAACCTCTGCAAGAATATGCGTTGACAAAATCACCGTGTGCTTTCTGGCAAGCGTTCTTATGAGGTTCCTGACCTCAAGTATCTGCTTAGGGTCAAGACCTACCGTCGGCTCATCAAATATAATCACCTTGGGGTCGCCGATAAGCGCCTGAGCGATTCCGACTCTCTGCTTGTATCCCTTTGAGAGATTTTTTATTAGCCTGTCCTTAACGTCGAGAAGCTTTACCGAAGAAAGGATTTCTTTGATATGAGCCTCTCTTTCAAGATGACAGTCTTTAAGTTCGTAAACAAAGTTAAGATATTCAATTACCGTCATTTCGGGATAAAGCGGCGGTTGCTCCGGCAAAAAGCCGATGAGTTTCTTTGCTTTAAGAGGTTCTTCAAGCATGTTTATTCCGTTTATGTACGCAGAGCCCGACGTTGCGGCAAGATATCCCGTGAGAATATTCATTGCCGTACTTTTTCCTGCTCCGTTAGGACCGAGCAGTCCGACTACCTCTCCCTCTTTTATCTCAAAGCTCACGTCGTTGAGGGCGTAATTTGAGCCGTACCTTTTTACAAGATTTTCTGCCTTAATCATTTTTGTGCCTTTCAATTTTTTTGAAATCCCGATGACCGAATCTCGGGTCACAATATTCGCATGACATATATTTTAACATATAAATATAAATAAAATATGAACAAATGCCGACAAAAAGCAATATTATTTTTAATCTATCGTAAACACCTTGACAAAAACGGCACTCCGTTGTATAATTTCGTTGTAACTTTAAGAAAAGGATTTTTACTATGATAGCAGATAAAAAAGTGGTTTTGTCGGCAGTGCAGCCGTCCGGCAACCTTACGATAGGAAATTATCTCGGAGCGATAAAGAATTTCTCAAAATTCCGTGAGGACTATAAGACGTTTTACTGCGTGGCAGACCTCCACGCGATAACCGTCCGCCAGGTCCCGGCAGAGCTTCGCCGGAGAACCTACGAAACGCTCGCTCTCTACATCGCCTCAGGTCTTGACGAAAAGAAGAACACCCTCTTCGTTCAGTCTCACGTACCCGCACACGCAGAGCTCGGTTGGATGCTTGACTGCTATACAATGTTCGGCGAGCTTTCGAGAATGACGCAGTTCAAGGACAAGAGTGCAAAGCACGCGCAGAATATCAATGCCGGCCTTTTCACCTACCCCTCGCTTATGGCAGCGGACATACTTCTCTACCAGACCGACGTAGTGCCGGTCGGCGTTGACCAGAAGCAGCACCTTGAGCTTGCCCGCGACATCGCAATGCGATTCAATCAGATATACGGCGACACCTTCACCGTTCCCGAAGGATATATAGCAACCGACACAATGAAAATCATGTCGCTTGCAGACCCGACGCAGAAAATGTCTAAGTCCGACCAGAACCAGAACGCCGTCGTTTATATTCTCGACTCGAAGGACGACATAATGCGCAAATTCAAGAAGGCTGTCACCGACTCCGACGCAGAGGTCAGATACTCGCCCGACAAGCCCGGCGTTTCAAATCTTATGAACATCTATAAGGCGTTTACCGGCAAATCCACCGAGGATATCGAAAAGGAATTTTCCGGCAAGGGCTACGGCGATTTCAAATCGGCAGTAGGCGAGGCTTGTGCTGACGGTCTCAGCCACGTAAGAGAAGAATTTCTTCGCCTTACGGCAGACAAAGCATATCTTGAATCGGTTATGAAGTCCGGCGCGGACGAGGCGGCATATTACGCTCGCCGCACGATGTCCAAGGTCAGAAGAAAGATAGGATTTGTAAACTAATATTTACACAATTCTCGCATTTCAGTAAAATTAACTCGCACGGTGTGGCATCTGTTATTGAAAAAGCAGCGTTTCCGCCCGTTGCGATATAATCCGGAATAAGAACGGCTCACTCGCCGTTCTTATTTTTGTTTTTCCAAAAAAATCCTATAATTTTACCTCTCTTTCGAATAGGGAAAGAAAAGCTCGTAATATTTTTTCAAAACTACTTGACAAAGCCTTTTCTTTTTGCTATAATAACTTGCGTCTTGAAAAGTATTTTCGGATGAATTGCTGCTATGGCTCAGTTGGTAGAGCACATCCTTGGTAAGGATGAGGTCCCCAGTTCGAATCTGGGTAGCAGCTCCAAAAAACCCCGAGTCCGTAAGGTCTCGGGGCTTTGGTTTTTTATGGCTCTCCGTCATCATCTGAC
>JAZLCX010000062.1:0-4624 GCA_045614425.1 Eubacteriales bacterium | reverse complement strand
ATTTGTTTGGGACTCGGATTGGTTTGGGCAGTTGCATTTTATTTCATTTGGATAATTGTTGAAAAATTCCAAAAGCCGTTTTCGTTCGAAAACCCCAAGGCGCAAGCAAAATTAACAGAATACGAAGCCACACGTGACGTTCCGTACGAACAAATATTTTGTGCCTTTATGCGTTATGGCGAGGGATTGAAACAAGAAGTGTGTGAAACACGCCTTTATTTTGGAGCCGAGGGAATTCACATCGCCTTTTGCCATTTTGGAAAAATATATCATTTTGATGTTCCATATAGAGCAGTGGTGCATATGTCACTTGAAGATGAAAGACTATTAGTCATTCAAGCAATGGATGTGGGAAGCCTTTGTTTTTCTATTAAGGAAGCTTCTCTAGAACAACTGACACGGCTTGTCGAAAAGGCAAGTTCTATCCACTAATACAAAATTACGTTGAATGGGGAAATAAAATATACCTTTTGGTCTTATGACTCACGTCGAGTCTGTCGTGTGTCTCGAACGACGACTCGACAACTAAGTTCGCCTGTGGCGAGTGAAGTTGCAAGCAGTGAAGTTTCGGCTACCGCCGAAGTGAAGTTTGCGCCACGAGTGGCGCAAGTGAGAAGTAGCTTTGGGGCGAACTTAACTTCACTTTGCGAGGGATGCGAGCAAAACTTCACTGTGAGCGTAGCGAACAACTTCACTTTTGCGAAGCAAAAACTTCACCAAAAGTCAGGGACAAATGTTACTTTTGAGCAAGACTCGAAAATGCATTTTACAGCAGTACGGTATAACATATCAAAAGGTGACAATATGAATAGCGAGATTGAGCAAATATTTGTAAAAAAAATTATATTGACAAAAATTATCAAGAACGCTTGCTTTATGAACTAGGCTCTTCAAAAAAGAGAGAAAGCATAAACAAAAAGCCTCCCTTGCAGAACAAGCTCTGCTAAGGGAGGCTTTTTAAGTCAATGTCGGTTCCGGGGGTTATTTTGCTTTGTTAATCCGGCGACGAATTTAATTTTTCAGCCGCGCGTCAGAACTGGTCGGGGTCAACCATCGACTGATAGCTGTCGGCATCTTCGGGCGGGGTGACTGTACCGCCACCGACGGCAATTATAACGGTGGATTCGACGTGCGCCGAAACGCCATCTATATTCATATCAAGCAAGGTGTATTGTTTTTCAAGATTGCCGTCCTCGTCAAAGTATATCTTGTGGGTTACCTCTCCGACGATTTCTCCGTCAAGACCAAGAGTGCCGAAATATTCGGCGAAGTCCTCAGCCGTGAGAACGAAAGTAAGTACCCAGCTTTCTTCTTCCTTCTCGAACTTAATGCCGTCAAACCAGTCCTCCGGCATTTCTGCGAACGTTCCGTCAACAGGGGTTGAAGTCATATAATCCTCCATAAACTGTTCCCTGTCTATTTCGAGTCTTACTTTCTCGCCTGCCATAGACATATATAGAGTGTCTTCTATAAACCACATCTCCATATTAATCATAGGTGTGATATTATTTTGGGTTTTCATATAAACTCTATCTGCATCAATAATACCTTCAACGGTTTGCGTCATATTAACGGACTGTCCGGGGTAAGATATGGAAATTTTTTGTGTTCCATTTACCGTGTAAGAGGTTGCTGCCTCAAAGTTCTCTTGATACAGTGAATAAAGCTCCTCCGGTGTCTTTCCGGCGAGCCTCTCAAGAGAGGACGGGTCGTCGGGATTACAGGAAACAAGAGCGAGGCTCGTGCATACAAAAACGAGTGCAAGAAGCAGTGATAATAGTTTTTTCATAATAGGGGTGTCCTTTCTAATGTAATGCTATATACATTATAGCATATGGGGCTGTTTTTTTTCAATGTTTACACCTGATTTTCAACCGACAAAAAGTCTTTTCTACGTATCCGACAAAAAGAGATTGAAAAGTTTGTTACAATATGATATAATTATCTTACAGAATACTTGCAGGCGAGGAATAAAATGGAAAAAAAGATTAACAACGTGCTGATTTTCTCAAATTCGGGCGGCGAACAAATGATTTTCAGAGTTTTATTCACCTATCACAGCGATAAATTCAATAAGGACTTTGCCGCATTCTACAACGAAAAGGACGAAAACCACCTTATTGCTTATTCCTTTGACGAAAACAACACTCTAAGCGACCTTGAGTCTGAAGAGGAATACGCCGAGCTTAACGAGATGCTGGAAAAATATGATGCGGAAAACCGCAGCGACTCATAAAGCTTTTTATTAACGGCCTGACGAAGCTTATCCTCGGTTTTCTTCTCGGTGCGCTTCTGCTTTTACCGGCTAGGGCTTATACCCTTTTCCCTCTATCCCGTCGCAATTGCAGTTCAAATAAAAAAGACTTATCCCGTTTGTGTGGTAATTACATATAAGGAGATTTTATGTCAATTGAAAGAGTTAGAGAGTATTTTAAGACTCTCGGAATTGAAGAGCGAATACTCGAGTTTGACGTCTCAAGCGCGACCGTCGCGCTTGCCGCCGAGGCGCTTCACTGCGAGGGGTGTCGAATTGCGAAAACACTTTCCTTTCACGTGGGTGATGACGTCGTCCTCATTGTAACCGCCGGTGACGCAAAAATCGACAACGCAAAATACAAGGCGTATTTTAAGGTAAAAGCAAAGATGCTTGCATTCGAAGAGGCGGAAGCTCTTATAGGACACGCAGTTGGCGGAGTTTGTCCTTTTGCTGTAAACGAGGGAGTTAAGGTTTACCTCGACACCTCTCTCAAGCGCTTCGACACCGTCTTCCCCGCCTGCGGAAGTGCAAACAGCGCGATTGAATTTACGATACCCGAGCTTGAGAAATATTCGGGATATATTTCCTGGATTGACGTTTGCAAGCTACCGTAAAAGCATTACACGCCCCCGTATATACAACAATTCCAACGCCGAAAGGATTATACCTATGAAAAAGCTGACAAAAAGAAAAGAAGCTCTACTCAAAAAAAGCAGAGAGAACGCTAAGAAAGAGAGGATTATAATTACCGCCTCGGTAACCCTTCCCCTTGTCCTCTCAGCAGTTGCGCTCTTAATTTATTTCATAACGAAACGCGCGGTGCTCTGGCTCTTTGGCGCGTCAGCTCTCACTTGGATTGCATTTGCCTCGTTTTTCATCTTCGCAACGGTGAAAAAGTGGGGATACGTTACATTAAAAGGCGCAGAGGAAGAGGATACAAAGGTTTCAGAATTCACACTTTACAGCATTATTTTAAGTGTGCTTTTAGCCATCTTCTTTGCGGTGCTGTTTTTCAAAAATCTATAATAAAAACGCCTCTTGCAGCGGATCTTCCATCCCTAGTTCTTTCTGCAAGAGGCGTTTTTATTTTTTACTTTACAAGGCTTTTATATGCCTCGAGGTATCTCTTACCGAACTCGCGGAGCGACTCGGAATTAAAGTGAAGTCCGTCGGGCTTCATTACAAGACCCTCCGACGATACAACGGCACAAAGCGGAAGCTCCTCGGCAATTTCATAAAGAATTTTATTAAGCCTTTCGGGGCGGTCCTCGAATTTGTTCTCTTCGCCGTACGAATGAGAAAGCTCACCCATTATAAAGGGCACGTCATAGGCGTTAAGGTCGCGGCGCAAGGAATTTATAAGCGTTACGAGCTTTTCCTTATATCCGGCAAAATCCGCTTCCGAAAGGCAGTTGCACTCGCCCTGATGCCAGAGAAATCCCGAGAATTTTGAGGTACGCATAGCAAGTTTTGTCATGTATACCGCGTGGTCATAGAGAATGTCTCCGGGTACCCACTCGTCAATTTCCGTACCGCCGTCGGCACACGGAATTAGTCCGACACGTCCTTCGAAATTTTTGGTATATTCATCGGCAAAGCTTGCCGCGAGGCTTATTCCGCTCTTGAACTTTCCGACAAACATAGAACGGTCGCAGTTTACCGGCTCGCGCATTCTTACGTATCTTCCGTTTCTTAACATAAAGCAGCGGTAATTGTCAATAGGCTCAACGTCGCCCATTTCTCCGCGTCCCGCCATATTTGACTGTCCTATCATCAAAAAAGCAGCTACGTCATCTCCGCCTATAAAGCATCCGTTACTCATAATATTTTCTCCTCTTAAATGTATTATCAACTGATGTAATCATAGCACAAGCAAAGACTTTTGTCAATAAAATCTCTTAAAATTAATAATGCGCTTGAAATAAACAATAATATGGTGTATAATGAATTTCAGTACCCATACACAAGGAGAGCCTTAAATGAAAAATATTATCCGTGCAGTTGAAAAATACGAAAGCCTTATACTCGATGCGGAGCGCTATATATGGGCGCATCCCGAGACCGGATATAAGGAATTTGAGACGTCAAAGTATATGGCGGAAAAATTCGAGGAGCTTGGATACAAGCTCACCTATGCCGAGGGAATCACGGGCTTTTACACCGTGTGCGACACCGGCCGCCCCGGCCCTACGCTCCTTATTCTCGGCGAGCTTGACTCTATAATCTGCCCCGGACACAGTGCCGCAAATCCCGACACGGGTGCGGTTCACGCCTGCGGTCACAACGCTCAGTGCGCGGCTCTTCTCGGTGTTGCCGCGGCACTCACCGAAAAGGACGTTATCGACGGACTTTCGGGAAAAATCAAGC
>JAZLCX010000061.1:0-21231 GCA_045614425.1 Eubacteriales bacterium | reverse complement strand
GACCTGCTTCTTACCCTTATATCAAAGAACAAGGTGAGCATTACGGATATTCCCATCGCATTAATTTGCGACCAGTATATGGAATATATAGATGCGGCACAGCGCATGGATCTCGAAATTGCCAGCGAATTTATCGTTATGGCAAGTGAGCTTATGCTTATAAAAAGCCGAATGATTCTTCCTCACGAGGAGGGCACCGAAAACGACCCCAGACGTGAAATTGCCGATGCACTTCTGCTCTACCAGCAGGCAAAGCTTGCGGCAAAGGAGCTGAGACCGCTTTACGACGAATTTTCATCGCGCTACGTAAAGGACACCGACGAAGTTCCGCCCGAAAAGGGATTGCCGCTCGACCTTGAGCCGGACCTTCTCATAAAAGCGCTTAATGCGGTAATGAGACGCATTAAAATTGCTCAGGCTGAAAGAACACCGACCGAGCTTGTCAATCCTCTCATAAAGCATAAGATAGTTTCGGTTGAAGAAAAAATCGAAGAGATCTGCGAGCTTCTCGAAGAACAAGAGGAAGCGTCGTTGTTTTTCCTCTTAAAGGATGCCGACTCACGACCTGAATTGGTAGCAAGATTTATGGGCATACTTGAGCTTATAAAAATTCACCGAATAATGATAACAACAGTAACCTACGTTGATGATATCATAGAGTACGAGGAAAAAGGTCTTGGAATGAAATTCAAGCTCAATCCGAATTACGTTCCGGGTGATATTACCGAGAGTGAGTTTGATAGACACAGCGAGGACCAAGAAAACCAAAACGAGAAAAAGGATGACTGAAAATGGCTGAAAATGTAAATGAAATAGACGAAGTAACCGAAGAAGTCGACTCAACTCCCGCTGAAACCCCGAGAGTTGTTCCGTTTGAAGAAGCGCTGGAGGCGATTCTGTTTGCTGCGGGACACCCCGTTTCATACTCAACGCTCGCGAGAGTTTTCGAAATGACTCCCTCTGAGGTTAAGCTCAAGGTTTTTGAGTACTCGATGAAATATAACAAAACCGAGATTCCCCGCGGTGTTATCCTCATCGCATTCAGTGATTCCTGCCAGCTTTGCACCAAGGAATACTATTTACCCGAAATAAGAAACGCTCTTGGAATAAAAAAGAGCGGCTCTCTTTCAACGTCCTCGATGGAGGCTCTCGCCATTGTTGCTTACAACCAACCGGTTACAAGAGTCTTTGTTGATACCTTAAGACGTGTTGATTCATCTTACGCGATGAACAACCTTATTGACAGAGGTCTCATCGAATCCAAGGGCAGAATGGACGCGCCCGGAAGACCTATGCTTTACGGAACCACCACCGACTTTCTCCGTTGCTTCGGCCTTAAAGAGCTTTCCGAGCTTCCGGCAACAAGCGATGAGCTTATGGAGGTTTTTGACAAAGCTAAGATTCAGGAGCAGGATAAGGCTGAAGGCATAGATGAAAATGATGCCCAGTCCCTTGACGATATCAACGAAATCGAAAACGCACCTCAAATTGAAATGGTGCTGGACGAGCTGGACGAGCCATCGGCAGACGAAAACATAACCGACGACGAATAATATCAATAATTGATTTGCCATACATATATTCCTTTTTTACGGAGTTGATATGGCAAATTTAATTCTTCCCGTAATTTTATTATCAATATTTGTTCTTATAGCGTTTATTTCGGTAGACGTGCGCTTCACTTATCACGGAGAACTGATAATCCGAATCGACCTTCTCCTGATTACTGTAATTCTTTATCCCGCAAGGAATAAAAAGGCTAAGCGAAAAAAGAACATCGGCTTTTTAGAGCGATTGAATAATGGATTCATAAAAGCAAATGCAACGAAAGCTGCTTTGGATTTTCTTCTCAAAAAATCTACGCTTACTGTAAACTCAATCAACATACCGCTAGAAACAGATGACCCCGCAAGGTTTGCAATATATTCGCAGCACGGCACTACTCTTATACTTATGCTGATGAGTTATCTCTCATTGAAATCCGAAGCATTCAGCTCGGAGGACGACGTTTTTTTCACAAGCAGCGTAAATTCCGTTTCTTCCCTTCCCGCCTTTGATGTTACACTCAAGACGTCTTTATACGTACTCTTTTCGACTTTTACTGTATATAAGCTAAAAAGCAAAAAACGAAAAAGAAGGCAGGATAACAGATTTGTCAGAAACAAAAATGAGTGAAATTATAAAAAGCTCGCTTGATGGGATAAAGGATTTTACGGATATGGAAACCGCAATAGGCGCACCGATACAAACTCCGAGCGGAGTTACAGTAATTCCCGTCTCAAAGGTTTCGGTAGGTCTTGCAACGGGAGGACTTGATTTCGGACAGAAGCGGCTGACCGCCAACCAAAGCTTCGGTGGCGGCGGCGGAACGGGCGTTTCAATAACACCGGTAGCCTTTTTAACCGTATCAAAGGATGCGGAGGTGAATCTTATACCGATAAGTGCCGCTTCCCAATCCGGAATAGACCGCACCATATCTTTAATCGAGCGTTCTCCCGATATAATTAAAAAAATTAAGGAAATTTTATCATAATTTGTCTGAATAACTTTTTTTGCTCTACGGAAAATAACCGTGGAGGAAAAGTTATGTTCGACAACAGATATAAATTTATTGTTACTCTTTTGCTGCTTGCGCTTGTCTTTTCGCTTTTTACCGTTTTTATATATTCTTCCGGCGACCTCTCGGTAAGTGCGAGATCGGCCGCGCTGTATGAGCCAAAGACAAAGAGCTTTTTATATACCAAAAACCCGAATGAGCGTCTTCCTATGGCGAGTACAACAAAAATCATGACTGCCCTTCTTGCGCTGGAGCATTTGTCGCCGAGCGAAGAAATAACGGTTGACTCGCGAGCTGTGGGAATTGAGGGCTCATCTATATATTTGAAAAGCGGTGAGCGAATGTGCGTTCTTGACCTCATCTATTCAGTTATGCTCCAAAGTGCAAATGACGCTGCTGCTGCACTTGCATATAAAATAGCGGACGGTATAGACAAATTTGCGAATCTCATGAACGAAAAAGCCCGTTCCCTCGGTCTTTATGACACCAATTTCACAAATCCGCACGGACTTGATGACAAAAACCACTATACGACAGCGCATGACCTCGCAATTATTTCTGCCGAGGCGCTAAAAAACGAAACCTTCAGGGAGATTTCCGCAACCTATAAAAAAGCCGTCTCAAGCAGCGAAACAGAAAGATTACTCGTAAACCACAATAAGATGCTGAAATCCTATGACTGTTGTATAGGCGTGAAAACCGGTTACACAAAGAAAAGCGGACGTTCACTTGTAAGCGCTGCCGATCGAGACGGTCTCACATTGATATCGGTTACGATAAATGCTCCGGACGATTGGCGCGACCATACGAAAATGCTCGATTACGGTTACAGCCTTCTCGTTATGGAGGAGCTCGCATCACCCGGACAGTTTTCATTTGAAATACCGATACTTGGGGGAGATGCCGAAACCGTAAAGGTATCAAATAAAGACCGTCTCACCAAAATCTTAGAAAAAGAAAGCTCTGATTTTGTGACAGAAATTCATCTTTCTCGATATTTTTCCGCTCCCATAAATAAGGGCGACGTGCTCGGAGCTGTTATCTTCAAAAAAGACGGCGAAGAAATCGCAAGGCTTGATTTATTGGCAGAAAACACAGTGAAGGCAAAAACAAATAAGAAACGATGGGGACTTTTCCCTATATAAATTATAAAGGATATACACAATGCTACCTGTAAGACTTCAAAAATTCATCTCAGACTCGGGGCTTATGTCCCGCAGAGCCGCCGAGGAAGAAATAAAGCTCGGCAACGTATCGGTAAACGGACACGTTGCCGAGCTCGGTATGAAAATTGATCCCAAAAAAGATACCGTTACCTATCGCGGCAAAAAAATACTCTATACAAAGCGCGAATACACCTACATAATGATGAATAAGCCCCGCGGTTACCTCTCCTCCACAAGCGATGACAGAGGCAGAAAATGCATAACCGACCTTATAGAAGGCGTAGATGCCCGTATATACCCCGTAGGCAGACTTGACCTTATTTCCGAGGGAATGATTCTCCTAACTGATGACGGAGAACTTAAAAACCGTCTTACCCATCCCTCATACAGCCTACCTAAAGTATATCGCGTAAAGGTGGCTGAAAAGATAACCGAAAGTCAGCATACAATTTTGACATCCAAAATGGAAATAGACGGCTACGAAATCAAGCCCGTCAAGGTTGACGTCGCCGAAATTGACGAAAGCGGCTCGGTTCTCAAAATGACACTTTTTGAGGGACGCAACCGACAGATCAGAAAGATGTGCGAAATTGCCGAGCTTACGGTTAAACGCCTTTCAAGAATTTCGATAGGCGACCTGAAGCTTAACAATCTTCCCGTCGGCAAATGGCGATACCTTACCGATGAGGAAGTAAATTATCTCTACAAGCAAACAAAATCAAAAAAAGAAATGTGAGAAAAGTCGTGTTTAAGATAGCAGCAATACAAGATAAAGCTCTTCAAAAGCAATACGCAGAAGCATGCGGAACAGAGTTCTGTCCGGAATTATTCGCCTATTCAATGATAAACCAAGAGACCGGCGAGCTCATGGGCTTTTCACAGTTTGATATCGGAAAGGATATCGGATACATAAGAAGTCTGTCTTCCAGAATAGGATATTCCGACTTTGAGGCAATGTTTATTCTAGGCAGAGCGACAATGAATTTTATAGACCTTTGCGGCGCTCACAAATGCAAGGCCGCCCTCGATGCAGGGGAAGAAAGACTGCTGAAATCCATTGGATTTAAAATTAACGAGGATGGTGAATATTTTGCCGATATGACCAATATGTTTGACGGTCACTGCGACGGCAAAGGCGTTTGATTCACTAAATTGAGGGACAAATGATAGTTGACGTAAGTAAAAAAATATTGATAGTAGGTCTAGGTCTTCTGGGCGGTAGTTATGCCAAGGTTCTCAAGCGCTTCGGTTTTCATATCAGCGCCATAACACTGGAAAAAAGCTCGATCGACTATGCTCTTCAGCAAGACATCATAGACGAGGGCTCAACCGAGATTGATGAAAGAATGATTGGTGAGGCTGACCTCGTAATTTTCGCTCTTTATCCTCACGTATTCGTGGATTGGATACATAAGAATCAAAAGTTTCTTAAAAGCGGAGCTCTTATCACAGACGTAACCGGTGTCAAGCGCAGTATAGTTTATCAGATTCAAGATATGCTCCGTCCCGACGTTGAGTTCATACCCGCTCACCCGATGGCAGGCCGAGAGGTCTCGGGCGTGGAAAACAGCACCGACAAAATGTTTATAGGAGCTAACTACATCGTTACTCCAACCGAAAAGAACACACCGGAGGCTATAGAAACCTGCATTGAGCTTGGAAAACTTCTCGGTTTTTCAAACGTGACTGTGCTCTCCCCCGAGGAGCATGACGAAATGATAGGATTTCTCTCTCAGCTGACGCACTGCATCGCGATTACGCTTATGACCTGCAACGATAAGGAGAACATGGAAAAGTTTACCGGTGACTCCTTCCGCGACCTCACCAGAATCGCGCGCATAAACGACCTGATGTGGAGCGAGCTGTTTGTAGCAAACAAAGACGTGCTTATAGAGCAAATGAATCTGTTTATCGATAAATTTAACGCTCTCAAGGGAATGCTTGAATCCGAGGATATTGAAGGTATGAGAGCAATGATGCGCCACTCCACAAAGCGCAGAGCATTATTTGATAAGAAATGAGGTATCTTTTATGATTAGAATGGCAAAAGAGAAAGATATCTCAAAACTTGGCGAACTGCTTCGGCAGGTATGCCTTGTTCATCATAATGGCAGGCCGGATATTTTCAAAGAAGGACGAAAATATTCTGACGAAGAGCTTAGGCAGCTCCTTACAGATAAAAGCCGCCCCATACTCGTTTCGGTTGATGAATATGACGAAGTATTGGGATACTGCTTCTGTATCTTTCAGAGGCATATTAACAACTCGGTGCTGACCGACATCAAAACATTATATATTGATGATTTATGCGTGGACGAGAAATTCCGAGGAAGACACGTCGGCAAGGAACTGTACGAAGCTGCAATTAAGCTTGCTAAAGATAGCGGTTGCTATAATCTCACACTCAACGTGTGGAGCTGCAATACGTCGGCAATGAAATTCTACGAAGCGCAAGGGCTGATTCCGCAGAAAGTGGGAATGGAATTAATTCTATAAATCAAATATTCCTCGGCGGTATACAAATTATATTTATTATTTTCCTATATTGTTGACAAACGAAAAGAGCGCAGTGCTAAAACACTGTGCTCTTATTTTAATTTGGGTGAATTATACCTTCAAATGCAACATTTTTATTGAAAATTCACCGTTCTAGTTATTTCAAAAAAGAATTAGCGCTAGTCTTCCCTGCGCTCTGCAAGGACGTCGCGATATTTGAGATAAAATTCTTCGTATTTTCCCTCGTCAAGCGCATCGCGTATTTTCTGCATAAGCTCATTGTAAAAATAGAGGTTATGCAGCACTGCAAGACGCATTCCGAGCGCCTCACGTGCCTTGAAAAGATGTCGGATATATGCTCTTGAATAATTACGGCACGCAGGACAACCGCACTCGGGGGCAATCGGTTTTTCATCCTCGGCATATTTTTCGTTGAGCAAATTCATCTTTCCGCGCCATGTAAAGAGATTTCCGTGTCTTGCATTTCTGCTCGGCATAACGCAATCGAAAAAGTCAACACCGCGGTAAACCGCCTCTACTATATTCTGAGGAGTTCCAACGCCCATCAAATATCTCGGCTTATCCTTTGGCATATAGGGCTCTACCGTTTCTATTATGTGGTACATAATATCGGTATCCTCGCCTACGGCAAGTCCGCCTATCGCATAGCCGTCACATTCAACCTCACGGATTTGTTTCATGTTCTCAATGCGGAGGTCATCGTACGTTCCGCCCTGATTTATGCCGAAAAGCATTTGATTTTTATTGACGGTACCCTCCTGTGCATTAAGTCTGTCAAGCTCGGCTCTGCAACGCTTGAGCCAACGCACAGTTCTTTCCTGTGACTGCTTTACATACTGATACGGTGCAGGATTCTCAACACACTCGTCAAACGCCATTGCAATAGTAGAGCCAAGATTTGACTGAATACGCATTGATTCCTCTGGCCCCATAAAAATTCTTTTACCGTCAAAATGCGAATTGAAGGCAACTCCCTCCTCGGTTATCTTACGAAGCTTCGCGAGTGAGAAAACCTGAAATCCGCCCGAATCGGTCAAAACCGGCCTATCCCAATTAAAAAATTTATGAAGGCCGCCCATACGGCGTATAAGGTCGTCGCCCGGACGTATATGCAGGTGATACGTATTGGAAAGCTCAACCTGACAGTTAACCTCTTTTAAATCAACTGTAGATATTCCGCCCTTAATCGCCGCCGACGTACCCACGTTCATGAACACGGGTGTTTCTATTGTGCCGTGTACGGTTTCGAAACGGCCGCGCCGAGCCTTTCCCTCAGTTTTATCTAAAGTGAATTTTCCCATTTTTTCTCCAAAATTATTTTATTCTCTCGAACTGTCTGTCAAGCTCGCCCTTGGTAAGCTTGTATGCAATCGGTCTGCCGTGAGGACATACCGTAATGTCGGGAAGCTGAAGCACTCTTCCGACAAGCCACTCTATTACAGACTTATCGTAAATTCTTCCGCCCTTAATCGCTGCCTTGCAGGCAATTTGATAGAGAGCTTTTTCGCGTCTTATGCTTTCGGTAACGGCGGGATTTCCTCTTCCCTCGCTTACCTCATCAAGCATCTGTAAAAACAGCTCCTCTGCGGATGACGCGCTTATAGCATCCGGAATTGCCACTATATCGGCAGCCCTTCCGTTTATTGAATACTCGAATCCGACAGCGGAGATTTCCTCAGCAAAATCCGAAGCCGCGGAGATTTCCTCTGGTGTCAGAATAACACTAATCGGCAAAAGAAGTGTCTGCGAAGCCACTCTTCCGTCGTTTTCCCTTGTTTTTTTGAGATCCTCAAAAATTATGCGCTCGTGCGCTGCGTGCTTATCTATTATGAGAAGCGAGTCCTCGTGTTCTACCATAACGTAACAGTCAAACGCCTCTCCTATTATTTTGTGAAAAGGCGCGGCGGAAACCTCGGGCTCAAGCTTCCCGGCTTTCGAAACCTCATCCGGCCTCTTCACCTCGACGGGTCTTGAATCCCTGTATCTTTCAAGAAGCTCGACGGAATCCTTAGGTGTAAGACGCTCGGATTCTCTGTATGAATTTGCCGACCGACTGCCGCTGCCGCTGGCAAGGGTAATCGGTATTTCGGATTTATACTCGCTCGCTTTAGGTGCTGAGTAAGACACATCGGGCGTCACTCTTATCTGCGTTCCCTTGGTGTCCGCTCCGATAGGAACGAATGCTCCCACGTAATTTCTCTCGTTTGTCTTTTTGGAAGCAAGCGTAAGCTCCGGGCGGTATTCGTGCTTTTCAAGAGCCGACCTCACGGTGTAATACACTGCCTCGAAAATTACGCGCTCGTCGGAAAACTTCACCTCAAGCTTTGCGGGGTGTACGTTAACGTCCACAATTCCGGGATTCATCTCAAGGCAAAGAACGCATGCCGGAAAGCATTCCGGAGCTATGTAGGAAGTATACGCCTTCTCAATAGCCGCCATAACGGTCTGGCTTTTTACATATCTTCCGTTTATAAAAACGTTTATCATATTACGGTTTTTCTTGACGTTATCGCTTCTGCCAATATAGCCGTAAACCTTAATCGAATTAGCAACGCCTTCGGCTTTTATCATTTTGCTTGCAAAATCCTTGCCGAACACCGAATATATCGTGTCAAGGAGCTTGCCGTTTCCGGGCGTTTTGAATTTTTGCTCCCCGTCCACCAAAAGCTGTATAGAAATGTCGGGGCGCGAAAGTGCAACCTTTTCAACAAGCGCCGTCACGTTCATTGCCTCGGTCGAATCCTTTTTCAAAAATTTTCGCCTTGCAGGAACGTTATAAAAGAGATTTTCCACAACAACCGTAGTACCGTCAGCCGCACCGACCTCGGATATATCAACAACCTGCCCGGCCTCCGAGACAAGCATGGTTGCGCTTTCGGAATTTGCCGTCTTGCTTATGAGAGTAAGCTCACTGACTGCAGCTATGGCAGAAAGTGCCTCTCCTCTAAATCCAAGGGTAATTATTGAATCGAGGTCATCGCGGGTTTTGATTTTGCTCGTCGCATGACGCTTAAGCGCAACGGGCAAATCTTCCTTTTCGATACCGCAGCCGTTATCCGAAACACGTATAAGCGAGACACCGCCGCGCTTGATTTCGGCAACTATTTCGGTTGCGCCCGAATCTATTGAGTTTTCAATAAGCTCTTTAAGTACCGAACTCGGTCGCTCCACGACCTCACCGGCTGCTATCAGATTAGCAATTTCAAAGCTCAATACATTAATATTACCCATATTTCTTCCTTTCAGATTTAATCAGAAAGCGTTTTCTTAATTTCAAAGAGGAAATTCATCGCCTCAATCGGTGTAACGGTATTTATATCAAGGGCGCGTATTCTGTCCGCAACCTCCTTGTCCTTCGACGCCATAATCTCTGTAAAGAGGTCGTATGCGGGCTCAGGTACACTTGTACGCGCTCCCTTGGGCATAGAAACCGTACTGCCGCTTTCTATTTCCTTAAGAATTTCCTTTGCGCGCTTGACTACCTCGTTGGGTACACCCGCAAGCTTTGCAACCTCAATTCCGTAGGAATCGTCTGTTCCGCCGCGGACTATCTTTCTTAAGAAAATAACCGAGTCCTGACGCTTTTTCGCGGCTATATTGTAGTTGACAATGCCAGAGAACTTTCCTTCCATGTCCGTAAGCTCGTGGTAATGAGTCGCAAACAACGTCTTGGCACCAATCTTTTTTGAATGTGTATATTCAACTACCGCCCTCGCGATTGCCATACCATCAAACGTGCTGGTACCGCGGCCAACCTCATCATAAATAATCAGGGAACGCGAGGTGGCGTTTTTCAGTATCGCGGCAACCTCGTTCATTTCGAGCATAAAGGTCGACTGTCCGGATGCAAGGTCATCAGATGCACCGACACGTGTAAAGACCTTGTCCACAACGCCGATTCTCGCCTCTCTTGCCGGAACAAACGAGCCTATCTGCGCCATAATGGTTATAATCGCGACCTGTCGCATATAAGTCGATTTTCCCGCCATATTGGGACCGGTGATGATCATCACACGGTTTGAATCGGTATCAAGAAGCGTATCGTTTGGAACGAAGTAACTGTCGGTAACAAACTTTTCTACCGCAGGGTGTCTTCCGTCCTTAATATAAATATCGGTCGAGAAATCAACCTCGGGGCAGACGTATCCGTTCTTATCGGCTACCTCTGCAAATGAACGATAAACGTCTATTTCAGCGATAAGAGCCGCGCTCTTTCTTATTCTGTCCGAATGCTCAATGACAAAATTACGAAGGCTCGTGAACAGCTCAAATTCTAACGCCACAAGCTTCTCGTCAGCGCTGAGAATAGTGCTTTCCATTTCCTTGAGCTCTTGGGTTATATATCGCTCGCAGTTAGTCAGTGTCTGTTTTCTTATGTATCTGTCGGGAACGTCGTTAATAAAGGATTTGGAAACCTCGATGTAGTACCCGAACACCTGGTTGTAAGCAACCTTCAAGGTCTTGATGCCTGTCGCATCCTTTTCGCGCTGCTCGATTGAACTCATAATCTCTGCGCCGTTTTGCTTTATAGAGCGGTAATAATCAACGTCGGCACTAAAGCCCTCTCTTATCATTCCGCCCTCGCGCACGGTGAACGGCGGAGTATCAACGATTGCTCTGGAAAGCAAATCGCAAACGTCATCAAGTGTATCAAGCTCTTGCGCTATTCTTTTAAATGAATTGCTATTAAATCTAGAAATTATGGATTTAATCTCGGGCAGTTTCTCTATGCTTTGGCATATTGCCTTTAAATCCTTAGCATTTGCCGAGCCGTATACAGCCTTTGCAGTCAACCTTTCAAGGTCGAGAATTTCAGAAAAGGCTGCCGCAAGCTCCTCCCTTTCGGAAATATTTTTCACAATATCCGAGACCGCAGCCTGACGCGCGGAAATGTGTGCGGGATTTACAAGCGGCTTCAAAATCCAAGAACGCAAAAGGCGAGCACCCATTGCAGTCTTCGTTTTGTCAAGCACCCAAAGGAGCGAACCGCGTTTTTCCTTATTGCGCATAGACTCGGTCAATTCAAGATTTCTGCGAGTATTTATATCTATGTCGAGATACTGTCCTCTCGTATATACGTTAAGCTCCTTGACAAAGGTCACCTCGGACTTCTGTGTTTCGTTTATATAGCCTACAAGCGCACCGACTGCCATTATAAGCTCGGGTTCGTTAAGCTTTTCCCATTCGTCAGAAAATACGCGCTTTACCGCTTCGCGAGTCTTCTCGTAGACAAAGAGCCTTTTTTGCGCATCGGTAATATATGTGCCAAATCTGTCCCTGAGGAAGCAACAGAGCTCGTTACAGTCAGCGGCAGGTATATTTATAATTGCCTCGGTGGGCTGATATGCGGCGATTTCATTCTGCATCCGCGAGAGACCGTCCTCTGCGGATATAAGCATTGCGGAAACCTCGCCGGTCGAAACATCGACAAACGCAATAGCCGAGCGCTCATTTCCGTAGCACACGGAAAGAAGAAAATTATTCTTGGCTTCACTAAGCAACGAACCGTCGGTTATAGTTCCGGGCGTAACGACACGGATAACCTCGCGCTTAACAAGTCCCACCGCAGACTTTGGGTCCTCGGTCTGCTCGCATATCGCAACCTTATAGCCTTTTTCAACAAGCTTGCCGACGTAAACGTCAGCCTTGTGGAAAGGAACACCGCACATAGCGGCGCGCTTGCCTCCTCCGCAATCTCTGCCAGTGAGTGTGAGCTCAAGCTCCCGTGATGCTATCATAGCATCCTCGTAGAAGCACTCGTAGAAATCGCCGAGGCGGTACATAAGTATATATCCGTCATACTCCTCCTTGACCTCAAGATACTGCTTCATCATAGGAGTTACGGTTTCAAGTTCACATCGTCTTTCTATGACCTGTGCCATAAGGACGAACCTCCGCTAATTCAGTAAAATTTATCAGTGTGAGCAACCGCCGCAGGTAGAGCAATCGTGTGTGCAGGTAGAAGGACGCTCTCCCGTTATACAGAACTTTATTTCTGCATTAACGGCTGCCATAAGGTCGTTCATTGCCTGCTGTGCATTTGCAAAAGCGATATAATCCGCAGCTTTGGAAATCTCACCTGTGATTTCCTCAATTCTCGCCTTAAGATTAGCCATCGCGCGCTCGTCGGCTTCACCGGGATTTTTAGCGTATTCCTGACCGAGAAGAATTCTCTCAGCCTCATATTCCTTCATCTTCTTCTGAAGCTCTTCGTTGTTATCAAAGTTCTCCTTTGCAATATTGAGGTTCTTTATCTCCTCGCTTTTTGCAATCTCTTCGCCAAGGCTGTGGGCGAGTTCAATAATTTTAGTCATCTTTATTTTCTCCTTCTGATATTTCTCCGTAGAGAATGTATGCGCCTGCGCGCTTTATTTTTATGTTTATATATTGACCTGTAAAATCCTTATCGGATTTAAAGTGTACGAGTCTATTCGTTGCAGTACGCGCCGAATAAATATCCCCCTCGTCGCATTTTGAAATTCCGTCAACCAGGACTCTTTCAACACGTCCGACGTACGAAAGATTCTTTTCAAGAGAGATTTCATCCTGAAGCAAAAGCAGTCTTGACATTCGCGCGCTTTTGACGTCATCGGGAATATGATTGTCCATACCGGCCGCTCGCGTTCCCTCTCTCACGGAATAGATGAACGAATAAACCATATCGAATTTTATCTTTTTCATTATATCGAGGGTATCTTCAAAATCCTTCTCGCTCTCACCGGGGAAACCGACTATGATATCACTCGTGATGGAAATCCCGGGAACAGATTCACGCAGTTTTTTTACTATCGAAAGATATCTTTCGGTATTGTAGGTGCGGTTCATTCGCAGAAGAACCGAATCACTTCCGGATTGGAGCGGAAGATGAAAGGACGGAGCGATTTTTCCCGTATACTTTCCGACAACCTCAATAAGCCTGTCCGAAACGTCCTTTGGATGACTCGTCATAAATCTTACCGTAAAGTCACCGGGTATCTCAGCCACACGCTCAAGAAGAGTCGCAAAATCCATATCGGACTTATAAGAGTTTACGTTCTGTCCGAGAAGAGTTATTTCCTTATATCCGGATGCGGCAAGGCTCTCACACTCGCGTATTATATCACTGCTGTCGCGGCTTCTTTCCCTGCCTCTCACGTATGGCACAATGCAATAAGAGCAAAAGTTATTGCATCCGTACATTATTGAAACCCACGCACGGTGATTGCTCGCACGAACGGGCTCAATTCCCTCGACAATATGTCCCTCATCGCATCCGAATACGAACGAGCGTTTGTTTTCGGACAAGCTCTTATACAAGAGCTCGGGGAATTTGTAGATAAGAGCCGGCTCAAGAGTAAAGGAAACGTACGGATAGCTCTTTTTGATTTTTTCCGCGACGTGCTCCTCCGCAGCCATACAACCGACTACCGCAACAATAAGGTCCTTATTTTTCTTTTTTTCCGCCTTAAATCTGCCGACCACCGACAGAGCCTTAAGCTCGGCATGCTCCCTTATTGCGCAGGTGTTGATGACCACAAGGTCAGCCCCCTCCGGAGTATCGGTGAGGCTATACCCCATCATAACGGCCATAGCTCTTATTTTTTCGCTGTCAGCTTCATTTTGCTGGCATCCGAACGTAATTATACAAGCTTTTTTGGCATCGGCGCTTAAAACGGATTTAACCGCATCTATATATTTTCGCGCGCCTATCTTTTCAATATTAATATTCATACCTTATATTATAAGTCCAAACAACTATTTTTTCAAGAGGGATTCTCTAATATTTTTTCTGCAAGACGCTTTGGCGAAAGTCCCAAATACTCATAAAGCTCGCAAAGCTGCTCGGGAGCTGCAAAATTATCGTCAATTGCTGAAATTTCATATTTATCCGAAAGCTTCGCACCGATGTCATTCAGTGATGAGAGAAGAAGCATTCCCGCTCCGCCGTTTTTAATTCCCTCTTCGACAAACAGAATCTTTTTTGCCATTGAAACGTAAGGCAGAACCGCCCTTGCAATACTGTCATACGGTTTTAACCTCTCAAGAAGAATAACACCTATAGACACGCCCTTCTCCGCCAAAATCTCCTTAGCCGAAAGCACGTTACTGACAATTGTACCGTAGGTTATAAACAAGTATTCGGGTACATCTGAAGAAGCAAAATCCGTCCTCACACCAAAATTATTATAACAACCGTCGGGATAAAAGATTTCCGAAACTCGCTTGTCTTCGGAAGAGTTTGAATATCTTATCGCCGTGGGAAGCTCGGAGTCACCCGCTTCGCATATTGCCGCTCTCAGAGAACCGTATGTTGCGGGGGCGAAAATTTTCACGTTCGGAATATGAGAAAGAAACGCAACGTCGAAAATACCGTGATGCGTGGGTCCGTCCGAACGTGCAAGACTTGCTCTGTCAATGATTATTTTGACGGGCAATTTTTGCAAGCATACGTCGTGTATGATATTGTCATACGCTCTCTGCAAGAACGTTGAGTATATTGCAACGAAGGGCTTTAAGCCGTTAGCCGCAAGTCCGGCAGAAAAGGTCATAGCGTGTTCTTCCGCAATTCCCACGTCAAAATACCGCTCCGGAAGCTTCTTGCCGAAGGAATCAAGTCCTGTGCCGATGCCCATAGCTGCCGTGACTGCCACGATTTTTTCATCTTTTTTTGCATTTTTAACTAATTCGTCAGCGAAAATACTATGGAAGCTGTCCTTTTTTTCGCTGCTTGAATATACGCTGTGAAAATCGTGCGGAGATTTTTCCGCAGGCTCGTATCCCTTGCCTTTCGTGGTCTTTATATGAACTACCGTGCACTTACCGAGACTCTTCGCTTCGGACAGTGCGCTCTCAACCTTTTTATAATCGTTTCCGTCGACGGGTCCGATATAGTAAAGACCCAAATCCTCAAAATAGTTTGGCGAAAGGAAAAGGCTCTTAAACTTTTTCTTTACGAAACCAAATAACGCTTTGAGAGGCTTACCCAAAAGCGGAATATGATTAAGCACGGATTTTGTGCCGCTCTTCCAGTCTCTGTATTGCTTTGAAATTCGCACACGTGTGAGGTATGAAGCAAAGCTTCCCTTGTTTAGAGAAATGGACATTCCGTTTTCGTTGAGAACAATGATAAGCTTGAGGTCGGGATTGCAATTATTGAGTGCCTCGTGTGCCATACCGCCTGTATAAGCGCCGTCACCGATTACGGCAATACTGTAGCCGTCATTTCCCTTAAGCTTATCGCTTTCGGCATATCCGAGAGCCGCAGATATAGACGTTGAGCTGTGCCCTGCGCCGAACGCATCGTGAGGGCTCTCACGCATAGAGGTAAATCCCGAAAGACCGCCGGGCTTTCGCATTGTCGAAAACTCGCCCATACGCCCCGTGATTATCTTGTGCACGTAGGACTGGTGACCGACGTCAAATATAATGTGATCCTTCGGCGAATCAAATACGCGGTGCAGAGCAACCGTAAACTCAACAGCGCCGAGATTTGATGCAAGATGTCCGCCGTTCTTTTCCGAATTTTCTATCAAAAAGCTTCTTAATTCTTCGCACAGACGCGGAACGTCGCGCTCACTTATAGCTTTAAGCTCGTCGGGAGAATTGATTTTATTCAAAAATTCATAATTCATTTGGAATCCTTCCCGGTCGGTGAATGACCGATAAGCTTGATATATGCGCGATAAAACGCCGAGTAATCTCCGAATCCAACCTTGTACGCAGCCGAGGATGCCGACTCGCCAAGCTCTATCAGCTGCTTTGCGTAAATTACCCTCTTTTGATTTATATATCCGTGCACGGAAATGCCGTTATGCTTTTTGAATGCTCGGCAAAGATAATATTTACTTACAAAAAACCTCTTTGCAAGCTTATCAAGGCTGATATCCCTGTATATATGCTCGTTAAGGTATTTTATAACCCTTGCACCGAGCTCCCCCTCGTCGTGCGATGAGCTTTCACGGGTAGCCACGGAAAGAATCAAAACGAGCTCCGAGGTGAGTAGATTTCTGAATTCAAGGCGCTCGCTCGCAGGAAGTGAGTCACCGTATTCAAACCTTTCAAAAACAGATGCGATTGAACCGCAGAAGAGGTTAACGTCGTAGTAGCATCCCGCACCGTCAAGACTTTCGCAAAGCGACTCCAGAAAATTCTGTGCCGCCGGCGAAAGATTGCTAAGCGAAAAACGCAAAACGTATCTCTCAAATTGAGTGTTTTCATCAATTTCTATTGAATGATACGAAAAAGGCGGCGCAAACAAAACCGTTCCCGGCTTAACTTCATACTCAGCGCCCTCTATTACGTATCTCCCTCTGCCCTCGGAAACATATAATATTTCATAATCGTCGTGACAGTGACGCGCCGAGGTTTCTTCGGGCGACACTGCGTCGACCGCATAAGAAAAAAATACGTCGCTCGCAGTATTTTTCGACATTACCGATTTATTCATTGAAAATTCCCCGAATGAATGTTTTTTCACATTTATTTTACCATAGGTGAGCAATTTTTGCAATACTTTTTGTTCTGCAAAATATTTTTAAAAAGGTATTGAAATAATTTCGGTGCTATGGTAAAATTATAAATAGTAATTACTATGCTACTTACAAAAAAAGAAAGGCAAAAAAAACATGAAAATTCCATTTAACCTCGACCTCAAAGGAAAATGTGCCGTAGTTACCGGCGCAGGCGGAGTACTCTGCTCCGGTTTTGCAAAAGCTATTGCACAGTGCGGTGCTAAGGTTGCACTGCTCGACATAAACGTTGATGCTGCACAAGCTGTTGCAGACGAGATTATCAAGGACGGCGGCGAAGCTATCGCTGTAAAGACCAACTGCCTTGAAAAAGCAAGCCTTGAAGAAGCTAAGGCTGTAATCAATGAAAAGTTCGGTATCTGCGATATCCTCATCAACGGTGCCGGCGGAAACAACGGAAGAGCTACGACCGTCAACGAGTATTTTGACCCCGCAACACTTGACGACCCCAACGCTCAGGACTTCTTCTCGCTTTCTCCCGACGGATTCAAGTTCGTTTTCGACCTCAACGTAACCGCAGCTTTCCTTACCACTCAGGTATTCGCTATCGACATGGCGAAGTCCGGCAAGGGCGGTAGCATAATCAACATTTCCTCGATGAACGCATTCCGTCCCCTTACAAAGATTCCCGCGTACAGCGCTGCAAAATCAGCTGTTTCCAACTTTACTCAGTGGCTTGCAGTTCACTTTGCGAATGCCGGAATACGCGTAAACGCGATAGCTCCCGGCTTCTTCCTTTCGAACCAGAACAGAGCCCTTCTCTTCAACCCCGACGGAACTCCCACCGCAAGAACCGGAAAAATTCTTCGCGGAACTCCTATGAACCGTTTCGGCGAATCCGAAGAGCTTCTCGGCGGACTCTTCTTCTTCCTTTGCGATGCGGCTTCGAGCTTTGTAACCGGTGTCGTTCTTCCTATTGACGGCGGTTTCTCCGCTTATTCGGGCGTATAAGCCAAAATAATCTAAATTTGTTAAAATATTTTCAATCTTTAGAGCGTTCTGTCATTGACAGAGCGCTCTTTTTGTGGTATAATCCTTTGTGGTCTAATAATTTATTTATATAAGGAGACAAAAAATGAAAGAAGTTTTAGTCGAAACATCCGCAAGACACATTCACCTTTCAAGAGAGGCTGTTGACATTCTCTTCGGTAAGGGCTACGAGCTCACCAACAAGAAGGACCTTAGCCAGCCCGGTCAGTTCGCATGCGCTGAGAAGCTTGTAGTTGTAGGTCCTAAGGGACAGCTTAAGGCATCCATTCTCGGTCCTACCCGTAATGCAAGCCAGGTTGAAATTTCGCTTACCGATGCACGTTCCATCGGTGTTTCTGCCCCCATCCGTGAGAGCGGTGATATTCAGGGCTCTGCAGGATGCAAGCTCGTTAACCCCGAAAACGGCGCTGAGCTTGAGCTTGCCGAGGGTGTTATCGTTGCAAAGCGTCACATCCACCTCACTCCCGAAGCAGCTGAGGCTATGGGCGTTTCCGATAAGCAGATAGTTTCCGTTGAAATCAAATCCGAGCGCACCACCGTATTCGGTGACGTTGTTGTTCGTGTAAACAAGAACTTTGCTCCCGCAATGCACATCGACACCGACGAAGCTAACGCAGCTTGTGCATTCGGCACAATCTACGGAACCGTCATCGGCTAATGAACAAAATACAAACTAATTAAGGAGATATAACATGGCAGAACTTGTCTATTCGCACGAAGTCCAGAACATGTGCGTAGTTGCTAAGGGCCCCCATCACGGACCCGCTCCCATTCCCGAAGAGGGCGCTTGGGTAAAGGCAAAGGAAATTAAGGACATCTCCGGCCTTACTCACGGTATTGGCTGGTGCGCACCTCAGCAGGGCGCTTGCAAGCTCACCCTTAACGTTAAGGACGGCATTATTCAGGAGGCTCTCGTTGAGACCATCGGTTGCTCCGGTATGACTCACTCGGCAGCTATGGCGGCTGAGATTCTTCAGGGCAAAACTCTTCTTGAGGCTCTTAACACCGACCTTGTTTGCGACGCAATAAACACCGCTATGCGCGAACTCTTCCTTCAGATTGTTTACGGACGTACTCAGTCCGCATTCTCCGAGGGCGGTCTTACAATCGGTGCAGGACTTGAGGACCTTGGTAAAGGCTCTCGTTCGCAGGTTGGTACTATGTACGGTACTCTTGCAAAGGGTGTTCGTTATCTCGAAATGGCAGAGGGTTACGTAACCAGAATGGCTCTTGACGAGAACGATCAGGTTATCGGCTACGAGTTTGTAAACCTCGGCAAGATGACCGACTTTATTAAAAAGGGCGACGACCCCACAACCGCCTATAACAAATCCATGGGTAACTACGGTAGATTTGCTCCCGAAGACGGCGCAGTCAAGTACATAGACCCCCGTAAAGATTGATAGGAGGTAGTAATAATGGCACTTTTTGAAAACTATGAAAGACGCGAGGCAAAAATTCTCGCTACTCTTAAAGAATACGGCATTAACTCTATTGAGGAATGTAAAGAAATCACTCTTGCGAAGGGCGTTGACTGCGATAAGATAGTAAGAGGCACACAGCCTATTTGCTTTGAAAACGCAGTTTGGGCTTACACCGTCGGCGCAGCTATCGCAATCAAAAAGGGTTGCACAAAGGCTGCTGACGCTGCTGCCGCTATCGGTATCGGTCTTCAGTCCTTCTGTATTCCCGGCTCGGTTGCCGACAACCGTCAGGTTGGTCTCGGTCACGGAAACCTCGGCTCTATGCTTCTTTCCGAATCCACCGAGTGCTTCTGCTTCCTTGCAGGCCACGAATCCTTTGCGGCTGCTGAGGGCGCAATCAAAATTGCTCTCAATGCCAACAAGGTAAGAACCAATCCTCTTCGCGTCGTACTTAACGGTCTTGGAAAGGATGCCGCTATGATTATTTCAAGAATCAACGGCTTCACCTATGTTCAGACCGAGTTCGACCCCTATACAGAGTCTGTAAAGGTTATCAGCGAAACCGCATACTCTAACGGTGACAGAGCTAAGGTTAAGTGCTACGGCGCTGACAGCGTTCCCGAAGGCGTTGCAATAATGAAGTTTGAGAAGGTTGGCGTTTCCATCACCGGTAACTCCACCAACCCCACAAGATTCCAGCACCCTGTTGCAGGCACCTACAAGAAGTGGTGTAACGAAAACGGAGTTAAGTACTTCTCTGTTGCATCGGGCGGCGGTACAGGCCGTACCCTTCACCCCGACAACATGGCAGCAGGTCCTGCTTCCTACGGTATGACCGACACAATGGGAAGAATGCACGGCGACGCTCAGTTCGCAGGCTCTTCCTCCGTTCCGGCTCACGTAGAGATGATGGGCTTGATTGGCGCAGGTAACAACCCCATGGTTGGTATGACCGTAGCGGTCGCTGTTGCCATTGAGGAAGCAAGCAAGTAATTTGCGAAGCAAATGACTTGCAATGAAATTCGCCCGAGATAAACTCGGTCGATTGAAATTCAGCTTCGCTGATTGAAATGCTCACTTCGTGAGCTTGAAATGCGCCACACGGTTTCCGTTGTGGCGCATATTTATACTCTTTGCGAGCTCGCCTTTCAGCCGGTGCTACGCACAAATTTTGCTATTGCAAAATGCTCGCAGAGCAATCTACGCTCGTTCACTCACAAGCGAGCTTGCAGATTCACTTCGCTTGATTATCATAAGGGCGATTTCATTTCAATGCACAAAGTGCATTTCAAGATTGCGTAGCAATCATTTCAAGACGGCTTGCCGTCATTTCAAGCACGATAGTGCATTTCAAGCGAGCTCGCAAGTTCGCAACCTCTCCTTAAGAAAGGTAAAATAATATGACCAACAATATCATCGTTGATTTATCAATGGATTTTTCTATTGCCATAGTAAATCTATGCGATTCTATAAAAGGCAAATCCGCAATCGTTAATCAGCTTCTCCGTAGCGGCACAAGCATTGGTGCGAATATCCACGAAGCGAATTACGCAAGCAGCCGCGCTGATTTTATAGCAAAAATGCAGATAGCATTAAAGGAATGCTACGAAACAGAATACTGGCTTGAATTGTTTTTCAAAACGAATATAATCACCGAAGAACAATATAAGGCAATGAAAAGCAACTGTGGTAAGATCAGAAAGATTTTAATCGCTTCCATAAACACCGCAAAATCAAACTCATAAAAAGTTGGACACATCATTTTGGATAAAACCATTGTGATGTGTCTGTTTTTTGCTTGAAATTTCACAAAAAGCGGCATGCCCAACGAAAATACGGTATGGGTGTTGTATGTTTTACGTTCTGAAGTATCATTCTCTTTATTCAGAGATACAATTTCAAAGCGAAAATTATTAGAATATTTAGCTTTTTTTATACTAAATATTAGCTATCATTCGGGAGCAACTTGACTTTTTTTGAGTCCATAAAGTATAATGAACAAAAAATTACGGAGGACTGGAAATGTTTAAAATCTACAAAATTTCTTCCTTCAGCCCTGTTGACTATGC
>JAZLCX010000060.1:0-15449 GCA_045614425.1 Eubacteriales bacterium | reverse complement strand
TCTGTCCTCTACAGTCATTAACATCGCAAACGCATCTCTTAGCGATTCTTCTGTCTGATTTGGTATTTTCTTGATCTTCTCGATAATCGGTATCTCCATCTGAAAACCTCCTTGAAATAAAAATAGAGCGCCGTACCCATTTCTGAGTTACGACGCTCTTGGCGTTCTGCTATATTTTATTTTTTGTTTTTCTTAATCAGCCAAACAATTAAGGCAATTACACCAACCGGGATAGCGACTTTTATGGTCGTGGCGAAGGCATATCCGAACACTACACCGACACTGGTAAAATCAGCATCAGCACTCGCCATCGTTATAATCCCACTTAGCAATAATATAATTCCAACAACAACCAACCAATAATTCGATCTGCTTTTCTGCTCGACAGGGGCTCCGCATTTAGAACAGTATCTCGCGCCGTCCAGCATTTCAGCACCACAATCCTTACAGTAGTTCATCTTTTATACTTTCTCCGTTTATGCTCGGCAGCAATGTTTCCTCATTTTCTTCTCTTGCGTTTTCTGTCGTACGGATATTCGTGGTGTTCCTTTGCCCACGCTCTATAAACTCCCAAAACCAGCGGAGCAAGCAATATCGCCAGAATAGTTTCCATTCACGCCTCCGCTTTTATTTTCCTATAATACGTCGCCTTACTAATACCTAACCGAGCGCAAGCCTCAGTAGAGCTTTCACCTTCTAATAACACTATATCTTTCGATGGTCTGCCAAACCCACGACCTGTTCTGCTACTTACTTTCTTGCCGTTTACAATAGGCATCGCGGCGACACCTTCTTCTCGACGTTTTGTTGTCTTTTCCCACTCCTGCTCGGCAATGGTACTTAACACTTCTATGAGTATGTTGTTCACCATCTCCAACACCCAACCTTGACCCTCGGGGAACTCAATGAGCGTAGTAGGGATATCCAGTATGCGAACAATAATACCCCTCTCCTTAAACCAGCGTAGTTCATCGGCAATCATACTCTTGTTTCTGCCGATTCGGTCAAGCTCCTTAAAATATACTTCGTCGCCCTCTACCAGTAAGGCTTTCATGGCATCATAGTTCGGTCTGTCTTTCTTTCGACCACTAATCTTGTCTACGTAAATGTTCTCGGTTGGAACGCCGTGTGCTTTGGCAATCTCAACTTGTCGGGCGGGGTTCTGCTCTTTCGAGCTGACACGAACACTTAGGTATTTACTCATTCAGCGCTCACCTCATATTCCCCTTTTTTGCCCTTTTGATCGACAATGACTGTATATCCCATCGCATCGAGCATTTCCACAAACAGTTCCACACTCATCGTTTTTTGTTTCAACCGTTTGCCAATAACGTCGGTCTGGTAACTTTTATGATTTGGGACTGGGCTCTTGATGCCGCAAGCACGACCTAATTGCGCTTTGCTGATTCCTTTGTCTTTCATGATTGCTTCGATAATTTTGTTTGGTTTCACGTTATTACCACCTTTTCTTTGTCTTGAATGTCTATATAATACCACGAGTTTTAGTTCTTGTCAAGAGCTTTTGCTCTATTTTTGCCTTTTTTATTTTTTTCTCTGGTGAAACGCATCACCCCCCCGCCGGGCTTCGCCGGATATCCCCCGCCCCCGTTAAACTCTGCCGGATCAAACGTGTTGTTATTCTCAAAAACTCTACTTTATGAGACTGTTAAAAATATAGAGAAAAAACTCTATAATTTATGCATATTGCCAATTGACAATAGAGATATAACTCTATATAATATAGACATAGAGTTAAAACTCGATAATACAAATAAACACAAACGGAGGAATAAAAACATGTTGAATATTTTTGTAAACACTTGGGGCAATTACAACGAAAACGGCGCGGACGGTGGAAAGTGGATCACATTGCCAATGGAAGATGATGAGCTTGCCGAAGCGCTCGAAGCTATAGCCGAGGCAATGGGCGACGACGACCCGGAATTCTGCATACATGATTATGAATGGACTTGCGAGTGGGAAGGCGACGAAATAAGCGAATATGAAAACATAGAGGAATTAAACGAATATTGTCAGAAGCTCGACAGCCTCGATGATTACGAGCAAAAAGTATATTCCGCAGCCGTTGAGTGTTGGGGCAAACAGTACGTTGATGTTGATAATTTGGATGAATACCAACTATATACAGATATCACAAATGAATACGATTTGGGCTATTATTGGGCGGTTGAAAGTGGTTGCTATGATCTCAAAAAAATGGGCAGCATTGCGAACTATATCGACTATGAAGCGTTTGGGCGAGATATCGGATTTGAAACCGACGGAGGATTTACCTCTTATGGCTTTATAGAGAGGTGCTAGCCTTGACAATATTCTTTTATATTACGTTCGCTATTGTCTCCGCTGTAATGTTTACAGTGGGGACAATTATAGCATATATCGAGGGCGAAAAGGAACTATTAATAAGATACGGACAGGAGGACAAAACAAATGACTTTAAAAGAAAAATATAAAAATGCTGATCCCGTGGGGGTTTATGTTTTATGTAATTATGGGGGGCTTGTTATTTTAGATATGGACGACGAAAAAGCAACGGTTGCTTTTGATTTCGGAGAGGGTTATAAACAAATACGCCGACACAATATTTATTATACGTTCACCGGGCGCGCGTACATACGCAAAAACGGACAGCGGTTTTATTTCGATCAAATTATGAGAACAAGCGGAGGTTTTTAATTATGAATAATAAAAAAATATATGCACGTCAGGTGCCGCCGGAATATCAAGAGAGCCCGTTACAATTATGCGACGAATTCCCCGAAAACGTTTTTGTATATGGCAATAGGGATTATATCGAACGTGCGGAGCGATTGAACGAGCTCCGCAACGCTCTTGAGAATATCGCTGATGAATTCGAAGCGTTACAACAGGGATATTTTACAGCGGTCACACTTGCCGACATACTGCCACAAAAAGACAGCGGCGAAGCATATACACGCCCGGAGCGGCTGGAGCTCGTGCGGCTTGCGTTCGAATATCGCGACAGCTTAAATTATACAGCGGCAGAAAACGCGCTAATTAGAGCGCTTGAGATTGTCAGCGGGGAAGAATACGAGCGCGCATGTATTCGCGGATGTTGTCAAGGCGACTGGCAATATTTAATATATCCGGCTGCATACGGCGACAAATTCCGCGAGACGTTCGAGATTGAATATTTTAACACGGGCACGGAATGGATTATTCACGACGGCGACGACGCACCCGAAGAGCCCGAAGAAATCGGAGGATATTCTATATACTGTTATTCATACGATCCCCGTGTAGAAATAGCAGCAGAGCACGGCGCGAGCCCTGACGACGTTATATTATATGAGTTTAATGGATGGGCGCGAGCTGCCTCATATAAGGCGGTGACAGCATGACAATAATATTAATGGTTTTATTGTTTCCTATACTCGTAATATTCGAGCTTGCAAAAAAATATAAATAACACTAACGCCCGGACGTGATCCGGGCTTTTTTAATGCCCTGTCGGAATATCCCGGCGGGGCTTTATAGTGTATATAAAGATAACGCCGTAAAACGCATTTAAACGCCGTTTAAGGCGTTTTATTTTATAATAGTACTCCTGTACCTAAACCCATTTAACACGGCATAATATGGCTATCAATAGCTTACAATGACGCATATTAATATGATTATATTCTTTTTTTTGCCCGGAATACTGCCTCATATATGGTAAAATATGGTAAATGCCGGGATGGGTCAAAAAAATGAGTAAAAAATGGTTCAAAAATTATAACTCTTTTTTGTACGTCCCTTCCGCGAGCGGATTGAAATTCTCAAAAGTCTTGAAAGTCGTAAAAAAATCAGCCCTCCAAAAGTCTTGGAAGGCTGAAAGTCGTTCATTCTGGCAGCTCGTCATATTTAGCTTCGATAACTCTTGGATCAATCTCGTCTGCCATTGTATTGGGAGTAACAACATACTCCTGTTTATCCTGATAACCGAAATTGTTCTTAGCAAGGAATATACCCGACACGGGATTAATTTTACCGCTCGTCATATAGCCCTCCCATAGAACTTCAAGAGAGTTGTAAGCCATTTTAATAATCTCTCTACATTCTTGCGGCATATCCACATTACGCCCGGCAACATCTGTTTTCATTTCCCAAAGTCGCCGACGGTCTATACCCATAGCAAGAGCCATACCAGCCACAGCAGGTTTCATATCATGCTCGGCGCATATCTTGAAATAATCTGTAAGTCGTGTCGCGAGCTCATCGGGATTTTTAACATCAATTTTGGGTAACTGCATTACAGCCAAAGCAAACGCCGTGTATTTGTTGTTCTCGCCGTCGGGGAGATCAGGCGGCATAAATAACGCATTAGAATTTTTGGGTTTTTTACTTAAATCTCTTTCCATATTTTCCTCCTTAAAAGTAGTGGCACAGGTGGCACAGGCAAAATCCGACATCCTTATATATATTTTAAATTTACGTGGTTTTAGGATTAAAATATAATATTTATTTACTAACCTTATTTTTACTTGTACCACCTGTACCACTATATAAAATATATAAAATATATAAGAAATATAGGTGAATAGTGCATTTTAGGTGGCACAGGTTAATCCGCTAAACCTGTTCTGAACCTGTGTCTAACCTGTGCCAAAAGAGTTTATTGTTCATCGCTGGCACAGGCTGGCACAGGCTGTGTCACAGGAAGTGGAACACCCTAACGCGCCTATCACCTCTGCGCGAGTGTGTTTCTTCGGTGATTTTATTACTCATAAAATCTCTGAATCTCGGTATAAATCTCTCTCGACTGAGAGGCTTATGCCCTGTAGCTTCGCACCAATCTTTATACTGAATATAAATCTCATCTCGTGTTTTTTCGCCGGAAAATACATGGTCTGCACAGAATACAGCGATAGGATCAGAGATTTCCTCGAATTGCTCCATGATATCCTGTTGCTCGGGAGTTTCTGTAAAATATCCTACAGCGTTCAACAGTTTGTAGCCCTCATAAGCCCAATTAAAAATACCGGGCAATTCCTCGACAAGCTCAGAAACGATATTAATATTTTTAAGTTTCTGTGTTTTAATCTTCGGATCGGGAAAGTCTACATAACTGCAAGGGAACTGTATAAAGTGCAAACGTCGGTTCAAGCCCTCGATAACCGACGCTACAGGTGGTTTATTCATAGCGTAAATAAGTTTACAGCGGGGCTCAAATGTGATATGTGTTTGCCCCTTATAACACGCTTGAACGAGAGTGCCGTCGGAAATCTGTAATAGATATTCTCGCGTTTCGCCTGTGGCAAAGTCGGGAGATACATCCTTGCCGATGTTGTAAAGAGAATCCTTGAGTTTGATGCGTTCGAACTCCTTAGATAGTCCTGTGGGCGATACTACGGAGGCGTTCTGTTTACCGAACAGAGCTTGAATAACTTCGAGATACACAGATTTACCGTTACTACCACCGCCGAGAAGAATAAATATTTTCTGATATCGACAATCGGGAATGAGGATATATCCGGCGAGAGTTTGTAACACATCAGCTCGACGGGGCTCATCGTCGGTGACAGATTCGATAAACTGCTCCCAGCGAGGACACGTAGCATCGGGATTATAGTCGTAATCCATAATAATAGAGCAGTAATCGGACGAGCGGGATTCCCGGAATACTCCTGTTTCGATTTCGAGAGTGCCGTTCTGGAAAGTAAATACAGGGTTGCGGTCGAAAACGACATCACTGATAGCACGAGATTTCATTAGCTTACATACGGCACTGACACGTTGAGCGGTAGAGAACCTGCCGAAATATTTGTCGATATAGTTGGATATAGTTGTGTCGGATATTTTCTGCCAGATTTTGCCGTTCCATTCGTAGAAGCCGACGTTATCGACGTATAAGATATTATATTTTTTAATAATTTCGTTGACAGCAAAATTCTCGCTTGGTGCCGTGTTGGCGGTTTTCTCGATAGATTTTAAAACGGACGGAGCGAATCGAGATTGCATCTCGGGAGTCCATAGAGCTTCTGAGACTGCTGTGTTTTCGGTGAAGCGATTGATACTCAGGAGAAATGATTCAAGCTCCTGTGCATTTGTATACTGCGATACCATATATTTGAGTCCGTCCTGAGCGGTTTTGACGAGATTTTCGAGAGAGCCGCCACTTGTGTAATAGTCGTTGACATCCTTAACGCCGAGGGGAGTGTGCGCTACAAGAAACGGTATTTTTTCGCGGAATAGTCGGGTAGCTGTACGCGAGGTGAATCCGTCGCCAGCGTGGGATATTTCGTCGTTATCGAAAATGATAAGCACACGAGGGAACATCTTGCACGTTGAGATTACATCCGACCACTGATCCTTAGAAAAGTTTCCTGTTATCGGAGAGATAACTGAATAGCCCTCACGCTCGAAAGCTGCTGCATCGAAATAGCCCTCAGCGATAACGAGCAAGTCGCTCCGCTTAGAGAGTGTGTGTAAGCCCCACGGAACATGGTCGTATGACTCACACTCGGAGAGGGCGGCTTTCATGTACTTGTTATCTTGAAAAGAACTTCCGGGCATAGCTCGTGTTGCGTAGTAGCAGACGTAGCCGTTTTTGAAGTAGGGAAGAAAGAGTCTGCCCTTGAGATAACCGTCGGTGACTCTGCCGATCATGAGACGGTCGATGTCGTCTCTCGATAATCCTCGTGAGGCGAGGTATTGGAAATCCTCTGGCGTGAGAGCTTCGTGGTAAGCAGCCGCTCTGTTGCAGAGGTTCTGAATGTCTGTTTTCCAGTTTTCGTTTACAGGTTTTTCAAACTGTATACCGAGTTCACGAGCCAGCCCTCGAATAGCTTCGCCGACATCGTTGTTATATTCTAACTTAGCGGCGAGATCAATAACATCGCCGCCATCACCAGAGCCGAAGTCGTACCACCGCTTATCCTCGCAGAAGAATGATGTAGGATTTTTTGCTCCGGCTCGGAGAGGGGAAACGCATCTGCCACCAGATTTAACATAGATGCCGTGCCTCGCAAGATATTCTGTGCAGGATAGTTTTTGTTTAATTTTGTTAATCACACTGAATCACGTCCTTTGGAGATGTTATCGTGATGCTATGCCCGGATTTATCGAGAAGTTCAACGGTAACTTCAACCTCGCCGTAATCTCCGGGTCTGTAAATGATAGCTGAAATACGGCTATATATAATTCCGTTACAGCTTACAGGAGTGCGGTTGAGCATAGCATCCTTAGCTTCGATGTTTGTCATGAGTCACACCTTTCTTTGAACCATTCTTTAGATCGCTAGTTCTACGGAACGCCATTTGTAACTATTCTTTCACTGAATAAAATTTGCATTGTTTTAAGTTTTATATTTTTCAATACATTCCAATAGTTTTAAAATAATGCAGCCGACTATGTATAGAACAAATAGAGGAATGATAAGACTCCATCCGAAAACCACAAATAATAAGAGAAATTTGTTTTTTTGAGTACTAACTGAATTTGTGGCTATTAAAATAGTTGCTAGTGAAAAACCTATTAATATGTATAAAAATATAAGTGCGGCTATCATGTTTTATTCTCCGTCTTCCCATGAGTTCATTGAGTTTGTAAGACATTCAATAATGATTTCCTTCTGTTTCGGGGAGGGGATTACTATTTTGTTGACATTTAACATTTGTTATTCTCCTAAATAAATCTTCATCAGTTTCGATAGTAGTGAAAACATAGTGGCAAGAGAGACACTCTCTTCGACGGCGCACACAGTCCTCATCTTCTCTTGAGTCACGTACCTTTGTTCTTTCACCGCATACAGGACAATTCATATTCTTAAACTCCTTTATTCATACAAGTCCATGAGCACACATAAACTTTATAATGTGACGATTTTTTTCTTATTTTAATTTTGTAAGTGTGATACGGTGCCGGGATAAATAATTTGCCGCACACAGGGCAAACAAGTTCAGGTATCATTATACGCTCCTTTTCCGAACACGATTGCCAGAGCTTCGGGTACTGATGTACACCAGCCAGCTATCGCGCCTGTATTTTTCATTGCTTCTATAAAATCCATTTGATCTTTGCGGGGTTGTTCGCCGGGGAGCTTTACTTCAACATAGAACGCTTTACCATCAGGGCGGTGCCCGCGGATATCGCTATCGCCGTGTTTACCGACGGAAACCGTACCGCCGTATTTCGTGTAGAAATTTCCGACGGTATGGTTTACTGCATAGCAACCACGTTCGCATAGGGCAACTATAATTTTGTTTTGGAGTATGGTTTCATGATTCATCTTCCTCTTCCTCTCATTACAAATCTCGCCCACGCCGCTGGATTTTTATATCCACGTTCCTTGCCTATTTGCAAGAGCTCTGGAAATGTAGCCGCTCTGCCTTGTTGCATCCTTGCTTGTTTTCGCTTTCGCTCGGCTTCTTCTGCTTGTTCTGCCGTTATTCGAGCGAGTTCAATATCTTCGTGCGCCTTGATTTCTCTCGGGTGCAGAGGATATGTTTCGCCACAATAAGGGCAGACGGGAGCGGTTTTAAACACTTTGTAGCACTTAGGACAAGTGCGGATATAAAAATCTCCTTCGTGATTGATCTTCGGTTTTTTCTTTATAGATTCAGTGAGACTCCATTCTACATTCGCATCAAACAGCGGATTTCGTGTGTAATTACCCACACAATCTATGATTTTTGCAATCTTGTTTGGTTGATACCGCATACTTCTCATTCCTTGCTGCCAGTAGAGCGCATGGCTTTCGGTTGGGCGTAGGAGCAAGCAACAGCTTACATCGTCAATAGATACTCCCTCTGATATAATACCGACGTTGCATAGGATCGTAATTTTTCCATCACGGAACGCTTGCATAATCTCAGCGCGTTTCTTAGCTGGTGTACTGCTATCAATAGCGACAGCAGGGTAGCCCGCCTCAGAAAACATTTCAGCGGTTTCTCTGGCATGTTTTACCGAAACACAGTACGCTATGGTTTTCTCACCTTTAGCCAATCGCTCCCAGCTTTTCAGCACATCGGAGTAAATCGCTCTGTCTATCATGAGTTGTTCAAGGTCTTTAATCACATAATCTCCGGCTTGTACTTTTAAACCATCCGTTTCAACGGCTGTCGGTGCATAATATACATACGGAGATAGCCGTTTGTGCTCGATAAGCCAACGGACAGAAACACCAGTCACGAGATCATTATAGATATCGCCGAGAGGTTTACCGTCCAATCGAATAGGAGTTGCAGTAAAACCGACGGTGTGTGTGTTATAGTAATCAAGAACTTTCATCCATGAGTTCGAGCGAGATAAATGTGCTTCGTCTGTAATTATCAGCGTTGGTTTCGGGCGATTACCGAGTCTGTTAGCCTCAGTAAGAATCATCTCAATACGAGCGTCTATGCCGTTATCGGCAAACAAGCGTGATGTTTGGTCTTTCAACTCTTGCCGATGTGTAAGAACCAAAACATCACCTTTTGCTTGCTGTGCCATTTTCGCGAATATGTATGATTTCCCAGCTCCACAGCCTACACAGACAAGGACGCGTTTATTTCCCTTGCGGAATGAGTCTTGAGTCTTTTTGTATAGGTCTTGTTGGTAGTCTCTAAGCTGTATCATTGTTAGAACGGTAACTCGTCGTCAGTGTTTACTGGTGTGAGGTTAGGGTTTGCTCCGTATGTCGGTACAGAATCGTAGCCTTTCCAAGCAGGGAGCTTGTCCTGATTTCGACGAGCGAGGCAGAACGCTACTTTAGGGCGATCTTCGCCGTTGTATGCTTCCATTTTTACTCTGACGCCGCCTATTTTGCCAGCCCACGCGCGATAGTGAGAGAGATCAGGGTCGGTGATACCGAAAGATTCGAAGAACTGACCGATCCTCTGGTTGGTTTTCTTTGTGTCGCTGGGGTCGAGGACGAGATAGAACCAAAGTTTGCTACTATAACCCGAAACATCGAGTGTGATTTCGAATCCTTCGTTTCCGCTGCTGAACTGCTTCGGAACAACGTCGTTGATTCTTACGCGGTGATCTCCTGCCGGGATAGGTTTGAATTCCTGTTCTACGTATTCGTTCGGGTTATATTTCCAATTAATCATTGTTTTTTCCTCCTAAATTTATATTTGAAAATTACCATTGGTTAAATCTTACTTTGTCATATACTTGTAGCCACCAGTTTTTCATTTTGCTTCTTCGGGCTTTTTGAAAACATCTTCGGGCATACAGCTCTTGCGGAGGTAGAGCTGATCCTTCGCCATACGTACTTCGTTTCCTTCGGTTGCGAAGTACCACTGCCTCATGCCTTGCTTGTCTACCGCAGAGGTAACACGAGCAACGATGTTACAGAGCCCGCACACTTGCTGTTTGATTTTTGCTGGCAGCATCGGTGATACTCGGCTTGCGATTTCTCCGTTTTCGAGAGCTATAGTTTCAACATCTTCCCAACAGTTGAAAATACAGTTTGTATTGCAGAAAGCGGCTTTCCTAACGAGGAACTTAACTTTTGTGTATATTGCGAGATAATGCTGACGGATATCGCCAGAAAAACCGTTCTCGCGTATCTCAACGATATATGCATCAATAAGGTCGGTGAGACAGTCTACAATAATATTGTCGTAGTGAGCATTAGTTGTAGCTTCTTCAAATAAGTTAGCAAAATCCTTAAAGTTAGATGCTTCTTTAATAGTCAGGTTATTTCTCTCAAAGTTATTTAGTACGAGAGCTGAGTTGTCGCTGCTGAGAAGTAAAGTTTTTCCCGGAATACGAGTGGCGTTTACGGTTTTACCGCTACCGGGTGCGCCATAAATAATTGCTGTTGCCATTTTGTATGAGCTCCTTCCTATTCAATGTAATCTTCTGTTCTTTTTTTGTGATTAGTGTTTAAGCAGTCCTCGCAAATTAGTTCTCCATTGATTTCGTAACAGTACTCGTCCTGTATGTGTTCATCACATTCAGAGCACACAGGCTGTTGTTCAAGCCATTGCGTTTGTTTTGCATCGTGCATCATAAAATCTCTTACAGGATCATCACTGTAGTACATCTTTGTTCACCTCCCAAAAAACTGTGACATAATCAATTCCTAATTCCAACGCTTCATTGTGTGAAGAAACACACAAATCAACGTGTGCATTGCTAATTGCGTCGCCTGTATCATCGGCACGACATTTTATAATTCTTCCATCACTGTATTTAAGCCATACGGTACTTCCGAGAGGTATAACGCTTGGGTCAACCGCTATACTTATGTATGGTTCTGCGGCTCTACCGCTTGCTGTTATGCCGTAAGCTGGGTGATCTGGTGTTTTGCCGCAGCATTTTTCGCAGATGCAATAATGAGTTAGCATCACATTATCTATCCGATTGTAATTGCTCAGAAGCGGCACTTGCTTGGTGGGTACCGTTAGAGTCTCACTGGGCTTGTATTCCGTGCTTTCGGTTATAACTGACTTAGGAATGTCCTCAGTCGGTCTTGTACACGAACTTAAAGCCAATGCCAAGCATAAGGCTATGACTACAGATGATGTTCTGAGATTCATAATATCGTTCCTTCCATAGCGGCGAGTTGTTTACTTGACATTCCAAACACATCGGTGTCGATAACTTCTGTGATGATTTTTGTTTCGGTGCAGTAGTCACACCCATAATCTTCACAGCGTTTCGGTGGGATTTCGCCGTTCTTCACCTGTTGATAATGCACTATGTTTTTCTTGACTTTTTCGAGTGCTGAGTCTATGTTCCATTGTTTGATTTCTCCGACGGCAAGATGCGGGGGATTTTCTTTTGTTGCCACAACAAATATAAAGGGAAGTGTTTTACCGATATTTTGTCGGACAATTTCTTGGTATACCGCCGCTTGAATGTCATACTTCCAATAGCTCACCATTGGTTCAAACATGTTGGGGCTTCTCAGGCTTGCCATATATTTAAGATCGCAAATGAATTCATTTTCATTGAAACTATCCATTTTTATTTTGAACGGCACTCCCTCGATCTCGCCCGTCATAATCTGTTGATGCCCACCGCTCAGATATTTCATCATAAGCGGTTGATTCCTCACTCGTTTAACTGCGTCCATTGCTTGCAATACATCAGCATACGGATCGCCGTTCTTTTTAAAGAGATCATTGTGATTTTCCTCAAGGAATAGTATTTGCGATTTTCTTGAGCCAGTCAGCATCTCATCGACATAATTTCCAAGCAAGAGGGCACGTCCTCGTGATGGTTCATACTCTCCGTTTAACTCTGCCATTGCAGCAGCTTCGCAGTTAAGGAAATTTTTAAATTGTGACACACTGAAATATGCTTTGTTGCCTTTTTGAGAATAGTAGTTGTTAGCGTTTAGTTTCATATCTCACCAATTCTTTCAATAAATCTTCTGCCGCTTTATATATCTTTTTTTGACGTTGTTGTTTTTCTTCATCTGTGAGGACAGGGTAATGCACTCTGACTATCATGTTAGGGTATATAAATGTTTTGGTTTTGTATTGATCGCTCATTGAATTACGCTCCTAATGTATATTCAACTATGCAATATAGTTGCAACCTTGCAACTATTTGTGTAAAAAAATATTAAAATAACCCGGAGCATCAGCCATAGATATGCCGAGTGCTTCACAAACTTTTGCTACTTCGCTATAGCTCCACTGAGATTTACCCGATAATTTTGCGCTTAAAGTCGATGGGTGCATATCTATTGTTCGTGCAAATAAGCCTTGTGTACGATATTTTTCACGTATTTTTCCACATAGTTCGGGGTAAAGATCAATTCTTTTCATATTATTTCCTCCTTTCAAATACGTTGCAACCTTGCAACTAAATCAATATTATATTAAGATAATTTGCGTTGTCAATAGATATTTTTGCAATTTTGCAACTTTTTTTGCGATATGTGTTGCATTTTGACAATTTGGGTGGTATAATATTCCTTGTTAGGAGGTGAAAAGACAAATGGAACCGTATGAAAGAGTAGCATTAACAAAGGATAGACTAAAAGAAGCTATGAAAGAGGCTGATAAAAAGCAGATTGACCTCGCAAGAGAGACAGGTTTAAACAGAGGAACGATAAGTAGATATTTGTCCGGTGAAGTTGAACCTCGACAGGATGCAGCATATAAATTAGCTCTTGCTTTAGATGTATCCGAAACATGGCTTTGGGGCTATGATGTTCCTAAAGAGCGTTCTATTGTTCAAAAAAAGAACGATGATCTCGTAAAAATCATCGTCCAAATGAGAAAAGACCCCAAGTTCTTTGAGATAGTATCTAGTTTAGCAGAATTACCTTCAGAACAGTACGATAGCATTAAGACTATAATCTCAGCTCTCGGTAAGAAGTAATTTATAAACGAAATCGAGAAATTCCATATCTCTTGTCTTGTCTAACTGCTTGATAATTTGGTTAATAAGGTGTTCTCTGTTTATGTTCATGAGTTGTTTCTCCTTTCGAGAGAGGGAAGCGTATGCTCTATATTCTGAAAAAATTATATATAATGATTTCTCATAAAACAATGGTAATTGCTGCATGTATGCAATTTATCGCATCTGTACGAATTTTAATGACAAGGTGAAGATATGTCTATCGGAAAACAAATCAGAAAAAGAAGAAAAGAACTTAAAATGAGCGTTGATGAGTTGGCTCGCAGAATAGGAAAAGACAGGTCAACAGTTTATAGGTACGAAAACGGCGAGATAGGAAATATGCCGATTGAAGTGTTACCACGCATGATTACGGCTTTGGAAACAACGCCACAAGAATTGTTATCGTCTATCGTGGCGGCTAACGAATCTTTGTCAAGACGTGCAGAGAAGTGGTTCGATGCAACCGAGGGCTACGAATTTAGCGACGATGAAATGAAAGTGTTTTATGAAGTGGCTAAGTATTTAATGCAAATACGCAATGACACTGATTATGAAGAAAAACTTAATTGTCTTTTTATGTTATTTAAACAAATAAATCGTTAAAAAGAAGGGGAGAAATACGAATGTATTATCAACCAGAAAAAGACTTGAAACCAGAAGAAATATTGCTATATTTAAGAAAATCAAGAACGGATGATCCGACACTTGATGTCGCTGAAATTCTCGCAAGGCATGAAACTATTCTTGACGAGTACGCCGAGCGGACTTGGGGCAGTAAAATTCCAGAATCACAAAAAATGAGAGAAATCGTTTCGGGAGAGACAATCGACAGCCGCCCTGAGCTCTTGAGCATACTTAAAATGATTGAATCACCTAAAATCAAAGGCGTGCTACTTGTGGAAGTACAACGTCTTGGTCGCCCGGATTTAGAGGATATTGGTAGGCTGTCGAAGTTGTTCAGATATACTAACACTCTTGTCATTACTCCTGCAAAAACATTTGATCTTCGTAATGAATACGATAGAGAAGCGTTTGAGAGAGAGTTAATGCGCGGAAACGAATACCTCGAATATACCAAGAAAATTATGAGTAGAGGTCGTTTGCTTTCTGTACAGCAAGGGAATTTCATAGGAACAAAACCTCCATACGGATATGATAAAGATATCGTTATGGAAGGTAAAAAGAAATGCCATACGCTAAAAATCAACGAAGCAGAGTCAGACGTTGTTCGCATGGTATTTGATATGTATGTTAATCAAGATATGGGGCGTGTGAATATAGCCCATCACTTGAATGGTCTTAAAATCCCTACTCGTACAGGGGCTTTGTGGACTCAAGATTCTATCAAGACAATGTTAGAAAACGAACACTATATCGGCAAGGTTCGCTGGAATTGGCGTAAGACGGTGACAGTTGTTGAAGATGGCGAAATTAAAAAAGTACGTCCTAAGACAGAGGTAGGCGAATACCTTGTGTATGACGGCAAACATCCCGCCATTGTTAGCGAAGAACTATTCTTAGCGGCTCGTGCGAAGCAAGGGAAAAACCATAAAGCAAAGTCGAAAACAAAAATTAGAAATCCTCTTGCCGGACTACTGTTCTGCCAATGTGGTAGAGCGATGTCTTTAAGAACATATACGTCTCATAATTCACCATCGAGATTACTATGTGGTAATCAAGTGTACTGCAAAACTACTTCTTGCTTATACAGCGAAATTATAGATCGGGTTCGTGATACGTTAGAGCGGTGCATTAAAGATTTCGAAGTACGGATAGAGAGTGACGACACTACTTCTCAGCAGTTACACGAAAATCTTATTAAACGCTTGAAATTGAAATTGGAAGAACTAAATAAAAAAGAAATCAATCAGTGGGAAAAATATTCTGAGGAAGATATGCCGAAAGAAATTTTTGAAAAACTGAATCAAAAAGTTCTTCAAGAAAAAGATGAAATCCAACAAGCTCTATGCAAGGCTTACGAATCCATGCCTGAGCCAATCGACTATGAAGAACGGCTATTACGATTTAAAGATGCGTTGGATGCTTTGAATGATCCTGACGTGTCAGCGGCAAAGAAAAACAAACTACTTAAATCTTGCATTGAACGAATTGACTACAAGCGAGAAAAAGCAGTA
>JAZLCX010000059.1:0-13140 GCA_045614425.1 Eubacteriales bacterium | reverse complement strand
TTTCTGAGCCGTAGCACCAGCAGGGTGTAACGGTAAGGGTGATATCAACACCCTCTTTTCTGAATTTGTCGGCGCAGGCCGCAGCTTCCGCAACTCTTCCGATTGTGGTGTCTGCGATAACAACCTTAACCGGCTCGCCGTCTGAATATTTAAGATTTTCGGTGAAGAGCTTGGACACGATGTTCGCCATATTCATGGTCTGCTCCTCAAGGGATTCACGCACCTTAAGCGCACCGCGTCTTCCGTCAATTGTGGGACGGATTCCTATTACGGGATACGAACCAACGTAACGATTGTTTGCCATAAGCTTTCTCCTTTTTTTGTTTTTGATGTTGACTTTATTATAAGGCTGTATTATAATAATTACAATACAAAAAACAGGGTAAAACCTTAACAAAACGTAGGTTAATATGATTGATAATAAATTTCAAAAAGCGACGTTTTCTGTCGTTTTGGCAAAAAATCAGGACGTCGGCGAGGAGTGGAACGGCGTACAGTGGGACAACAGGCACGAGCATATAGGATATCACAGGCTTTATTTTTTGACTGAGGGTGAGGCCACGATATATCTTATCGACAGAACGGTAAAGCTTAAGCCGGGGTACGTTTATTTTATACCGGCGCATTCGGTTAAAAAAAGCCACATAGACGGTGTAATGAATAAGTATTATCTTCACTTTCAGTCGGATATTCCGAGTCTCTCGCTGTATAGGTACATTTCAAAGACCTATTCCGTAAGGTCAAATGAGATGACCGAGAGTCTTTTTAGGACCGTGGTCGAAAACTATGCGAAGGGAGATATAACGAGCAGATTCAAGGTACAGGGAGCTATGAATTTATTGCTTGCCGAGTTCCTTGCCGAGCTGTCGGTAAAGTCGCCTGTTCTCAAAAGATTTGAGGAGGTTATCGCTTACATAGACGAAAACTATATGGCGAAAATTTCGCTTTCCGACCTTGCCGACCTTATGAATTTAAGCACCGCCTATTTTGCGAACTTTTTCAAAAGCACGTTTAATATAAGCCCGAAGCAATATTTGCTCAATAAGCGCTTGACGGAGGGGCAAAGACTTCTTTTGCAAACGGATATGACGGTCAAGGAGATTGCTTTTGCCGTGGGATTTGAAAACGAAAACTATTTTTCGGAATACTTCACGCAAAAGGTCGGAATCTCGCCAAAAGGCTTCAGAACGGGTACCCGTGGCGCGAAATCGGGGCAAAAATAAAGAGGGAAGAGTAAAAAGAAAAGCCGAAAACGCGGCGAAAAAGCAAACAAAAAAGCACTTGCTTCTGCAAGTGCTTTTTTCTTGGAGCGGATTACGGGGCTCGAACCCGCCACCTCCACCTTGGCAAGGTGGCGCTCTACCAAATGAGCTAAATCCGCAAAAATGGTGCCTCCGGTCGGAATCGAACCAACGACACGAGGATTTTCAGTCCTCTGCTCTACCAACTGAGCTACAGAGGCATACAAGAATGGCGACTCGGATGGGGCTCGAACCCACGACCTCTAGCGTGACAGGCTAGCGCTCTAACCAACTGAGCTACCAAGCCATTCTTGAATGCGAAGGAAAAACCTTCTTGGTGGAAAGTATAGGGCTCGATTCGCGGCGCGAACTGCGCGCCTGTGCGGAGATTGCGAATCGTTCCTAATATTTTCTTGGTGGAAAGTATAGGGCTCGAACCTATGACCCTCTGCTTGTAAGGCAGATGCTCTCCCAACTGAGCTAACCTTCCGTAGGCGCTTTAACATTATATCAAAGGAGAGAGTGTTTGTCAAGTCCTTTTGAAAAAATAATTTAAAAATATTTCGAAACGCCCCAAAAAGCGCTTTTTACTTTTTAGAAAAATAATTGACAACCGGTATAGCTTATGATAAAATATAAAGTAAATAATTATATATTTACGGAGGGTATATATGCTCAAGGTAGAGAAAATCAGCGTAGTGAATATGGAGAATGCTATAAGGGGTGCGCGAAATCCCATGAACAGCTGGGCGCGTATGGACAGCTACTACAATGAAAAAGGCGAATATATACTCGGAGAAAACGATCTCGCCTTGGCGGCAAAGCTTGCGGCTGCAGGAAGCGACCACAGAAAGTTTTTGCGCCAGATAATTGTTTCCATGGATATAACGGCACCGCTTTATTGGTGGAAGGAATTTGATACGTATAAGGTTGGTACGGTTGCCAACTCAACCTCAACAATGCATAAGATTCAGGCAAAGGAGTTTTCGCGCGAGGACTTTTCCTGCGACCGCCTTTCCCCCGATGCGCTTTCCGTGCTCGACGGTCTCATTCTTTATCTTGAGGACCAGAGACAGAGATTTAACGAGACCAAGGACCGCTCGTATTGGCATAATATGATACAGCTGCTTCCTTCGTCCTTTAATCAGATGCGCACCGTTTCGATGAATTACGAGGTGCTTATCAACATATATTATGCAAGAAGAAGTCATAAGCTTGCCGAGTGGCACACTCTTTGCGAGGTTATTGAAAATATGCCCTATGCAGACAAGCTTATTCTTGTGAAAGAGAAGTAAAAATGAAAAAAACAGCGAAAATTGCCGTTGCATCGCCTAAAATAAAGATTTGCAACCCGGCTTACAATGCAAACATCTGCGCAAATCTCGCCGCCCTTGCCGATAAAGAGGGGGCGGACATAATAGTTTTTCCGGAGCTTACGCTTACGGGCGCAACCGCCGAGGACCTCTTTTTCCAAGAGATTCTGATTTCGGAGGCTAAGGACGCCCTTTCGCTTTATGCAAGAATGACGGCAGAGCTCGGAATAACCTCGTTTGTCGGACTTCCTGTCGAGGCTGACGGATTCCTTTATAACTCGGTTGCCGCTATCTTTCGCGGTGAGGTTAAGGGATTTTCGGCATCGGGCAGTGTCAGCCGCCATTTTGCGTCGGCTCTCGGCATAAATAAGACGGTTTCCGTTAGCGATAGAGATGTTGCCCTCGGTCATAATATGATTTTTACCTGCGATGGCGTTGACGCCGAAATTTTGGTTAAGGTCGGTGATGATGCCGCCTTTTCGTCCGGAGGAGCGGCTCTCATTATAAATCCCGTGTCAACTGCCGAATACGTAGGACTTAAAAAGCAGAGAAGAGAATATATAAACTCGCTTTCTCTTGCCCTCGGAGCTACGGTGGTGCTTTCGGGCGCAGGTGACGGCGAGAGCGGAACCGACGGCATATACGCCGGAGCGCGTATGATTTCAAGGTGCGGCGAGACGGTTGCTGAGGCGGACCTTTTTGATGAGTCTATTCTTTACGGAGAGGTCGATTTATCCACCGTCGATGCCGGCGAGCCTCATTTTGAAGAAAAGGATTTGCCAATCAGCCATCCCTTTCTCGCACAGGACGAGGCGGAGCTTCGCGAAAATTGCAGCCTTGCGGTTGAATTGCAAAGCAGAGCGCTCGCTCTCAGAATGGAGCGCGCTTATGCAGATACTGCCGTGATAGGCGTGTCGGGAGGACTTGACTCCACGCTTGCCGTTGTCGTGGCGGCTCGCGCCATGGACATTCTCGGAAGAGAGAGAAATAAGGTTATAGCTATAACTATGCCTTGCTTCGGAACTACCGAGCGCACCAAGTCTAACGCACTCGCGCTTGCCGAGCTTCTCGGCTGTTCGGTCAGAACTATCGACATAAAGGCTTCCGTAAGCCGTCATTTTGAGGATATAGGACATAGGGAAGATAACTACGACGTTGTTTACGAAAATGCGCAGGCGCGCGAGCGTACGCAGATTCTTATGGATATCGCAAATGCAACGAGGGGACTCGTTGTCGGAACGGGAGACCTTTCTGAGCTTGCGCTCGGATTTGCCACCTACAACGGCGACCATATGTCTATGTATGCGGTGAACGCATCCGTTCCCAAAACGCTCATGCGTGAGATTATAAAGAACGAAGCGAGAATATATAAGGACGGCGGTGAAGAGGAGCTTTCGAGAGTGCTTCTCGACGTTGTCAACACACCTATAAGCCCCGAGCTTTTGCCGACCGACGACGGTGAAAACAAGCAGCATACCGAAAGCATTGTCGGACCGTATGAGCTTCATGACTTTTTCCTCTATTACACCGTCAAATACGGATATTCGCCGGCTAAGGTATACGAGCTTGCGAAGTCTGTCTTCGAACAGTACGAGAGCCGTGAGATAAAGCAGTATCTTAATATATTCGTTAAGAGATTTTTCTCGCAGCAGTTTAAGCGCTCATGTCTGCCCGACGGCCCCCGTGTTACAGAAATAACTCTTTCTCCTCGCGGCGCTTGGAAGATGCCGTCGGACGTGTCGGCTGATATTTGGTGTAAAAATCTTTTGGGAGCGGATGATGAGTAATATTTTTGACCTTTTCAAAAAAATAGAAAAGAGGGAATCCCCGCTTCCCGTGACGCATATTGTTGCAGGACTCGGAAATCCGGGGGAGAAATACTCAAATACCCGACACAACGCAGGATTCATTGCGATAGACGCAATTGCCGCACGCGCCTCGGTTAAGATAGACCGTTTGAAATTCAAGGCGCTTACGGCGGAGGCTACCGTGGGCGGCGTGCGAGCTTTGCTTATGAAGCCCGAGACCTTTATGAACCTGTCGGGCGATGCTATCGGCGAGGCGGCGGCGTTCTATAAAATCCCGCCCGAGAATATAATAGTCCTGCACGACGAGATAAGCTTTGAGCCGGGAAAGATAAGGATAAGGCGCAAGGGCTCGGCGGGAGGTCACAACGGACTGAAAAGCATAATTGCAAGTCTTTCAAGCGATGCCTTCCCGAGAATAAAAATCGGTGTTGGACAAAAGCCCTCACCCGACTACGACCTCGTTGATTGGGTGCTCGGCAGATTCCCCAAGGACGACCTTTTGAAGATAGAGGCGGAGCTTGGAAGCATTGCTGATGCGGTCGAGCTTATCCTCGGCGGAAAAATAGACGAGGCGATGAACAAATATTCAAAATAACAAAAATCCCAAAAAGGATTGGATAGATGAAAAGACTCACAAGTCTTATTCGCTCCGATAAAGAGTTTTATGCATCGGTTGAGCTTGCCAAGGAGCAGCTCCGTATAAAAGCTCCGAAGCCTATCGTAATCAACGGTCTTTCGACGGGCGCGGCACTCGCCTATCTTGCCGAGAGCATAGAGGAACTTCGGGCGCTTACCCCGACCCCCGTGTTGATTATAGTCAGCTCGGAATCGGAGCGGCAAAGCTACGCCGCGGCACTTACGTCCTTTGGAATAAAGGCGTACGAATATAAGCCGCGCGACTTTAACTTTCATAATATAACAGCCTCCCACGATACAGAGCGTGAGAGGCTTTCGGTGCTTTCCGCCATTATGTCGGGGGAGTGCGAGGCGGTTGTAACGACGCCCTCCGCTGCTCTTTCAGCAACCGTGCCCGAGAGCGTTTTATACAAAAACTCGCTTTCAATAAAATGCGGTGATGAAATACCGCCCGCAGAGCTTATAGAGCGCCTTCTTCTCCTCGGGTTTGCCGAGGTTGATATGGTTGACGGACGCGGACAGTTTTCGCACAGAGGCGGAATAATAGACGTCTGGGCGGACGCGCAGGGCGAGCCCTCGAGAATTGAATTTTTCGGTGACGAAATAGACAGAATTTCCGAATTTGACCCAATAACACAGCGCTCGGAAAGCACGGTCGACGGCTTGAATATTCTCCCGGCCGGTGAGGTTATAATAGATTCCGCGGCGAGAGAGAGGATTCTCGCAGTCGTTGAAGGGCTTGTTTCAAGGGCGTCAAGCGAAGAGATAAAAACAAAGCTTTCCTACGAAAGAAGCGCCGTGAGAGACGGATTGCCGCTCAATTTCAAGGACAAATATATCGGCCTTGTATACAGCGAATTCTCGACACTCTTAAGCTATTTTTCAAGCCGCAAAAGAGGTGTGTCCTTCATCATCGACACAAACGGCGTAAGAGAGGATATAAAGCGCGGATTTGATGCGGTAGAGCGGGAGCGTGTCGCAATGCTTGAGATGGGTACAGTCACGGGCGAGGCGGCAAGGTATATGGCAAGGGTGGAGGATTTCGACGCCTTTCTTTCCGAAAGCGTGACCTTTCATCTGAACGCCTTTTCATCGGGTCTTGGAAATATGAGAGCCTCGGGAATCTTCGGATTCAGATGCAGGAGGGGTGTATCCTACGGTGACAACCCCGCTATGCTGATTGAGGACCTAAAGAATTACAAAAAGAGTGATTACCGAATACTTATTTTATGTGAAAATAAGCAGGCGGCCGAGGGGCTTATAAGCTCGCTCGCATCGGCGGATATATCTGCTGTGCCCGAATACGATAATCCCGATTTTAACCTTGAAAATGTTGCACGGGGACAGATATGTGTCGACGTAGGAAGCATTTTTGAGGGTTATGAGCTTATGACGCCTCGCATATCGGTGCTTTCGATGGCAAAGGACAAGGGGCGCGCCGTCATGGCAAACAGACGCCGTCAGAGAATACTCCGCCGTGTCGGAGGCGCGGGACAGCGTCTTATGAGCTATGCCGATTTGTCCGTCGGCGACTACGTTGTACACGCAAACTACGGAATCGGTCTTTTCGAGGGAATGGAAACTGTGACCGTAGACGGCGTTACGAAGGACTATATTACTATAAAATATGCGGGCACGGATAAGCTTTTTGTGCCATGCGACCGTCTTGAATACATCGGCAAGTATATAGGAGAAAAGGACAAGGACGGAACGGTTAAGCTTTCTCATATGGGCGGAGGCGACTGGACGCGCGCCAAAACAAAGGCAAAGGCGGCGGCAAAGGATATTGCAAAGGACCTCATAAGGCTCTATGCCGAAAGGCAGAGAAAACCGGGATTTGCTTTCCCCGCCGATTCAGACCTCGAGGACGAGTTTGCGTCGGCGTTTGAGTACGAGGAAACCGAATCGCAGATTCTCGCGATTGAGGAAATAAAGGCGGATATGATGAAGCCCGTGCCGATGAACAGACTTCTTTGCGGCGACGTTGGATTCGGAAAGACCGAGGTGGCGCTTCGCGCGGCGTTCAAGGCGATAATGGGCGGCAAGCAGGTTGCAATTTTAGTTCCGACAACAATTCTTGCGCTTCAGCATCTCGAAACGGCAAGCGCACGAATGCGCGGATATCCCGTAACGGTGGAGATGCTCTCGCGATTCCGCACACCGAAACAGCAGGAGGCGATAATCCGACGGGTAAAGCGCGGCGAGGTTGACATACTCATCGGAACGCATAAAATTCTCTCAAAGAATACGGTCGAATTTAAGGACCTCGGACTTCTTATAATCGATGAGGAGCAGCGCTTTGGCGTTGCGCAAAAGGAAAAGCTGAAGGAGATGGCGAAGAACGTTGACGTTCTTACTCTCTCGGCGACTCCGATACCGAGAACGCTCAATATGGCTATGAACGGTATCAGCGATATGTCGATTCTTGACGAAGCACCGGGAGAGCGCCGACCGGTGCAGACTTACGTTCTTGAGCATGACGACGGCGTGATTTTCGACGCTATTGCAAGGGAGCTTACAAGACGCGGTCAGGTTCTCTATCTTTACAACAGAGTCGAGGACATCGATTTTGTCAAAGGGCGGATAATGAATGCCTTTCCCGATGCCCGTGTCGCATCTGCGCACGGAAAAATGGATAAAGACGAGCTTGAAGATATCTGGCAGATGCTGGTCAGCGGAGAGATTGACATCCTCGTTTCCACTACCATAATAGAGACGGGAGTCGACCTACCCAATGCGAACACGCTTATAATAGAAAACGCGGACCGAATGGGACTTTCTCAGCTTCACCAGATACGCGGACGTGTGGGAAGAAGCAGAAGACAGGCGTATGCATATTTCACTTACAGACCGGGAAAGGCACTGTCGGAAATTGCCACAAAGCGACTTCGCGCAATACGCGAGTTTGCCGAGTTCGGCGCAGGTTTCAAGGTTGCGCTTCGCGACCTCGAAATAAGAGGCGCCGGCAATCTTCTCGGAGCTGAGCAGCACGGATATATCGACAGCGTAGGATACGATCTTTACGTAAAGCTCCTTAACGAAGCGGTTCTCGAAGAGCGCGGAGTGCTTCCGCGCGAGACCTTTGAGTCGACCGTGGATATAAAGGTCAGCGCAAACATACCCGAAAAGTATATACCCGTCAGCGCGCAAAGAATGGAAATGTACAAGAAAATATCCTTGATTTCCTTGCCCGAGGATATGGATGACGTGCTTGACGAATTTATCGACCGCTTCGGCGAGCCTCCGCGTGAGGTTATGAGACTTCTTTGTATATCGCTTCTGCGCTCGCTCGCATCAAAGTGCGAGATAAAAAGAGTGGAGCTTAAGGGGGTATTGCTTACCTTCGTTTCGGAACGCCCCGACCTTGCCATATGGTCTGTGCTTTTTGAAAAGCATACGGGACTTTCGTTCCGCGGCACAGGCTCACCCGTAATAGTATACCGCGTAAGAAACGGAGAGGACGCAGTATCGAGAGCCCTTGATATTATGAAGGATTATTATGCCGTATTTAGTGAAAATAAGGCGGAAAAGGAAGAGAAAAATGTCTAGTAAAAAGAAAAATAAAAACAAGGCTAAATCAGATATAAAGAAGCCAAAACGCAAGTTTTTGTTAATATTTGTTTGCATTTTTGTGGCAATAGTGATCGTTTTTGCATCTGTGCTTGGAATTGTATCTGCCGTAAAGCGTTCAAGAGCCGTTGCATATTTCAAAAACGTTACTATGGATATGAAGGTTGTTTCCTTCTTCGCCGTCTCGTATAAAAGCGACTTTTTAAAAACCTTTGCCGCATCCGGGGCAGAGGACAGTCCGGGCTTTTTTAACAGCGAGTATAAGGACGGCAAAACATACGGAGAATTTTTGCGCGAGGGTACGGAAAGCTATATAAAGAAGATTCTTGCGGCAAACTACGTATTTGATCGCTATTCCTCTCTTACAAAGTCGGACAGAAACGTAATAAATCAGGCGGTAGAGGATACGCTCACCTACAAGGCGGGCGGAAATGAGAACACCTTTAACAAGGACACGGCGCATTTCGGATTTGACTATTCCGCCTACAAGACTGCGGTAGAGATGATATACAAGGCGCAGTGCGCGCTTGTTGCGGTATGCGGAACAAACGGTGACAACCTCAAAGAAAATTCATCTCTGCTTGAGGGATACATTACAGAGGAGGAATTCCTCTCAAACTATTCTCACGTAAAGCTTCTCTTCATAAGAACTGAGGATACCTTTGTCCTTGACGGTGACGGAAACCGAAAGAAAAATTCTGACGGCACCTACCAGATACGCGCCCTCACAGATGATGAAAAGGCAGCACGCCAGGCACTTATATCCGAAATCAGAGGGTATATTGCGGCAATAGGAACAAGCGAGGCGCAAATGGGCCCGACCATGTTTGACAATTACCTTTTAAATAACGACGAGGGTGACTCGGATATGCACGCCAACGGCTACTATTTTGCCGAGGGTGCTGAGTTTACAGGCGAATTTAGAAAGATTTACGGTAATATCCTCGATAAGACCTATTCTATGGGGGTCGGGGATTTCGGTGAGACAGCGGTCGACTTCGGCGTGTGCTTCATATACAAGTACGCTGTGGATACTAGCGACCTAGACAGAAGCTCGCTTGAGGTTTGCTTTAAGGATTTCTATACAAACCTTTCCCCCATCTTTTACGACAAGCTCTTGACCGAGCTTTCGGGCGAGGTGACCCTCAAGGATTCGTTTAACGAATTGAATCTTATAGTACGCGAACACAATTACGTATACTGGCCGAAGTTCGGTTAATAAAAAAGCATCGCGCGAGCATATAATGCTTCGGAGGTGCAAATATGGAAATTTTATCATTTTCAAGAATGAAGGCCTGCCGTAAGGACGGGAAAATCATTGCCGTCTTAAAGCTCCGTCTACCGCGTATTGAGGGGGATGACGTAAAAAGAGATTCCTTCAATTCTCTTTATCTCGGTCTTGCCGAGGCGTATTCCCTGGCTGCTTCAAAAATAGACTTAAAGGACGCTGCCTACGTACGTCCCGTTTCGGTTTCTATTGATTTTGAGGTTGTAGGCGGGACTGCCGCTGAGCTTTTAACGGTAAGGCGCAGGGTAAGTATAAACGAGGACGGAAAAATAAAAAGGACGGAAAAAGACGACGTATATGACCTCTCACGAGGCATATTCGTGAGATAAAGGGGCACTGTGTTTTCAGCACAATGCCCCTCTTTTATTCGGTTTTTGAAAAAACTGTTATGCGTTTGCCGACCAAAATTCGTCAAGCTCTGCCCGAAGGTCCTTCGGGTCGCCGAGGAACTTCATCGAGCGCCAGAGTGACGGAATGATTTTTTTGTATATCGGGTCATCAAATCGGTCGTCGATAAGCACGATAACGCCTCTGTCATCCTCGCGTCTTATGACACGCCCTGCCGCTTGCAGCACTCGGTTCATACCCGGATAGACGTAGGCAAAAGCCTTTCCTTCCTCGTATTTCTCGTCGAAATAAGCGCATATTGCCTCGCGCTCGTAGGAGAGGGCGGGCATACCAATACCTACTATTACAGCACCTATAAGGCTGTTGCCGGCAAGGTCGATGCCCTCGGAGTATATACCGCCGAGAACACAGAATCCGATGAGATAGGAGTCGTCGGGGTCGGAGAAGGATTTAAGGAAATCGGCTCGTTCTTTATGCGACATACCCTCTTTTTGTAAGAGCACCTTTATTTTCGGGTACTTCGCGCAAAAGGCAGATGCAAGAGCCTTCGAATACTCAAACGACGGAGAAAAAATCATATAATTTCCGCGCTTTGCCGAAACCGTTGCGGCAATAATGCGGCAAACGGCGGAGAGGGTGTCGCGGCGTTCGGAAATGCGAGTGCTTACCTTATCCATTATTGAGACCGAAAGCTGTTCGGAGTCGAACGGAGAGGGCAGCGAAAGCACGTCCGATGAGGTGTCGCCGCCAAGCAGTGACTTGTAGTAATGTATGGGGGAGAGGGTTGCGGAAAAAAATACCGCCGCCTTTCCTTTTTCAAGGCGCTTTGCAATCTCCCGACCCGTGTCGATGCAGAAGAGCTTCGCGCGCAGCTCGCCGTTTTCATAGAAGATAAAAAGCTTATACGAATCATCAAAATTCTGCATCACCGTACGGAATTTTTTAATAAGGCGGTAATAATCGCCGAGAAGCTTTTTTCTTCGATTTTTGTCGATATCCTTTCCCGAGCGGGCAATAAGAATCTCCTTTTCGGCAACTGCAATCAGCTCGTCGAATACGGAATAAAGCTCAAGAGGAATTTCCGAAAGATGCGTTGCGGCTGATTTTTCGCCGTCATCCCTTACGTACATATCCTCCTTGACGTAGGGGAAGAGAATCTCCCGTAGCTTTTCGGACGCAAAAAATGCTTTCCGTCTCAGCTCGGAAAACTCGCCGAGGAGGGATAAAAGACCCTCGGGAACGAGACCCGTGTCGGAAATTTCGGCGGAATACATCTCACGCGCTCTGTCGGGAAGATTGTGTGCCTCATCGATAAGAAAGGCATAGTTTCCGCCCTCGCCAAAGAATCGCCTTATATAAACTGCAGGGTCGAAAAGATAGTTGAAGTCGCATATTACAACGTCGCAAAGCTCGGAGTATGTGAGCGAAAGCTCGTGGGGGCATACAGTAAACCGACGCGCAACCTCGTCAATATCGGATGCTGTAACTACGGTTTTATCCGTGGCGTAAAGAGCAAGGGTTGCCTCGTAGAGACGGTTGCAGGCGGCGTTTTCACAAAGCTCTCTTTCCTCACGGCAGAGAAGTCCGTTTTTGCAGCAGCGCTCCTTAGCCGAGAGCTTTACTGCGCGTACATCAGCGCCAGCTTCGGCCATCAGTAAGAGGGTGTCAATTGCAGCTTTCGCGGTGGTTTCCTTGGGGGTGAGGTAAAAAACCTTGTCGCACCGTCCGTCCCCCATTGCGCGAAGGGCGGGATAAATAGCCGACACGGTTTTTCCCGTTCCGGTGGGGGCTGTGGCGTATAAAGTACCCCCCCGTGCTATCGTTTTATATGCCGATCTGACGAAATCACCCTGTCCCTCGCGTATTTCCTTATATGGAAATTTCAAGGCGGACATAGATGGAAGGCGCTTAGTTACGCGCTCTATCTCAGGACCTGCGTAAAGGGCAAGACAGCTGACACATTTGTCGAAAAACTCGGCGAGTCGGGATATGTCGGTTTCTTCCGAGCGCACGGCGTATTTTTCGGTTTCCGAATTTATATAAACATAGTTTAATTTTACACGGCTAAGCCCCTTTTCCAAAGCGTATGCGTATGCCGTGACAAACCCCTCGCCCCTTATTTGAGCCTTGTATTCCGCTCTTGGACGCTCGGGATTGCAGTCGACGCCTATTGCAAACCAAAGTTGATTTTCCGATACCTTTTCGGCATAGGCGGTAAGCTCGGCAGGGTATTCACGGCAGGAAAAGGGCAGGGTGAGGCTTTGCCCTTCACCGTCGCCCACCGCGGCGCGAAGCAGCCTTTTTGTTATTCCTCGCGCTTCAGGCTCGTCGGAATCAACGGGCAGAGCTACGGAGAGTCCGCGCCGTGCTGTCGCAACAAGCTCGCGGCAGGATAATAAAAGCCGACCGCTTTCCTTATCGTAACGCATAAAGCTCCCCCCCCGTTTCCTCAAAAATAAGAATTATCTCTTATATTATAAAATACCATAAATTCACTTCGCTTGTCAACCTATTCGGTGTTGAAAAGGCGCGGAAGTTATGATATAATTAAAAAAAACGAGCTTTATCGTGAAATAACGGTTGTTCGCATAGAGCTTTATGCGTTCACGCCTCGAATTTTTGACTGCAGTAGGGAGATTAATATGAAAATTCTTTTTGTGTGCCACGGCAATATCTGCCGAAGCCCGATGGCTGAATTTATATTTAAGGATATGATACGGAAGCGCGGAAGGTATGATGATTTCACAGTGGAATCAAAGGCGACGAGCGCGGAAGAGCTCGGAAACCCGATTTATCCGCCGGCACGGGCGGAGCTCGAAAAGCACGGGATAAGTTGCGATGAACGTGAGGCGGTTCGTATTACGCCCTCGGATTACGAAAAATACGATATGATTATAGGTATGGACGGGCGAAACCTCGCTAATATGAACCGTATT
>JAZLCX010000058.1:0-8981 GCA_045614425.1 Eubacteriales bacterium | reverse complement strand
AGAGACGGTTGACAGCCTCGTCGAGCTCGGAAAAGAAAAGTTCAGTGAAAATCCGAGTGCATATTTCGACGCACCGATTGACGTAAACGCCTTGTCGCTTCTCGTTTTCACGTCGGGAACGACCGGAAAGGGCAAGGGCGTTATGCTCTCGCAGAATGCCGTGCTTTCGGATATGTGCGACGTAATTCCCTACGTTGATTTCGGAAAAAAGACGGTAGGCGTGCTTCCGCCCCACCATACCTACGGCTCAAGCGTAATGCTTGTCGGCCATATGATTATAGGAACGGAAATTTACATTTCCCAAGGCCTTAAATACGTGGTTAAGGAATTCAAGGAGCAGAAGCCCGAGCATCTCGTTCTCGTTCCGCTTTATCTTGAAACCTTCTACCGCAAAATGCAGGCGGCAATAAAGGACCAGGGCAAAGAGAAGCTTGTCAAATTTATGATGGGATTTGCAAGATTTCTTCGCAAATTCGGTATTGATATAAGAAAGAAGCTCTTTAAATCTCTGCGCGAGGCGCTTGGCGGAGAAATAAAGATGATAATTTCGGGCGGCGCGCCAATCAATGCCGACATCATCAAGTTCTTTGACGGACTCGGAATAGGCACTCTCAACGGCTACGGAATCACCGAGTGCGCGCCTATTATCGCGGTAAACCGCACGAAGAACGTCGTTCACGGAACGGTCGGAAATCCCCTTGAGATCGACACCGTAAAAATCGCCGATCCGAATGAGGCGGGCGAGGGCGAAATCTGTGTAAAGGGCCCGAACGTAATGCTCGGTTACTTCAAGGACGAGGAAGCAACGCGCGATGCGTTCGACGAAGAGGGCTACTTCAAAACCGGCGACTACGGAAAGTTTGCAAAGCGCGGAACTCTTGCCATCACGGGAAGAAAGAAGAACCTCATCATCCTCTCGAACGGAAAGAACGTATATCCCGAGGAGATTGAAAACGAGCTTGTATCTGTTCCCGGCGTCATCGACGTCATCGTATACGAGGGACAGTCAAAGCGCGGTATGGAGCATAACGCAATAGTTTGCGAGGTTTATCCCGATAAGGAGTTTATGGAGCGCAACGGCATCGAAGATGTAAAGAAATATTTACAAAAATACGTTGATGACTATAACAGAGGCGCAGTTCCCTATAAGAAAATAGGCGTACTCAGAGTTCGCGACGAGGAGTTCCCGAAGAACACCCTCCGCAAGATACTGAGATTTAAGCTTGATATGACGATTGACTGACGCAAGCCGAGAGGAACGCAAACGGATATGAACGACAAACTCAACAAGGATTCGGCGGTGTCCTCGGAAAACGGCGAAAATGCCGTTAAAGACACACCGGGCGGGGCTTACAAGGCTTATTTCACTACCGAAGACGGCCAACGTCTCGGCGGAGCAGGAACTTCAATGAACGGAATGTTCCGCGGCGACTGCAAAAAATGCGACCACTTGGGTTGCGATCAGTGCAATTGGGAAGAATCAAAATAAAAAGCTTAGGAAAAAAGATAAAAGGCATTTGCAAGGATTTTGCAGATGCCTTTTTGTATTCGGTTAATTACAGATTATCACTTGTTAAAGAGCTTCCTAAAAAAGCTTTCCCGCTTACCCGTGTTATTTTCTCCGAGTGTTTTTGAAAATTCCGTGAGGAGCTTTTTCTGCTCCGAGGTGAGATTTTTCGGAGTTTCAACGGTGACGGTAATTATAAGGTCACCCTTACGCTTTGTGTTGATGTCGGCAATTCCCTTGCCCTTGAGGGTGAAGCTTGTGTTTGTCTGAGTTCCCTCGGGAATTCTGTACTTTTCGGTTTTGCCGTCAAGCGTCGGAATATCTATTTCTGCACCGAGAGCCGCCTCCGAGAAGGAAATCGGAATCTCGCAGTATATGTTGTTTCGCTCGCGCGAGAAGAACTTATGCTCCTTAACACGCACCTCAAGAATAAGGTCGCCGGCAGAGCCGCCGTTTCTGCCCGCAGAGCCCTGACCGCGCAGAATAATTCTCTGCATAGAGTCGATACCGGCAGGTATTGTGACCTCGAGCTTTTTGTTTACCTTTATATATCCCTTGCCGTTACAGTTCTTGCAGGGGGTTTTAATTATCTTACCGCTTCCGCGACAAGCCGAGCAGGAGCGCTGAGTCTGCATATATCCGAGGATTGTCTGCTGCTGAACGGTGACACGCCCCGTGCCGTGACAGGTCTGACAGGTCTCGGGGGACGTACCCTTTGCCGCTCCCGTAGCACCGCAATCGCCGCACGCCTCGATTCGAGCGAAGCTTATCTCCTTTTTACAGCCGAAAGCCGCCTCTTCAAACGAAATTGTGACACGGGCAAGGACGTCGTCGCCCTCTATCGGGGCATTGCGCGATGAACGCGATGAGCCGCCGCCTCCGCCGAAGAAGGAGGAGAAAATGTCGCCGAAATCAAAGTCCATTCCGCCAAAGCCGCCGAATCCGCTGCCTCCTCCGCCCATAGACGGGTCGAAAGCCGCGTGTCCGAACTGGTCGTACTTAGAGCGCTTTTCCGCATCGGAAAGCACGGCGTACGCCTCGTTTGCTTCCTTAAACTTCGCCTCGGCTTCCTTGTCACCGGGATTTACGTCGGGGTGGTACTTCTTGGCGAGAAGTCTGTATGCTTTTTTTATTTCGTCCTCGGAAGCGCCCTTTGCGACGCCGAGCACCTCGTAGTAATCACGCTTGTTTTCTGCCATTGTAAAAATACCTTTTCGTCAATCCGGAGGACTCGTTTTGAGCCCTCCGAAATTTTATTTAGTGTTAATTAGGTTTTGTCCTCGAAGTCTGCGCCGTAAACGTTTCCGTCGTCAGCCTGAGTTGCACCGTCTGCACCCTGCTGTGCTGCAGCTTCAGCCTTGTAAATCTTCTCGGCGATGGGATAGAACGCCTTCTGAAGAGCTTCGGTGTCAGCCTTGATAGCCTCGGTGTTGCCGGACTCTACGGTCTTCTTAAGCTTTTCTATTGCTTCGTTAACGGGAGCCTTGTCAGCGTCGGTAATCTTCTCGCCAAGCTCGGTCATGCTCTTCTCAATCTGGAAGATCGTGTTCTCTGCCTGGTTCTTAACCTCAACGGCTTCCTTCTGCTTCTTATCCTCTTCCGCAAACTTTTCAGCTTCGCGTACAGCCTTCTCTATATCCTCCTTCGACATGTTGGTCGAGGATGTGATGGTGATGTGCTGCTCCTTGCCGGTACCCTTGTCGCACGCGGTTACGTTTACGATACCGTTTGCGTCGATGTCGAAGGTTACCTCGATCTGAGGAACTCCTCTGGGAGCTGAGGGAATACCGCCAAGAATAAATCTTCCGAGAGTTGCATTTCCTGCCGCCATTTCGCGCTCGCCCTGAAGAACGTGAATTTCAACAGAGGTCTGACCGTCAGCCGCAGTGGAATATACCTGGCTCTTCTTTACGGGAATTGTGGTGTTGCGCTCAATGATCTTGTTGAATACGCCGCCGAGAGTTTCAATACCGAGCGAAAGGGGTGTTACGTCAAGAAGAAGAACGTCCTTAACGTCGCCGCCGAGAACTCCGCCCTGAATTGCCGCGCCGATAGCAACGCACTCATCGGGGTTTATGCCCTTGAAGGGCTCCTTGCCCATAAACTTCTTAACAGCTTCCTGAACAGCGGGGATTCTGGTAGAACCGCCGACAAGAAGAACCTTTGAAACCTCGGAGGGAGAAAGTCCCGCGTCGGAAAGTGCCTTTCTTGTGGGGATTATGGTTGCTTCAACGAGGTCGTGAGTGAGCTCGTCGAACTTAGCTCTTGTAAGAGTTGCCTCGAAGTGCTTCGGGCCGGTTGCATCAGCTGTGATGAAGGGGAGAGAGATGTTCGAGGACATAACGCCGGAAAGCTCGATTTTTGCCTTCTCTGCCGCGTCCTTAAGTCTCTGGTGAGCCATCTTGTCTTTGCGAAGGTCGATACCGCCGTTTTCCTTTGCGAAGGTCTCAGCCATCCAGTTTACTATTCTGTCGTCAAAGTCGTCGCCGCCGAGACGGTTGTTACCTGCGGTTGCGAGAACCTCGAAGACTCCGTCGGAGATGTCGAGAAGAGAAACGTCGAATGTTCCGCCGCCAAGGTCGAAGACCATTATTTTCTGAGACTCTTCCTTATCCATACCGTATGCGAGAGCCGCTGCGGTAGGCTCGTTGATAATTCTCTTTACCTCAAGACCTGCAATTTTGCCGGCGTCCTTTGTTGCCTGGCGCTGTGCGTCGGTGAAGTATGCGGGAACGGTGATAACCGCGTCTGTAACCGCGCTTCCGAGATAAGCCTCTGCATCAGCCTTAAGCTTCTGAAGAATCATAGCGGAGATTTCCTGTGGGGTGTATCCCTTTCCGTCTATCGAAACCTTTGTGTCAGAGCCCATGTCTCTTTTGATGGAGCTTATAGTCTTGTCGGGGTTTGTAACCGCCTGACGCTTTGCAACCTGACCTACAAGACGCTCGCCGTCTTTTGTGAACGCAACCACAGAGGGTGTCGTTCTTGCTCCCTCGGGGTTTGTTATTACGATGGGCTCGCCGCCCTCGAATACTGCTACGCAGGAGTTTGTAGTACCTAAATCAATACCGATAATTTTTCCCATTGTTTTTTCCTCCAAATATATATAGAAAATTTTAATAAACTAATTTAAGATTTTAGTTTGCTGTTTTTACCATCGCAAAGCGAATGATTTTAGAGCCTTTCCTGTAGCCCTTCTGAAATACCTCTACGATTTCGCCCTCGCCGTAATTTTCGTCGTCGATATGCATAACCGCATTGTGAAGATTGGGGTCGAATACGTCGCCGACCTTGCCGACGGTCTCAATTCCGAGTGACGAGAGAGTTGCCTCGACAGATTTCGAAATCATAACGAGTCCTTCCTTCACCTTGTCGCCGTCATCGTAGCAGGCGGCGCGCTCAAGATTGTCTATAACCGCGAGAAATTCATTCACGGTGTCAGCCATCGCAACGTCGTAGAGAGCGTCCTTTTCCTCTCTTGAGCGGCGGCGGAAGTTTTCATATTCGGCAGCCATTCTCAGATGGCGGTCATCCTTTTCCTTAATCTCCGCCCGAAGCGCCTCTATTTCCTCAAGAAGAGCTGCCTCCTTTTTTGGAGATTTCTTTTTCTTTTCGTCGGTTGCCGCCCCGTTTTCCGAAGACGCACCCTCATTCTTGATCTCTTCCATCAATAGCTATCCTTCTTTCCGTTATTTCCGTCGCCGAGCATACGCTCGTCTTCGCTGAATATTCTGTCAATTCCCGATGCGAGCTGATTTATCATTCCGATAACCTTGGAATAGTTCATTCGCTTCGGACCGATAACGCCGACTGCGACCTTCTTTCCGCCGACGGTTACGTTCTTAAATATTAAGGTAGTGTTGCTCATCGCATCGTCGTTATCGTTTCCGATATACACGTGTATTCCGTCCTCGTCCGATGCCTTCGAGGAAATTACGTCGAGCAGCTTATCCTTCTCTTCGAGAACGCCGAGCAGATTTCGGAGCTTCTCGGTATTCGAGTATTCGGGATACTTGAGAAGCTTGTTTATTCCGTCAAGACGGACGTCTGCGGTGTCAAGCTCGTTTATTGTTTCGTAAATCACCTTTACGGCGGGGTGGACCATTGCTGAGGCAGAGCCCATAAGCGCCTCAAGCCGCACAATTGCCTGCATTCCGATATTCTCGCCGGGGGTGTTGACAAGATACATATTCGCCGCCTCGGTAAAGCGCCTGAGGTCAGACTCGGTTATCGAGAACGAAAGGTGTATCGGCTTTGCCTTTACTATATCTCCCGGGAACATCATAACGAGAAGAAAATCCTTGCCGGAGAGGTAAACGCTGTCGAATTTTGTGACACGGGCGTTTCCGCTTCCCGATTTGAAGGCTATACCCGTGTAGTCGGTAAACGACGCCGCGAGACGCGATGCCTCCTCGAGAATTTCGTCCATCTCGGTAAGCTTATAGCGAAGTCTCTCGTTTATTTCGTCGATTTCGGTCTTCGTTTCGCTGTATTGCCTAACAAGCGCGTCAACGTAAAAGCGGTATCCGAGCTCCGAGGGAACTCTGCCGGCTGAGGTGTGGGGCTGCACGAGGTAACCCATCTCCTCAAGCTCCGCCATCTCGTTTCTTATCGTGGCGGGTGAGCAGGAAATCATAGCCTCGGTGGAAAGATATTTCGAGCCGACCGGCTCTCCGTGATTTATGTGGGCGTCAACTATCGCTTTCAGTATTTGCTTTTTTCTCGGTGAAAGCCTTATATCCTCCAAAATCTCACCTCTTTCGTTGTTTTTTAGCACTTGGCACAAGTGAGTGCCAACATCGACACCTATAATATAATATTTTTTTGCCCCTCTGTCAATAGTTTAACCGTAAAAAAGTATGAACTTTTTGTTAATATTTAGCTGACGCGGTGATAAAGTGCTAATTTTGTCAAAAATCAAGAAAAAAGGAAAAACGCCGAAATTATTTATCGCGCGGAAAATCTTTGTCTTGACTTTAAAGAGATTATGTTATATAATATATCTGTATGAATAGGCTTATTTTCGCTGAAGGTGGGTTCTTTGGCGGTCGAAGTGTATCATATTAATAAATTTTGTTACTTGATATAGATTACGATGTAATCAGAAGGAGGTGTAAATGAATCCGTTATCTTTGATAATCGGAGCGGCTGCAGGACTTGCAGTTGGAGCAGTAGTTGGATTTTTCGTGAGAAAATCGGTTGCTGAGCGCAAGCTCGGCTCTGCCGAGGCTCAGGCGCGTCATATTTTGGAGGACGCGATTAAAAATGCAGAGAGTGCTAAAAAGGAGTCGATAATTTCGGCTAAGGAAGAAATCTTCCAAATGAAAAAGGAGGCAGATTTCGACATTAAGGAGCGTCGCAAGGAGGTTTCCAGACAGGAGCGCCGTATAGCGCAGAAGGAGGAGAATCTCGACGCAAAGCTTGAGGGACTTGAAAGAAAAGAGGAGGCACTTGCCGAGAAGCATTCGGAGGTCGCTTCGCTTAAAGAAAAGACACAGCAGGCTCTTGAAGCGCAGCTCAAGGTTCTTGAGAAGACCGCGGGACTTTCAAGAGAAGAGGCAAAGGCGGAGCTCGTGAAAAAGCTCGATGACGAGATGCAGCACGAAACCGCACTTAAAATTGCCGAGTATGAGGAGAAATTCAAGGACGAGGCTGACACCCGTGCTAAGGATATTCTCTCTCTTGCCATTCAGAGATTTGCGGCAGACCACGTAAGCGAGGCAGCAATCTCGGTCGTACAGATCAACAACGACGAGATGAAGGGCAGAATCATAGGCCGCGAAGGAAGAAACATACGCACTATCGAAAATCTTACGGGCGTCGAGCTTATAATAGACGACACCCCCGACGTAATAACCGTCTCGGGCTTTGACCCGGTAAGGCGCGAGGTTGCGAGAATCGCTCTTGAAAAGCTCGTTGCCGACGGAAGAATACATCCCGCAAGAATTGAGGAGATGGTTGAAAAGGCTCGCCGCGACGTAGACGTTGCTATTAAGCAGGCGGGTGAGAAGGCGGTATTTGAGACCGGCGTACACGGACTTCACCCCGAGATTGTAAAGCTTCTCGGACGAATGAAGTACCGCACCTCGTACGGACAGAACGCACTCCGCCACTCTATCGAGGTTTCGATGCTCTCAGGCGTTATGGCTGAGGAAATGGGCGTTGACGCCACCATGGCTAAGCGCGCGGGACTTCTTCACGATATCGGTAAGGCGCTTACCGCCGAGGCTGAGGGCTCACACATTCAGCTCGGTGTTGAGGTCGCTCAGAAATACCGTGAGAACAAGGAAATTATTCACGCAATTCAGGCTCACCACAATGACGTTGATCCGACCACACCCTTGGCGTTCATCGTTCAGGCGGCAGACGCTATCAGCGCGGCAAGACCCGGCGCGCGCAGAGAGGACGTTGAAAACTACATCAAGCGTCTTCAGAAGCTTGAAGAGGTTGCGGGAAGCTTTGAGGGAATTGACAAGACCTTTGCAATTCAGGCGGGCCGCGAGGTTCGTATAATGGTTAAGCCCGAGGTTATAGACGACGACAGAATGAAGCTGCTCGCTCGCGACATAGCCAACAAAATCGAGAAGGAGCTTGACTATCCCGGACAGATTAAGGTCAGCGTAATACGCGAAAACCGTACGGTAGAATACGCTAAATAAAAAAATAATGCCGAAATCCCGGCAAAAGAAAAGGGCGTGCTTCGGCATCGCCCTTTTTAATTAATAGGAAAGAGGAATAAAGCTTGAAAATACTCGCAATAGGAGACGTTACGAGCCCCTCGGGAATAGCGCACCTTGAAAAGAATCTCTGGCGCGTGAGGGGAGAAAACAAAATCGACCTTTGTGTTGTCAACGGCGAAAACGCCGCGTTTGTTACGGGAATTTCCCCGGAGCTTGCAGAGGTGCTTCTCAAATCGGGAGCTGACGTCATAACCGGCGGAAACCACACACTCCGCAACACGAGGACGTATACCTACCTTGACGACACGCCCGAAATATTAAGACCGATAAACTTCGGCGACGGAGCTGTCGGAAGAGGATATACGGTGGTCGACGCGTCGGGATACCGCGTGCTCGTAATATCGGCAATGGGCAACGTTCATATAGAGCCGACACTCGATTCGCCCTTCTCTTATATAGACCGAGTGCTTAGAGAGGAAGAGGGAAAGTACGATTTCTCAGTTCTCGACATACATGCCGAGGCGACGGGCGAAAAGCTTGCCGTCGGTTATGCCTACGACGGAAAAATCAACGTAGTTTTCGGCACGCACACGCACGTGCAGACGGCAGACGAAAGGATTCTGCCAAACGGCACGGGATATATAACCGACGTCGGAATGTGCGGCGAGTCGGACGGAATTCTCGGAATGGACGCGCCGACGGTGGTTCTTCGCATGCGGAGCAAAATGCCGCATAAATTCAAGGCGGCATCGGGGCCCGTCAAGGCAAGCGGAGTTATATTTGACCTTGACACC
>JAZLCX010000057.1:0-7399 GCA_045614425.1 Eubacteriales bacterium | reverse complement strand
CATCTTGCTCCCAAAGCAAGCGCGCTACCAACTGCGCTACATCCCGCAAGGATTATAATCATTTGTTTTTTTTCTGTAAGCGGTCAAATCTGCGGTCAACCCTCAAGATCTTGCCGGGCGCGAAGCCCTTTGCGTGCTATGGGGTTTTGAAAATGCTACTATATTATAGCAGATGCGTGACAGATTGTCAAGGGTATGAAAGCTCTATTTTTTTATTAAAATATATTGACGAATCTCGGGCAAAGTGTTATACTATTTTCATAAAATCAGGGGGAGCGGAAATATGCTGAAAATTATGGGTTTACTAAGAGATACGGCGAAAATGTTGCCGTGGATTCTCTCAATCTTCATATATCGCGAGGTGAAATTTGCGCATTTATCGGTCATAACGGAGCAGGCAAAACAACAACGCTCAAGGCTGCAATAGGAATTCTTGCCTTCGATGAGGGCGAAATATATATTGACGGTATATCGATAAAGGATTCACCGCTTGAGGCTAAGCGTATAACTGCATATATTCCCGATAACCCGGAGCTTTATGATTACCTTTCGGGTTCGAAATATCTTAATTTTGTTGCAGACGTTTACGGAGTAAGCGCAGAGCGCCGAACCGAGCTTATCAAAAAGTATTCCGAAAAGCTTGGACTTGTAGACGAGCTGTCAGCACCTATCGGCACGTATTCTCACGGAATGAAGCAGAAGCTTGCCGTAATAGCTGCGTGGATTCATTCGCCGAGACTGATACTTATGGATGAGCCTTTCGTAGGTCTTGATCCTAAGGCATCGCATTGTCTTAAGGAGATGATGCGCGAGCACTGTGATAACGGCGGTTCTATATTCTTTTCGACTCACGTTCTTGATGTTGCCGAGAAGCTTTGCGATAAGGTTGCTATAATAAAGGGCGGCAAGCTTGTTGTAGAGGGTTCGATGGATGCGGTTAAGGGCGACGCTTCGCTTGAAGAGCTGTTTCTCGAATTGGAGCAGGACAATGATTAAAAAACTTATTAAAATTCAGTTCGCCACGACCTTTGGCTCTCTTTCCGCCAAAAGCAGAGGCGGAAAGGTGAAAAAAGCAAGTATTCTAAAGATTCTGGGAATTACTTTGGTTCTTCTTTACGTTGCAGGGATATTCGCCTTTATTATAACGGAGGCGGCAATAACCATGGGCAAAGCTCTTATACCGTCCGGGCTTTCTTGGCTTTATTTTGCCGTTTTCACCCTTTTGTCGCTTTCGGTAATATTCATATTCGGTATTTTTGAAACGAAAAGCGTTCTTTTTGAATGCAAGGATAATGAGCTTCTTCTGTCAATGCCGATAAAGCCGGGAGATATAGTTGCATCAAGAGTTTTTACCGTCCTGGTGTACAGCTATATAGAACAGCTTTTAATTATGACGCCGGTTATTGTTGTTTACGGCGTGATGTCGGGAGATGCCGTGGGAGTTTTTGGAAGTATTTTGCTTTCGCTTTTTATCCCCATCATCGCGACCTCTCTTGCGACTGGCGTTGGATATCTCATCGCACTTCTTGCTAAAAAAATAGGAAAAAACAGCTTTTTCGTAGTTGGACTTGCTATTCTGTTTATGCTGGCTTATTTCTGGGTATACAATGTTGTTCTTGAAAATTTCGAATCCTTCATAGCAGGTCTTGAGGGTGTGGGCGCATCGAAGCCGCCGATACTGTTTTATATTGGCGCGGCATCGCTGTTTCACGCAGTAAGCACACCTGTGATTATTGCAATCGCGCTTGCGGCCGCATTTATAACCTACTTTATAGTAGCAAAAAGCTATATAAGGATAGTTTCGGACAACTACACCGCGCGCCGCTCAGTTTATAGAAAAAGCGATTACAGCTCGAAGAGCGCCCTTTCTGCTCTCGTCTCTAAGGAGCTTAAGGCATATTTTTCCTCTGCAAATTATATGCTGAATTGCACTTTGGGTGTGCTTTTAGAGGTCATATTGGCAGTGGTTGCTATAATAAAGCGAGACGACCTTTTGAACGTTGCGGCTGTTATCTCAACTGAGCTTGGTATATCTTCACCCGAAAACTTGCTTGCGCCGATAATGCTGGCAGCAGTTATATCTCTTTCCGTCATTAATACGGTGTCCGCATGTGCGCTTTCCCTTGAGGGAAAAAGATTCTGGATAATGAAATCGATGCCAATCAGCGACAGAGATGCCTTGCTTTCAAAAATGCTTCCGCATGTTATATTGACTTTACCGTCAACACTTATATGCTCGGTTGCGTTTATAATAGCCTCATCAGCACCGATAGAGCAGTGGGTATTCTTTATTATTGCTCCGTTTATGGCAAACGCTTTTATGGCAATATTCGGGGTGATAATGAACGTTTTATTCCCGAAATTCGAATATACGAACGAGGCGCAGGTTATGAAACAGTCAATGTCGATGTTTGTTACTATGATGACGGGCATGCTCGTCGCATCAGTCACGCTTATCGGAAGCCTCTTATTGCTTTCCATCTGGTCTGCGATTCTTGTTTCTGCATTCCTTTTCGGTGTGTTTTTCTTGCTTTCGGCTGTTATGTATTTTATACTAATGGGACCTGTAAGGAAAAAGTACAGAAGGCTTAGTGCGTTATAATTTTTCTCCGACGGGGAATAGTATTTATATCAATTTCCCGGAGGATATAAAGTGAGACTGAAAAACGTATCAGCGCGTATTTCTCTTTGTATTTTAGCGGTCTCTTTGATTCTCTTGGCGCTTTCAGATAATGTCCGCATAGGCAGAGCTCTAAATCGCACTTTATGTGCCGCGCTCAGACGTTTTCTTTCTCTCTTCTCATCTGTATTTTCGTTTTCGGTTTTCGAGGTGGGAGTAATACTTTCGCCGTTGATTGTTTTTCTTTTAGTCAGATACGTTGTCGGGGATTCTGGAAAGCTTAAGACGAGATTGATTCGCGTATTGTCTATTCTTTCTTTGCTGCCGACCTTATACATTTTGACACTTGGAATCCCCTACCGCACTGCAGTGATAGGCGGGAAGGGTGATGTCGTTGAGAGCGAGCGCGTTTTCAGCGCCGCAGAAGTTATCTTCAAAAATCTAACCGATACCGGTGAGCCCAAGGCCCCTCCGACACTTGACGAAATCCGCACGGAGCTTTCTGAATCCTACTATGAAATTTCACATGCATATGGGTTGACCTTTTATAATCTTCCAAAGCCAAAGCCCATAGCTCTGTCGAAAATTATGTCCTCGCTCGGAATATATGCCCTCTATTCCTTTCCTACGGGTGAGGTGAATATTAATACGGAAATTCCAGACTATCTCGTGCCGTTCACCGTAGCGCACGAATATGCTCATTCACTTGGCGTGGCGGGGGAGGCGGAAGCTAATTTTTTGGCTTACCTTGCATGCCGTGCGTCAAAAAACACGTATATACGTTATTCCGGCGAGCTTTCAATGCTCGAGTATTTTCTTGTCGACATTCTGAAATCCGACAAGGAAATGTATACAAAGATTTACAAAAATCTTTCATCGCAAGCGCTCTTTGACTTAGAGCAACACCGCGAATATGCCGCAAAATGCCGCACACGAAAGCTTTACGTGATTTCGGAAAAAATGAATTCGATGCATCTCGAAATATGGGATAAGAACGGCTCTTATGCCTATTCATCGGTTGTCGAATATGTGACCTCATATCTTCTTCCCGAATAAACTGTGTATAGACCTTCCGGTTGACTACGTTTAGGGCGGAATTTGTGATGGCAGGATTTCTTATTAATGGCGGCAGGGAGCTTTTCGGCGAAATTTCCGTTGGCGGCTCTAAAAATGCGGCTTTGCCAATTATTTTTGCTTGTATTGCGGTGCACGGAGTATCGACTCTTTCGAATATACCCGATATAAGTGACGTTGATGTCGCGTTTAATCTTCTTCGTGGCTTCGGAGCTGAAATTTCGAGGTGCGGAGATACGGTTACTGTAGATACAAGAGAGCTTCGGTATGAGATTCCGGACGAAAAGCTCACGTCAAAGATTCGCGCGTCATCCTATCTTATCGGTGCTTGTCTTGCACGCTTCGGAAAAGCAAAAATTCAGCGCTTTGGCGGATGTAATTTTGATAACCGTCCGATTGATATGCATCTTTTGGCGGCTGAGAGCCTTGGGGCTTCCGTCTGCGGCGACGAAATATTTGCCGAGCGACTCTCGGGCGCTGATATACGTTTTGATAAAATTTCGGTTGGAGCTACGGTAAACGCGCTTCTTCTCTCATCTTCCGCAGAGGGAAAAAGCAGAATTTTCGGATATGCGCGCGAGCCGCACGTGATTTCTCTTGTGGAGTTTTTACGGAGCGCAGGTGCTGAAATTTATCTTTACGAGGATTACATTGAGGTCGTAGGGGCGCATCTCAGCTCAGCCTCTGCAACCATCATAACCGATATGATTGAGGCGGGCACGTATCTTGCGCTTTCGCTTGCTACCGGCTCGTCGTTATCTGTTCGGGGTGCTGACATGTGTCAGCTGGACTCGTACGTAAACGTTTTAGTTCATTCGGGCGCTGTGGTGGAGTATGATGACACTGCGGTTTGTGTCTATGGAAAAATCACTGACCCGCCGAATATTATAACAGCTCCGTATCCCCAATTTCCAACCGACCTCCAGCCTCAAACGGCGGCACTTCTGGCCGCTACGTCAGGCGGCAGAATAAAGGAGGGTGTTTGGCATAACCGATTCGGTTATCTCAGCGAGTTCTCAAAATTCGGTGTTAAATACAGACTTTCAGACGGGATGGCCGATATAGAAAGCTCAAAAATTCTTCCGGCAAACACAACCGCTCCCGATCTGCGCGGTGGCGCGGCGCTTATAATTTTGGCGCTTGTCGCGAGAGGTGAGAGCAGGATTTTCGCTTCTGAAATTATAAAGCGCGGATACAGTGATATAGTTAATAAACTCCTTTCCGTAGGAGCTGATATAAAGGAATTTTAATCGAAAGGATACATAAAATGAAAAGAATAATGACAATACAGGATATTTCCTGTGTGGGAAAATGCTCTCTTACTGTCGCTTTGCCGATAATCTCTGCGGCAGGTGTTGAGGCGGGTGTTTTGCCGACGGCGGTGCTTTCAACTCATACGATGTTCTCAAAGTACACCTTTTGCGATCTTACCTCGGAGATAACTCCTATCGCAGATGCATTTAAGACACTTGATATAGATTTTGATGCCGTTTATACAGGATATCTCGGCTCTTTCCAGCAGCTTGGACTTGTTGAAAAGTTTATAGATGACTTCAAAACCGAAAAAACAACGGTGCTTATCGATCCCGTAATGGCAGACAACGGTTCGCTTTACAAAGGATTTACACCTGAGTTTGCGGCGGCTATGGCGAAGCTTTGCAGAAAGGCCGATATCATAGTTCCAAACCTCACAGAAGCATCGTTTATGCTTGATATCCCGTATAATCCCAATTACGACGAGGCACATATAAAAGACGTTCTCAAAAAGCTCACAGACCTCGGCTGTCCCAAGGCGGCGCTTACCGGTATAAGCTTCGACGCGGACAAAATAGGAGTTTACTATTACGACAGCGAAAAGGACAGCTACTTCAGCTATTATAATGAAAAGCTCCCGGTATCCTTCCACGGAACAGGCGACATATACGCATCATCCTTGCTCGGTGCTATAATGCGCGGAATTTCTATTGAGGATTCTCTTTCGATAGCCGTAGATTACACCCTTGAATGTATGAAGGAAACAATGCGCGATGAAAATCACAGATTCTACGGAGTTAATTTCGAAACCGCGCTTCCGCATTACATTAAGCTTATAGAAGAGAAGCTTAAATGAAGTCAAATGGATCGATAACCGACGTTTATATTGCCAAAATTCCGACAAATCTTGAGATTAAAAGGCTTTCGTCGGAAGAGCGCAATATTTACATAGATAAAACGGGAAACACGGCTGCAAAAAGGGAAAAGTATTTTGCCTGGCGCCTTCTTGAATATGCTCTCCGTAAAAGCCTTGGAATTGAAATCTCCGATTTGAAATTTGAAAAGACGGCAAGCGGCAGATGGGAGGCCGATGGGGTAGAATTTTCAATTTCTCACTCGGAATCGGCTGTTGCCGTAGCTATTTCGGACAGCCCCGTAGGCGTGGATATAGAAGCAATTAAAAAGCCGCGCTCCGAGCGCTTTGCAAAAAGGCTTTTGTCTGAGGACGAGCTTTCGGTTTACGAGGCTATCGAAGAAGATAAAAAGGACGAATTTCTCCTCGGTAAATGGACGGCAAGGGAAGCCTGCTTTAAGTCACGGCATCTTTCGTATTTTCATCCAACCGAGCCCATTGACAGCACGTATAATATTGTTACTGACACGGTGCTCCTCAGCGGCAAGACGTACGTATATTCGGTGTCATCAAGCGCAGGCACCGGGGTGCGAGTTTTTTTGGATATAAAAGCTGAAGATATAATAATTTAAAGGGGGTTAGACAATGAAAAGAGAAGCTTTGGTTGCAAAGGAGTATGACTCAAATTTTTTTGCGGATGACAAAATCGGGTCGTACGACGTTAAATATTACAATGTAAAAGGCGAGCCGTTCAGAGTATACGGAGTATGGCACGACGGTGAAAGATTCGTACGGCTTCCTAAAGAAATTGCCCCCAAAATAAGCGTGGGTATGACGCAAGCTTACAGCTCGGCGTCAGGTGGAAGAGTAAGGTTTATTACCGACAGCCCCTACATAGCTGTAAAAGAAGTGTTTGCGCTTGTTGGAAAAAATGAGGCTACTCCGCTTTCAGCAACAGCCGCTATTGAAATGAGCGTTGACGGGGAATTCGGCGGCGTTTTCAGGACCAGCTCTGATTTTTGTGCGGAATTTCACGTTGGTGTTACCGATATCAGAAAAGGCGAGGGAGAGCATATTATTACGCTTTACATGCCCACCCACAGCCATCTCAGTGATCTTTACGTCGGTATTGCGCCCGGTGCAAAGCTTTTGCCGGCGCCCGATTATAAATATGAAAAACCCGTAGTATTCTACGGTTCTTCAATAACTCACGGAACGGGTGCTACTCGCTCCGGAAATTCCTATCCCGCACAGATTTCAAAAAGAATAGATATGAACTTCATAAATCTCGGTTTCGGTGGTCTTGCGAAGGGCGAGACGGCAATGGCTGAATATATAGCAACTCTTGATATGTCGGCGCTGGTTTATGACTATGATTTCAACGCGCCCTCGAAGGAGCATCTTCGTCGCACTCACGAGCCTTTCTTCAAAATTATAAGGGAAAAGCAGCCAAACCTTCCGATAATTATGACCTCGCGCCCTTGTTCATTCCGTACCGGCGAAGCTGATACCGCAGACCGCTTTGCAATAATAAAAGAGACCTATGATAACGCCAGGGCCGCTGGCGACGAAAACGTGTACATTGTGAACGGACTTGA
>JAZLCX010000056.1:0-2021 GCA_045614425.1 Eubacteriales bacterium | reverse complement strand
TTCACTTTTCACTAATTCGGCGTGTACGGATTTTTTGGAAGTAATAAGTAATAGTGAATAGTGAAGAGGTAAGGTAGCGTTTCGCTGTGGCGAAAAGCGTTTTTTATATTGAAGAACACCGAAAACTGTGCTATAATAAACTCTAGAAGACGGCGGATATGTGTAATATAAAATTTGTTGCCTCTATTAATTAACGCCGTCTATGCATTATGTAAATATATTGTCACGGAGACTACGAGCTATGAATAACAGTAATCAAGAAATAATCTATACAAAAAAGCTGTCAATAAAGAAGGAATACGACGTCATCGTTTGCGGCGGAGGTGTCGCCGGTGTTGCGGCGGCAGTCAGCACGGCAAATTGCGGTTGCTCAACTCTGCTGCTTGAAAAAAGCAATATTCTCGGCGGCCTTGGAACTCTCGGTCTTATAAACCTTTTCGTTCCTATGTGCAACGGCAGAGGAAAGCAGATTATATTCGGACTTGCTGAAAAATGGTTGCGAAAGAGCGCAGAGCTTGGATTTGACACCATACCCGAGGTATGGAAGGCGGGAGAGCCAAAGGAATATACCGAAACAAGATATACACAGCGCTATTCACCTGCCATTTTTGCATATCAATTAACCGAGGAAATTTCACACGCCGGCGTGGATATTCTGTTTGACTGCCTCGCTTGCGACCCCGTTATGTCAGGAAATACCTGTTGCGGTGTCATAACCGAAAGCAAGGGCGGCACAGAGCTTTACGGCTGCCGTATTCTTATTGACACCACCGGTGATTGCGACGTTCTGAGGCGCGGCAAAATCCCTTGTGTCAGCGGTGAAAACTTCTTCTCGTTTTCAACAAAAATGATAACTCTCGATTCCTGCAAAGAGGCAGTCGAAAAGCAAAATATTTGGTCTGCATACAAATCTATGTCCGGCGGCTCGGTAAATCTCTTCGGCGACGGTCAGCCTCTTGACGTTCCGCGTTGGTCGGGTCTGTCCGCTGAAGATGTAACCGATTATATAGTCAGAAATCATCTTCTGATACTCGAAAAGCTTAAAGAAACCGACCGATACTCGCGCGAAATCGTTACAACACCCGGCATGCCGCAGTTCCGCACCACCGCGCATATTAAAGGCGACTACTCGCTGAAGGTTTCGGATGCATATAGGCACTTCGACGATTCGATTTGTGCAATAAACGATTTTGAACACAGAGACCACCTTTTTGAAGTCCCGCTGCGCTGTCTCGCAAGAAAGGATTTTCCAAATATTATCACAGCAGGCAGAAGCGCCGACGGAACCGGCTACGGCTGGGACCTTTTAAGAGTCATCCCTCCGGCAATTCTCACGGGTCAAGCGGCAGGCGAGGCCGCCGTGCTTGCTCTAAAGGAAAAAAGCGCCGTTGCCGACGTGAATATCCGTGCGCTCCAGTCGAAGCTCGAAGGGGAAAACGTGATGATTCATTTCCCCGACGCCTACGTTCCTGAGGACAAAACGGTAATCATACACGGAAAAAACGCTTCTGAAATCGAAGGCGGCCATATGTAATTCGTGTCTGACAACGAAAGAAATTAAAAATATCAATCAACGGAAGAACACCCCTTAGTCTATCTATCATAGATATTGTGCTCGGCATAATAGCTATAGTATAGCTTCTTCAAACTTGCAATACGGCTGGCACACCATTCACGACAGTGATTTTTATAGCTACCAAGCGGAGCCTATTCTTCCGTAAAATCAGAATGCTACCGGTTGCCGATTTATTTTTATTGTTAACGCTATTTGAGCTATTTTTTTGAAAAAGTATTGACTTTTTCGAAATCGAGTGCTATAATATACTAGGTTTTTGAAAAATACCGCAAAAACCTAGTACATCTGGGTGTGGCGCAGTTGGTAGCGCGCTACCTTGGGGTGGTAGAGGCCGCAAGTTCAAGTCTTGTCACTCAGACCAAACACGATCAATCCGAACGGGTTGGTCGTGTTTTTTATTTTCGCGTTCGGGTCTGGTTCCAGACTTGATGTATGCTTCGCATAC
>JAZLCX010000055.1:0-3601 GCA_045614425.1 Eubacteriales bacterium | reverse complement strand
CAGAAGGGCTGAACGAAACCAATCGTTCAGCCCTTGATTTATTCAATTCTTTTTATAATCCAAATAATGCTTCTTTACGGCAGCAAAGGATTTTTCGCTGATCACGTGTTCGATACGGCAGGCATCCTCGGTCGCGGTTTTTTCGTCGATACCGAGAGCCATCAGCATATTGGTCAACACGGTATGCCGTTCATATAACTGCTCGGCAATTTGCTTTCCGCAGAGAGTGAGCGAAATATACCCTTCTTCATCAACCGAAACATATTCATCCTTTTTCAGAATACCGATTGCACGGCTGACGGACGGTTTGGTATACCCCAGATATGCGCCAATATCGATTGCACGGATATGCTTATTTTTCTGTGATAAAATGTGAATTGCTTCGAGATACATCTGTCCCGATTCGTGTAATGCCATTTTAAACCCTTCCTTAAACGATAATATTAAGATTATAGCATAAATACAATGATTTTTCAAGCAAAAACAAAGAAAATTAGACCAATCTAACATTTTTGTGCAAAATGTCTTCCGTCGAGGTTAGCGAACGCTAACCTCATTGTGCGTATATACGAAATATAAAAATTCGTCAAAAACCAATTGACAAGAAGAAAAAAATAGGCTATAATATCTCTCGGTTAGCAACCGCTAACCACGTTGTGAACACAACCGTCATCGGAGAAAGGATCGCATTATGAACCTCAGAGAAGCAAAAGAAGGAACCGAATATATCATCAGCAGAATTGAGACGGACGACGAGGAGCTCGACGCATTTCTCTTTTCACTCGGATGTTACAGCGGAGAAACCATTACCGTAGTCCGCCGTAGAAGAAGCGGCTGTGTCGTAGCCATCAAAGATGCAAGATATAATATTGACAATCAACTTGCAGAAGCAATCATTGTATGATCAATTTTTTGCGGTAATGCCCAATCGGCATTACTGCAACCTTAAAATGAAATCGTAAAAGATTCATTTATTTTTTTACACATGGGTTAGCGATCGCTAACCAGCAAAAACCGTAAATAATATCCGAAAAGGATTAAAAATAGGAGGACATCCCATGAGAATTGCCTTGACAGGTAACCCCAACTCCGGTAAAACCACTATGTATAATGCCTTGACCGGCCGCAGTGAAAAGGTCGGAAACTGGGCAGGCGTTACCGTAGACAAGAAAGAACACCCCATCAAAAAAGCGTATGCCGGAAACGAGCAGTTGATTGCCGTTGACCTTCCCGGTGCATACTCCATGTCGCCCTTCACGAGCGAGGAAAGTATCACAAGCGCCTATGTAAAGAAGGAAAATCCCGACGTTATCATCAACATCGTGGATGCAGACAATCTCAGCCGCAGCCTTTTCTTTACAACACAGCTTCTGGAGCTTGGCGTTCCGATGGTTGTAGCGCTCAATAAAAGCGACCTGAACAAAAAGAAGGGTACGAAGATCGACAGCGCGGTTCTTTCCGAAAAGCTGGGTTGCCCCGTTCTCAATACGGTATCCACTTCTGCCGACGGCTTGAAGGCTGTGATCGAGGCGGCAGTCAAAGCAATCGGCACCACGCAGAAAGCCCCCTACGTTCAGGGGGATATTGATCTCGCCGACAAGGCAGTTGTTGAAGCGGCAGACCGCAAGCGTTTCGCTTTCGTAAACGATATCGTGAAATCGGTGGAAACCCGTAAGGTCCTCACGAAGGATAAGAATACCGGCGATAAGATCGACTCGGTTCTTACGAACAAATGGCTCGGTATTCCGATCTTCGCTCTCGTCATGTGGGCTGTGTTCTGGATCTCTCAGTCCGGTCCCGGCTTGTGGCTCTCCGAAGGTCTTGATATTGGTGAAACCCATCTTTGGGGTCTCGTTGACTGCATTAGTTGGTTCAAAGGCATTGTTGAAGGTTGGCTCGGCGGTGCGCACCACATCATTCAGGCAATTATTCTTGAAGGTATTATCGAAGGCGTTGCAGCCGTCGTCGGCTTCCTGCCTCTCGTAATGGTCATGTATTTCCTCATCGCTCTCCTTGAAGATTGCGGCTATATGGCTCGCGCTACCGTTGTTCTCGATCCCATCTTCAAGAAGGTCGGTCTTTCCGGTAAATCCGTCATTCCCTTCATCATCGGCACAGGTTGTGCAATCCCCGGCGTTATGGCTTGCCGTACCATCCGTAATGAACGCGAAAGAAGAACGACCGCAATGCTCACGCCCTTTATGCCCTGCGGTGCAAAGCTTCCCGTTATTTCCCTCTTTGCAGGCGCGTTCTTCAGCGAATCTTCCTGGATTGGCGTAACCATGTATTTCGTAGGTATCGTATTGATCCTCCTTTGCGCGCTTCTCGTAAACGCACTGAACGGATATAAAGCAAGAAAATCCTTCTTTATCATTGAACTTCCCGAATACAAAGCACCTTCCTTTGGTCTTGCATTCAAATCGATGTGCCAGAGAGGTTGGGCTTATATCGTAAAAGCAGGTACCGTTATCCTCGTATGCAACTTCGTCGTTTACATGATGCAGACATACGGATGGAATTTCCAAGCAGTTGAAGATCCCGCAAACTCTATCCTTGCTTCCATTGCAACTCCTATCGGATACGTAATCGCTCCTATCGTCGGCGTTGCGCTCTGGCAGCTTGCCGCAGCGGCAGTTACCGGCTTTATCGCAAAAGAATGCGTTGTTTCGACGCTCGCAACCGTATTTATGTTTGAACATCTGATCAATGAAGATCTGGAAGCGATCGGTTCTATCGGCGCTGCCGAAATGGGCGGTATTTCCGTTGTTGCCGGTCTTGCATTCCTGATGTTCAACCTCTTCACACCTCCCTGCTTTGCGGCTCTCGGCGCAATGAACTCCGAAATCAACAGCAAAAAGTGGTTTTGGGCAGGCGTTGGTCTTCAATTTGCCGTTGGTTATGTGATTGCATTCCTCGTATTCTTCTTCGGAACGCTCTTCACCGGTGGAAGCCTTGGCGCAATTTGGATGCCTATCCTCGGTTGGGCAATTACTCTCGCCATCGTTTTGATCTTCACCGTCATGATCATCAGAAACAACAAACAGCTTAAGGCTGAATACGCTCTGAAGGCATAACATGAATATGGTTGATTACATAGCAATTGCCATAATTGTCTTGATTGTCGGCGCAGCTCTCTTCTATATCATTCGTGCAAAAAAGCGCGGAGAAAAATGTGTCGGTTGTCCTTACGCAAGAGGGTGCGGAGGAAACTCGTGTAGCTGTGGTCATATGAAATCAGATAAGAAAAACAAACATCAATAAACGTTAAGGGAGATGTACCTTTTCGGACATCTCCCTTTTCTTAAGCGCGGAGGTTAGCGATGGCTAACTATAATGAATTCACATTATCTCAGATAAAATATCTGATTTGGCTTTACCGCTTATCTGCGAATGGGTGTGGAGTCAAAAATATAGAGCTTGCCAATGCCTTAAAAGTCAGTAAGCCCAGCGTTCACAGTATGCTGAAATTTCTTTCCGAAATCGGCATGATTCAGCAAGAAACCTTCGGGCTTGCTTATTTAACGGAACATGGACGGCAATCAGCGCAGAAATATGCGCTCTGTTACAATGTTTTGGAACAGAAAATCATGGAAATTTGTGG